>CAZSHT010000058.1:0-10294 GCA_964606715.1 uncultured Bacteroidales bacterium
TAAATCCGACCACCTTGATTTTTTGTGAAACAATAAAAATTGCAAGCTCAATTTGTTTTGCTGTCAAAGTTTTTTATAAGTTTGATAAAAATAATTTTTATGATAAAACGCATTCTCTTTTCTGTGCTTTTTTCGACTTCAATAGTTTTGAATGCCCAACCGCATCGCCCTCATTGTATATTTGGAAAAGTTACGGATGCCGGCACAAAACAACCAATATCACAAGTCATTTTTTTTATATCAAGCCAACAAACAGTTACTGTTTCCGACCAACACGGCGGGTTTAAAATAAACGGAGAGCAATTAACACCGATGGATACCCTCTATATTTCGCATCCCGAATACCAATCACAAAAAATGTTGTTTGCAGACATTCACAAAAACAAACCGTTAAATATTGCATTGCAAAAAAAGAAAATTGTTGCAACACACTCAGCATCAGCGTCTGCACCGCTGTTCTACAAAAAATGTATTCTCAAAAATGCACCCGAATATCAGCCGTCTCAATACCCTCAATCGTCTGTCCGGCAATTGATGATTTCCATCAATCGTTGTATTTTGAACAAACAATGGGATTATCTACTGTCTTATCTGCTTGTGTATGACCATCGGAAAACCTGTCGGCATATTTTTCAATTGCAACAAAAGCATTTATTGCCCCTGCAAATTTCTTCTTTGCAGAATGAAATAACATTTATCTTAGGTGCTGTAACCACGCACCCAATCAAAACACCCGAAACACCGTTTAATTTGTCGGTTTACGGCATAAGCTACACTATCTTTGCTGACAAATACGGACTTCGTTTATTGGTAAAACCGTCATGGATAAAATAATGATTCGTAATTGTGTTATCATTGGGTGCGGAAATGTCGCATCACATCTGCGTATTGCATTGCAAAAAGCAAATATTGAGGTGCTACAAGTTTTTTCGCAAAAACCATGTGGCGACTTTCCGGTTGTTACTGCTGAGTGGAACCAATTAATTTCCGGTGCCGATTTGTATCTTTTTTCGGTAAACGACAATATTTATCCCACATACATTACCGAATTTCCGTTTCACAATCGCTTGATGGTGCATACTTCGGGCTCTTTGCCGTCCACAATTTTTGAGCAAAAAACCAACCGTTACGGTGTTTTTTATCCTTTCCAATCGTTCTCAAAAGAAGATAAAAGCCTATGTTTCAACGAAGTTCCTGTTTTCATCACAGGTTCTTCCGAAGAAGACACCAACCGTTTGCTCACATTGGCAAATCGCCTTTCGAAACAAGTAAAATCAATTTCCGACAACCGTCGAAAACAACTGCATTTGGCAGGTGTTTTCATTAATAATTTTACCAATCACATGGTTAAGATAGGGCATCAGCTGGCAGAAGACCACGGATTTGAAAAAGCCGATTGGATGCCGTTGTTGCAAAAAACTATTGAAAAATTATCGCACCTGACACCCGTTGAAGCCCAAACAGGTCCGGCTCGTCGTGGCGACACGACAATCCTCAACGAACATTTGAAGCTCTTGGCTTCTCAGCCCGATATTCAAAATATCTATAAATTTGTTTCCGAAAATATTTTAAACACCTATCAAAATAATGACAAAAAACTTTAAGGAATTACTCGGCAATGTTACGGCCTTTGCTTTTGATGTAGATGGCGTTTTCTCAACCTCCATCACATTCATTCAACCCGACGGACAATTGTTTAGAACAGCCAATATCAAAGACGGATACAGCATTCAATTGTTACGAAAAAAAGGGTATCCCGTAGCCATTATCACAGGAGGCAACTACGAGGGCGTAAGAAAACGCTTCGAAAATCTGGGCGTAACCGATATTTATTTTGTTGCCAACGATAAGCGAAAAGCATTGGACGATTTCGTAAAAAAACATCATCTTGATATTCAGCAGATTATGTATATGGGTGATGACATTCCCGATTTACCGCCCATGAAACTTGTCGGGGTTCCCGTTTGCCCTGCCGATGCTGCCGAAGACATAAAAGCCGTTGCCCGTTATATTTCCGATAAAAACGGTGGCGAAGGATGTGTGCGAGATGTCGTGGAACAAGTGTTGCGTGCCCGTCAAGATTGGCTCACCGAAAACGACCATATTTGGTAATCGACCATGCGTACGGATTCTTTGAAAATAACATTTCTCGGCACGGGGACCTCTCAGGGGGTGCCTGTCCCTGCTTGTAATTGTGCCGTATGCCAATCACCCGACGCCAAAGACAAACGCCTTCGGGCCTCGGTATTGATAGAAACCAACAACAGAAAATTATTGATAGATGCCGGTCCTGATTTTCGCTATCAAATGTTGCGTAAAAAAATAATGCACCTCGATGCTATCTTGCTGACACACGGTCATCGAGACCATACGGCCGGTCTCGATGACCTCCGCTCCTACAATTATTTCCAACAAAAACCGGTGCCTGTTTTTTGTGAATCCCGCGTAGAAGAAACCATCCGTCAAGAGTTTTTTTATGCTTTCAAAAAAACAGTTTACAGAGGTATTCCCGAATTTGATATTCATCTTATTTCGGACACACCGTTTGAGGTTTTTGGTATTCCCGTCATTCCCATTCGTGCAATGCATTGGAAATTACCGGTATTGGGGTTTCGTATCGGCAATTTTGCCTACATCACCGATGCAAACTATATCGCTCCGCAAGAACTGGAAAAAATCAACGGCATCGATGTTTTGGTATTAAATGCTCTGCGCAAACAACCCCATGTCTCGCATTTCAATCTGCAAGAAGCCCTTTCAATCATAAAAACGGTAACTCCACAACAGGCTTATCTTACCCACATTTCTCATCTCATGGGATTTCATGCGGAAGTATCGAAAGAACTACCGAAAAATGTGGCATTAGCTTACGACCAATTATCGTTTTGTGTATGAGAATTGCCATTATCGATATGGGTACCAACACTTTCAATTTGGCTGTTTTTGAAACAGTCAAAGAAAAGACTTTTCGCATGATTTTTCGGGATAAATGCAATGTGCAACTGGGCAAAGACACCCTTGTCGAAAATACGATTTCCGAAGAAGCTGTTCAACGGGCAATTGAAGCATTAAAGAAACATCGTCAATCGGCAGAATCGTATCATGCCGACCACATCTTTGCTTTTGCCACTTCGGCTGTGCGAGATGCCAAAAATCAAGCGGAATTTCTATCTGTCTGCGAAGCACAAACAGGACTTTCCATCACCGTCCTGTCGGGCAACGACGAAGCCGAATATATTTATCACGGGGTAAAACAAGCTGTCGATTTGGGCGAACAACCCACATTAATTATGGATATTGGTGGCGGTAGCACCGAATTTATTATAGGCAACCGTTCCACTATCTTTTGGCGACATAGTTTTAATCTTGGAATCTCACGGTTGTTGCAATATTTTACGCCAACCGACCCCATTACCAAAAAAGAAATTGACGCGGTACATCACTTTCTTGAAAAGGAATTGAAACCGTTGCATAAGGCACTTGAACAAACACCTGTTACGACATTGGTTGGCTCCTCAGGGTCGTTTCGCACATTGGTAAGTCTTATTTTAGGCATTCTTCACAACACAAAGCGGTCGGCACACAAAAGCAAATCGTATCATATTGCTATTGAAGATTATATCTTGATTTGCAGGCTGTTGATACAATCCACTTCGGCAGAACGGAAAACAATGAAAGGAATGGACCCGATGCGTGTTGAGTTGATGGTGTTGGCTGTTATCTTTATCCGTTATATTATTCTCAGATATAATATTCAATCTATTATCCAATCGAATTATGCCATCAAAGAAGGGGCTTTGTGGACAATCATCAATGAGAACTCTTAATTTTTGACTAATTCAATTTTTAAATGTTATTATTTCCGTAATTTCGTTTCCTGAAAAATCAAGATATGCCAAAGATTCTTCGTATTGTCAACCGGTTTAATTTGGGGGGACCTGTCTTTAATGCAGCGTATCTCACCAAATATTTATCGCCGGAATATGAAACTTTGTTGGTGGGTGGCGAGAAAGAACCTCACGAAGATTCTTCGACTTATGTGTTGGATAATTTAGGGGTTGATTATTTGGTGCTTCCCGAAATGAAACGACCGGTGTCGTTGGGTGATGATTATCGGGCTTACAAAACGATATGCCGTATCATTCGAGAATTTCGTCCCGACATTATCCACACACATGCCTCCAAGGCAGGACTCATCGGCCGTTTGGCAGCCAAAAAGACAGGCGTTCCCATAGTCGTGCACACCTATCACGGTCATGTCTTCCATTCTTATTTCGGAAAACTGAAAACAACCATTTTCACCGCCTTTGAGCGTTATTTGGCAACACAAACCACAAAAATCATAGCTATCTCTCAACAACAAAAAGAAGAAATAGCCCATTATTTGAAATTGGAAAAACAAGATTCCAAGATTGCCGTTGTGCAACTGGGTATTGATACCGATAAATTTATTCCGTCAAGACATTGGGACGAACACCGAAACCTTTTTCGAGCTCAATGGAAGATTTCGCAAGAAGCGGTTGCGGTGGGTATCATAGGACGCTTGGTAAGCATCAAAAATCACACATTGTTTTTTGATGCTTTTGCCGAGGTGCTTCAACATACAACACGGAAAATTGTGGCAGTGGTAGTTGGTGACGGCGATTTGCGTATGGCGTTGCAACAATATGCCAAACACCTTGGACTGACGGTTTCGCTACCCGAGATGCCGGTGCCGAATGCCGATATTGTTTTCACTTCGTGGATTCGACAAGTAGAAACGGTATATCCTGCTTTGGACATCGTAGCCTTGACATCTTTCAACGAAGGAACGCCGGTTTCTCTCATTGAAGCTCAGGTTGCCGAAAAATTGGTGGTTTCAACCAATGTAGGCGGTGTTCGTGATGTTATCCCACAAAAAAATCAAGACAAATTGTTGTCGCCATCCGGAAATGTCAAGGAATTTGCTCAAAATCTACGGTATTGGATTGAACACGACGACGAACGGCAAACGGTTGTAGCCGAAAATGCCCCCATCATACACCAACAATTTCATTACAATCGATTGGTAAATGATATTAAGGAATTGTATCGCGATTTGCTTCGCCGATAGGTATTAGTTTTTCCAATAAGCCCGTGTGAAAATTACAAATACCGTAAAAATCTCCAATCGTCCTATCAGCATTAGAAACGACAAAAACCATTTTCCAAAATCATTGAAATGAGAGAAATTTTCCATTGGTCCTACGCCCCCCAATCCGGGACCTATATTACTCAATGATGCGATGACAGCTCCCATGGAAGTATCCAAGTTGTAACCTTGTGCCGAAATAACGATTGTGCCCAACGCAAAAATGATGATATAGAAAGTAACAAAGGCCAAGATATTGGACATCACACCGGGTTTTACAACCACACCGTTGAATTTCACCGGAATAACAGCATTGGGGTGCAACAGTCGTTTCAATTCCAAAAATCCGTTTTTCAGCACCAGCAATACCCTGACAATCTTTATCCCTCCTGCCGTAGAACCTGCCGAACCACCGATAAACATAATGAGAAATAAAATATAAACCGTAAATGACGGCCATAAGATATAGTTGTCGGTAGCAAAACCTGTTGTCGTCATCAGCGAAACCGTTTGAAACAAAGACGAACGGATTGCCCATTCGGGATTATAATGGTCAATGGCAATAAGCGATACAGCAATAAAAACACTTGCCAAAACAATCAATAAAATATATGTTTTGAGTTCTTGATTTTTGAAAACCTTTGAAAATTTTAAATTGAATGCAAAATAGCCCAATGAAAAATTGGTGCCGGCAATAAACATAAATACAATGATGACATAATCGATAAACGGGCTATTGAAATGAGCGATGCTTGCTTGTTTTGTAGAAAATCCTCCGGTGGCCATGGTTGTAAACGAATGACAAACCGCATCGAACAGCGACATTCCGCCGAATGACAACAGAATAGTTTCGGCTACGGTATACCCGACATACAAAAACCACAATCGCTTGGCAGTGCCTTGTATGCGAGGGTGCAACTTATCGGTCGTAGGACCGGGCACTTCTGCCGTAAACAATTGCATTCCGCCCACATTGAGCAACGATAATACAGCCAATGACAATACAATAATTCCCATTCCGCCAAGCCACTGGATAATACTTCGCCAAAATAACAATCCATGTGGTAAAGTTTCGATATTATTTAAGATAGAAGCTCCCGTTGTTGTAAATCCCGACATCGTCTCAAAAAACGCATCGGTATAAGACGGAATATGACCGGTGAGATAAAACGGCAACGCTCCAAACAATGAAAACAATATCCAGGTGGCAGAAACGACAAAATAGGCTTCTTTTCGTCCCATCTCACCTTTTCCCGAACGCGACAAATGGGATACAAACAACCCCAACAATACTAATGCGAACCCGATACCTCCCAAGAAAAACAAATCGTTCTCATGATAAATCAAAGATATGCCTGCCGAGAGGAACATAAAAATTCCTTCGATGGTCGTAAGACGGCTTAAAATGAAAAGACTTGTTTTGTATTTCACTGTTTTCGCTTAATTAAAAAACTTTTCAATTGTATGAATAGCAGTGGGAAGCACCAATAAAATAACAATATCGCCGGGTAAAACTTGAAAATCGCCGGCTACAATAAAACTCTGATTACCGCGAATAACACCGCCAATGGTTGCTTCTTTCGGGAAATTCACATCTTTTACTTTCCCTTGGGTAATTTTAGAATTCTGCTTGGCAATGACTTCAATGATATCGGCATTGGCAGAGTTTAGAAATTTCACCGACAGCACATCGGCATTTATCAAAAATCGTGTCGTGAGGCTGGCAGCAATCAATTTTTTATTTACAATACCTTCAATATTCAAATCTTTGGAAAGATGAATAAAATCGATATTTTCCACTTCGGTAACCGTTTTTTTGGCACCCATTTTTTTTGCCAACAAAGAAGTAAAGATATTGGTCTCCGAACTGTCGGTAACCGCAATGAAAGCATCGGTTGTCTCAATATTTTCTTGTTTTAAAATATCGGCATCACGCCCGTCGGAATTAATAACCAATGTATTTTTCAATATCCCCGACAAGTCTTCACAACGCTTATGATTGGCTTCAAACAATTTGACATTGAAATGTTTTTCAAGTTTTAATGCCGTAAGCACACCTATTTTGGTGCCACCCAAAATGATGACATCGCCAATATCAACTTTCGACTGTGCCGAAATTTTCATCAATTTCGACAACCCTTTTTTGTCGCTCACCACATACACAATATCGTTTTCTTTGAAAACATCGTCTTTTCGGGGGATAAAAGTCTTATCGTCTCGCACAATGAGGAGTGTTCGGTATTGAAAATCGGGTGTTAGTTTTGTTGCCTCCACTAATTTTTTGCCGATGAGTTCCGAATTTGATTTTAGGCGTGTTACAAAAAGCGACAGGTCACCTTTCGAAAATTCAAACACTTCGCTGGTTGCACTCTGGCGAATCAAAGCGGCAATCTCGTTAACGGCTAATTTGTCGGGACAAATAACCGTATCGACACCTATGTTTTTAAAATAGCGTTTGTTGGCAGGCAAAGTATACTCTAAATTCTGAACACGAATAATCGTTCGGCGGGCACCTACTTTTTTTGCCAATGACGCTGCCACAATATTGACATGTTCATCCAGTGTTGCGGCAATAAACATAAATGCTCCTTTTACTTTGGCTTCTTCCAATGTCTTTATCGAAGTAGCTGAGCCTTCTACGGTTAACACATCAAAATTATTGGCCAAGAAATCCAATTTTTCTTTGTTAATGTCAATAACTACAATGTCTTGGCGGTCTTTACTCAACAACTCGGTTAAAAAACTTCCGACTTCTCCTGCTCCTGCTATAACGATTCTCATTTTTTTGGTTTTATTACAATTCGACCAAAACAACTAAATATTTTGATACTGACCAAAATTTCTCATAATCAGTTATCACTAATTTCTCGATAGTTCCATCATTATTGCTTTTAAATTCATACGAACCGACAGGATGTGTCGTAATCAACTTAGCTTTTTTCACTCCTAATGGCAGTTCTTGAAGCGAACGCGTATCGACCTTTGTAAAATAATCGGTATTAAAATCTGTTCGCAATTTCATGATTCTTCCGATACCGACAAATCCGCCTTCTTTGGTGATGACACCGTTTGCCAATAATTCTTTTTTTGTTCCAAACACATAATAGGCCGTATGAAGTTGTGTCTCTTTCTCGGTAATCACACTATCTTTTTGCACTGTTTCTGTCGATAATGAATCTACATTTTCATTCAAATCGGCAATTTGTAAATTCAGTTCTACCAACCGGTCTCTCAGCTTCATAATTTCCACATCCTTGTTGCGAATTTCTTGCATCAGGCGATCGATGTGTTCTTTCAGAGCTTTTATTTTGATGCCTGAATGTCGCAAACGGCGTTGCAGATTTGCCAATTTTTGTTTATTTTCTTTCAAAAGACCATAAATCATTTGAATGTCATTGTTTACCTGCGTAGAAAGGCTGTCGCTGTTTTCCACATCACCTTGCACTTTGGTGTTGATAATGTTTTCCGTTTGTTTGATTCGATCCAAATTTTCCTGAATGCTGTTGAATGATTGGAAGAAAGCATCAATCGTACTGTCACGCGTGATAAGTTGTGTCGACAAGCTGTCGCGCGTTGCTTGAAGTTGTTGAATTTCCTCTTGGTGTGTGTTACAAGCCGTCAGTAACAACACCGACATAACCATAGCAAGACTTAGTTTTTTCATGATATATTATTTTATGATTTATTTTCTTTTCCCGAAACGACAATAACGATTTCACCTTTTACACTTTTCGCCTCAAACTGAGTAATAATTTCGGCTAATGTGCCGCGAACGGTTTCTTCATACAACTTTGTCAATTCACGACTCACCGATGCCAATCGTGTTTCACCGAAATAAACAACAAAATCATTTAATGTCTTCAATAACCGATGGGGCGATTCGTAAAACACCATTGTGTGTTGTTCGTCTGCCAATTGTTTCAATTTTGTTTGTCGTCCTTTTTTCACCGGCAGAAACCCTTCGAACACAAAACTGTTTATCGGCAGACCTGAGTTTACCAATGCCGGCACAAAGGCAGTGGCTCCCGGCAAAGTTTCCACTTCGACACCTTCCCGAATGGCTTCCCGCACCAACAAAAATCCGGGATCGGAAACAGCCGGTGTTCCCGCATCGGAAATCAATGCCATAACACTGCCGGCCTTCAACTGCGAAAGCAACACTTCCAATTGTTTATGTTCATTGAATTTATGATATGGCTTGACCGGTTTTTCGGTTATTTCGTAATGGTTTAGCAATTTTCGTGAGGTGCGGGTGTCTTCTGCCAAAATCACATCACACGACTGCAATACCGATACGGCACGATAAGTCATATCGGCCAAATTGCCGATAGGCGTAGGAACAACAATTAATTTCCCTGTGTCTTTCATTTATACAAAACGCCTGTAAACCAATTTTATCAATTTTTCGGTCGATGGCTTTTCATTGTCCAAATTTAAAGTGTTGAGATAATGCATTGCTTCGTCAAAATCTTTCACAGAGTCTAATGTCGAAATAACTTTTTTGTAAGTGTCGGCATCACCGCCAAACAGCTCTCGCACAAATTCAATCTTATCATTGATGGTAATGGCTTTCGACAACCCTGAGATTTGTTGTTTTGCCAACATTGTCAGCATATCATCATTTTGTTGCATGCGTATCAGAATATCATGAACCGTTCCTTTTGCCTCTTTATCAGTAGATATTACTTTTTCAAGCGGTGTTTGTTTTGGCTCTGCCGTGGTTTCTGCTTTTGTTTCAGCAACTTCGGCTTTGGATTCCATTTCAGGAATATCAAATAAATTATTCGGAACCTTCGCGTCGGATTTTTTTTCTTCTTCGACCAGTTCTATGATTTCCACTTCTTTATCTTCCGAATCTTCAACAACATTCTCCGATATTGATGGCTCTTTATAGGCTTCTTCTTTTTCAATGACAGGTTCTGTTGCTGACGGCGATGGTGTTGGTTCTTTTTCTTCGCTTACATGCTGATTTTCAGGCAAATGAACCGATGCGGGTTCTATTTGTTGCAACACCTCATAAAGTGCAATCAAGTCTTGTTTCAACAATGCAATGTCCAGCACATTGTAATCTTCGGTATGCGTATTTACTTTTTCACAAAAGGCATTTACTTTTTCTTGAAAATCAGATGGTGATATCATAGCAACAATAAATTATATTTTCTTCGCAAAGATATCGTTTTTAAA
>CAZSHT010000059.1:0-10292 GCA_964606715.1 uncultured Bacteroidales bacterium
AATGAAATTGCATTCCTAAAATACTGATATCATCAAAATATTGCATGGTATTGGTTGATTTTTCCACTTTATGACGCACTTTTTTCAAGACTGTTTTTAATGATTTTTCCCGCATAATAATTTCTTCTATCTCGTTCATATTCACGCCTACATCATCTTTATTATTAAGTTCTACCAACCCATCGGTATAGGCCATCAAAATGGATTCTTGAGGGATAAATAATGTCCCCTCTTTTATCGGTGGCATTTTTGCAACCATTCCAACTCCTACAGTTCCAAGAGAAAGATGCTCTACTGTTTGTGTTTGGGCATTGTATAAAAATGGTGGATTATTGCCCGCATTAACATATTTCAATTGGCGTGTTTTCACATTATAACGAGCTACAAAAAATGTTACAAAGCGATCATTTTGTGTCAGTTGAGAAACAATATCATTTAATTGAATGATTAAAGTTTTCAACTCCATGTCTTTATGTGCCAAAGCTCTTACATTTGCCTGAAAATTAGCCATCAACAAAGCAGCCGAAACACCTTTCCCCGACACATCGGCAAGACAAAATAAATAGTCTTCTTCCGAAAGCTTAATGAAATCGTAATAATCACCCCCGATAGTAAAATGCGGGCGGTAATATCCTTCTACATAAAAATAGTGATTATCGGGCAATGCCGCATTATTGGGTATTAAATAATATTGCACTTCTGCCGCCAAAGCCAAATCGCGTTGCAAAGCCTCTTTTTTCAGATTCTCATTATACAACAACTTATTTTCAATGGCAACAATGATAATGTTTGCCAATGTTTGAATAAACATCAAATGTTTAATACTGGGGGTTACTCCTGTAGCATCTATTTCATCACCTATCAAGACATAAGCTAACGGTTTCTTTTTGTGATAAATCGGTATAACAAAATCGAATGCTTGTAAATAGGGTTTCTTTGAAAAAGTTACCTGAGTAATTTCATCACCCAAGGGTATCACATCTTCTTTAACCTGAATTTGTTTGACCAACGACAGCCGCACCCCTGATCGTAACACCACTTCCCAATCGTTTCGATGATGATAAATAAGTATTTTGGAAACATTCAAATAATATCTTAGCGTCATCGCTAAACGATTCAACAAAACTTTTTGCGACACATTGTTGTTGATTGCTTGTGTCAACTCCAAAATACTTTGAAGTTTAAAATTTGATATTTGTAATCGTTTGTTAGTTTTGCCCGATGGCATTTTATTTCTTTTTGGATTTAAACAATTCCGGTAATCGTCGCATATAAAACAATGTTCGCAATGCTTGTCGGTATTCTTGCACCGGTGATCCAAAATAGGTTTTGTGTCCTTCCAGATTTCCAACCACCCCCGATTGAGCATTCACGACAGCTCCTTCGCCTATCACCAAGTCTTTGCTCACTCCAACTTGTCCCCACAAAATCACATTATCTTCCAAAGTCGTTGTTCCTGCAATACCAACCATTGAGGCCAACAAACAATGTTTTCCTATGACCACATCGTGTCCTATCTGTACTAAATTGTCCAATTTTGTTCCTTCTCCAATGATTGTATCGGCAGAAACACCTCGGTCTATAGTACAGTTTGCTCCTATCTCCACTTTATCTTTCAACACAACACGCCCCCCTGTAATCATTTTATGATAACCGTCTTCACGGCGTTGGTAATAAAAAGCATCACCTCCGATAACTGTTCCACTGTGAATAATCACCTCATCTCCAATAACACAATCTTGATAAATTGTAACATTGGCATGTATCAAACAATTTTTACCGATTTTCACATTTTCACCTATGAAAGTTCCCGGCTGAACAACGGTCCCTTCACCTATTGTTGCAGAAGAACTAATCATTGATTGCGTCGGCACAAACTTCGTAAATCGCTCTACCAAAGCATTATACGACACAAACGGATCATCATGTAAAATCAAAGTTTTTCCTTGTGGAATATCCACATCATCGGTATTGATAATAATAGTTGTAGCCTGTGAATTCAATACCCTTTTGTAATATTTCGGATGGTCAACAAAAGTTAAATCACCCGCTTCCACACGATGAATTTCATTGATACCCAAAACGCGCTGGTCGGTGTCTCCAATAACTTTTCCACCAATCAATTTTGCTATCTCGGCAACGGTATATTTTCCGGTAAGCTTCATTATTCTTTGACGCGTTCAGAATAAGAAGCCGTTTTTGTATCTACTTTTATCTTATCACCTTCGCTAATAAACAACGGTGCTTGCAACTCCAACCCTGTTTCAGTTTGTATCAATTTGGTTGCTGTTGATGATGCTGTATTCCCTTTTTCTCCCGGTTCGGCATGTGTTACTTCCATCACTACGCTGGCAGGAAATTCTACTGTCAATGGTATTTCTTCTTCGGCATCAAACAATATTTGTATTTCCATACCTTCTTTCAATAACAACGGATTATCAAAATAATGCTCTTCCATTGTTATTTGCTCATAAGTCTCAACATTCATAAATACATATCCCATATCATCTTTATAGAGATATTGATAGTTTCGTGTTTCTACTCGTACCGGTTCTATCTTGGCACCTGAAGCAAATGTATTATCAATTACACGCCCGGTATTTACATTTTTTAGTTTTGTTCGCACAAAAGCAGGACCTTTACCCGGTTTCACATGTTGAAATTGCACAACTTGATAAATACCATCTTTATATCGGATACACAATCCATTTTTAATTTCTGATGTTGTTGCCATAAATAAAATTATTTGTTCTTTATTTTTACAATGGCAAATATAATGGAAAGTTTTTAAAGTTTTATATTATCTCCCCATCCCATAATGATATTCGAAACAAAACGAGCTTCCGGTGGCAACGAATAAATGCTTTCCTCATAGCGTTTGTTATATGGCGAAATATTCATCATCTTACCATCGACGACCAAAGTGGCACTTCCTCCGGGATCAAATCCCATGGCTTCAGACATTCCATTTTCAAGGAATATTTTTGCCATGTCGTAATGCGTAGCTCCTACCGATTCGCGAATTCGCCCATTGACAACCAGTACTTTCATCTCGCCTTTATCATTTTTTCCGACAGCAATTTTGGGGCCTCTCATATCCACAAAATCTAAGCGTGCCGCTTGAGTACGAATAGAATTCACCGTTTTCCATCCTTCGTATTCCATGTCTATTGCAATCGTCCCGTTTTCCAACAACATAGGACCGGCTTCTATTGCATAGGCAATCTCTTGCCACAAAAATGATTTTTCGGCATCGTCAAACAAATGAATCGTTATTTCTTTTTCGTTTTCAAACAATGTTTCTGAAAACAACGCTCTCGGAATAGACAATGTCAATCCTACAGGAATAATACTAACCATTTCTTTCGGCTTAGTATAAATAATATCTTTCACGACATTCCCTGCCAACCGAACAATGACATTGCCATCACCAACAATGGTTTCTTTTTGCATCAAATCATAAAAACTCGGGCGAGTTGCCGAATGTTCATTACAAATTGTAAAATCTAAAACTTCACCATTCTTACTAACACTAAATCCGTTTCGCACCGTTACGCGTCGAATATCAATATGCCCGTCTCTGTAAACAATAAAAGCCGGTTTGTTGAATAACGGTGGCGACTTCACCGCACCATCGATAACCAACAACCCCAAAGGTGAACCGATGTAAGTTTCGGGTAAGCCCAACTTCCCTACCAATTCCGGATTTAAAATATATCCTCCGTTCCAAGCAATGTTTACCGCATGATTTTTTTGTTTTTCATGTTTATACTCATCAATCAATGCCGGTACATTTTTGGGTACATCGGGGGTGATATAAGCCGAAAAATGCCATTTTTGTTGATTCAGATTTATCTCAGCCATCACACCGCTCCATGGTAAACCATCATCGTATACCCCTCCCGTAAAAACCGTTTTTACAATTGAATTTTGTTCTGTTTTTTGAGTAGTCTCCGCTACTTCTATAGTTTTCAACAAAACCTGAATAGGAGTTCCGTTTTTGGCTGCATCATCTCGTATCATCTGCCACAATGTTTTTTCTCCCAAGCGTTTTTTTAGTCGTTCAAATCGCTCACTTTTTATCGCCTCATCAAAATCTTTTGCTGTTTGCACCGGTGTTGGATATGCCAATGTTGTCCGAATTCCTGCGGGAACAAATTGCACAAAGCCTTGTCCTTTTTCTATTCCTAAAATTTTTGCTGTCATTTCATGCTCGGCTTTCCCAATATGAAAATGATCGATATCCACAAAATCGGTCATCATTGCAGCATATTCACCATTGGCAATAAAAAAACCGTTGCCTTCTTTTATCTGTTTTAATACAGTTATCGCCTTTTCTCCCATTTCTAAGAAATGTACCCCATTGCTCCATTGTTTTGTTTCCACCAACCGAATAATTCCATTACGGTATAAAACTGTCAACTCTTCTTCTTGTCCTTGCTCCAAATATTTTTCTATTTCGGTAAGTTCGCCTTTGATTTCTGCCGGATTCTGCACAAAGACATAAACCGGTGCCAAATCTACTCCATTTTTCAAATGTTGCTCTGTTAGTTTTTCTTCTATTGGTAATTTCAAAAGAGCCCGTACCGGTTGCAAGACAAAATATTCCAATTCGTGTTTGCTGTATGGTCCCGGGAAATAACCTTTCGGCACATTTTCTTTTAATTTCTTCATCAATATTTCCCTGTCGTCAATACCGAGAGTTTTGCCGTTGGTCATTTGCTCCAAAGCCATATTCCAATCGGTAAAGAATTTGGGTGTCAATACTATAAGGTTTTGTTTACGACGCCTCAACACCCTCGTATACAACATATTGACAACTCCCAACATCTCTTGATGCGTAAAATCTTGATAGAGATAATGTTTTTTGTTACGATGACGATATGCAAATGAATGGTCATGGCGAATAGCATATTCTCCATCTTGCACCATAAAAATCATTTCTACCAAATTCAAAAAATAATGTATCTGATCGATTTCAAATTCATCGGACAACTTGGTAAGCAACGATTGAGCATATCCTAACGCCATTCCTCGAATCAACTGTTCTTCCACCCGGAAAAAACTCGGGTCAATCAACGATTTTAACATTAGCATAAAAGCCAACCGTCCGTATCCCGGCAAATAATGGCGATTTTTGGTATCAAGAATCGCCTCCAAGTTTTCGTTATGTTTGTTTTGTTGTCGTTTATATGCTTGCAATATTGTTTTTGCAAAAGACAATTCTTCTTTTTGTTTCGACATCGAACGCAATTGCAAATAATGTCGATAAAGAATATATTCAATATTTTCCTCCAATATTTTTATGGAATACCGCCGTTGTATAACCTGTTTGTTGTGCAAGATTATATCCATTGCATTTTGCGGATAAAAGATATGTTCTATAATTTTGGCTACTTGTCGAGAATCGATGTCATCTCCCGAAAACTCATAAACTTTCAAGCGATTGTGCTCATCAAGATGATATCCAATAACTTCTTCGAATACCGTTCGCGGTTCATATTGTCGACAAAACACCGGCGTTCCGCAAGCAGAAGCCTCCAATATGGGCAAACCTCTTCCTTCTGTTTGGCTTGGCAACAAGACCAATGATGCAATGTTATAAAGTTGTCGAATCGTAATTGGATCCGAATGTTTTCGACGAAAAGCTTGCTTATCAAAATAACTGAACAAAAATCCTAAATACACTTTATCTCTATATGCCTTGGGCAAACGGGACAACAAATGTGAAAATTCTTTTAAAAGTTTTTGGTAATATCCTTTTTGTCCGGGCGGAATAGGTCCTGAGATTAAGATTGTCAGCTTTACTGCCGGATTTTCATTAAACTTATCACAAAATTCACTGTTGGCAAACAATTTATCCAACAGCTTAAAATTCAACTCAATAGATTTCCTGCTAATAATGCGTGTGGGTTGCAAGAAAATAATATTATCATTTACAAAATCAAATCCATGAATTGTTTTGTTTCCCAACAACACCGGTTGTAAATCGAAATTTTCTTTTTGCAAATACTCATCTACGGAATAAGCTATTACCTTTGTTTTTTCTGTCGAAAAGATAGCGGCCACTTGTTTAAACGCATTGATTGCTTCGCGTTTACTCATATCTTTCAGAAAATCAGGATTTACGGCAGTCGTAATTGAAGTTACATTGGC
Source organism: uncultured Bacteroidales bacterium (assembly GCA_964606715.1). Lineage (GTDB taxonomy): Bacteria > Bacteroidota > Bacteroidia > Bacteroidales > JALTDM01 > CAZSHT01. Next base: position 6,157 of record CAZSHT010000059.1, read on the forward strand.
CGGATTTAATCCGTTTTCGGCAATCACATGTTTATTTTGAATACTATTGATATTGACAGTCATCCACGACCGGCTTCGCCACGGATACAGCACCTCTATCACCGAAAATACTTCCCCCACATGTGCATTGGTAAAAAAGAAATCACGAGGTCCTACCGGCAATCCTTTGGTTCGAATATCCACTTCCCGCGAACCACCTTCCCAATAATAATCGTGGCTATTGTTAATGACAGGAATCCCCATATATTCCGACACCAAAACGGTAGCCAGTGCCAATGCAACATTTCCCGGATTGGAATTAACATTTATCAAGTACAAAAGTCCCAAATTATTTTCTTCAATATACTTTCCCAATTTTTCGGTAATCACCAACACTTCATTCCAATACTTTTTTATCAATGCGTTATAGGTGTCGTTGCCCCGCTCCATTTTCTTATGAAAGAAATCATCATACAAATCCCAATTGTCGAATCCGTTTATTTCTGTTATTTCTTTTTTTATCACATAATCGGCTATCAACTCATCGGATTCATCATAAAATGCACTGGCAATGTAATGAATAGGAATCTTTGGAAATAATGTCCGGAAAATTTTAGCATATTGCCCCACTTCTATGGTTATCCCATCGACACTGTAATAGAACGATATAAATGCTACTCCTTTTTCTTCCAGTAATTTTTTATAATCATCATAGCTTCCATCAAATCCCTGATAAGACACTTGTTCCCGAAACCTGTCGATAAACAATCCCAAATCAAACCAAGTGTTTACCTGCTCCTGCCGTAAAGCATTCATCATTTCTTTTACCGTCATAAGTCTCTGTTTTTTTTAATGAAATAATTGTTTCAATTTTTCTTCCAAGACATCAAATGAAAAATATTTTTTCCCAAGAATAAAATTGTATTCGGCAATTTCTTTGCACAATTTCGGATTATAAATAATTTCAGCCATTTGTTTTACTTTTTCATTGGTCAAATTGTTGTCTTCAAGTATCACCGTTTTAAATCCTTTGCTACCTATATCCGGCATAAACACCGGTTTGTAATTGTTCACAAAAATCGGTTTTTTGGCCAACACCGCTTCAACAAAAGCATTTCCAAATCCTTCGTATGTGCTGAAATAAGTGCATGCCCGCCCATGTGCATACACATCAGACAAATTTTTATTGTTTTGTACAAAATCGGCAGCAAAAATAACCTGTTCATCCAAATTTAATTGATGCGTCAACAGCAATAATTCCTTGTAATATTGCCCTTTCATATCATCTTTCGGATTTCCTGTTATTACCAATTTAACTTTTTTGTCGTTTAACCGGTCTATCAACTTAATTGCCGTTTCAATACCTTTTCGTCTCACAATTCGTGTTACTTGCAACAAGGCAATTTCATCGTCAGCCACACCTATTTGTCGCAAAAAATATTTATTTTCTTCGGTAGGCACTCCAAAAGGTTCATCAAAATCCATTACATTGGGTACCAAAACAGAATCGACACCTAAATGTTTTCTCAGCGTTTCCACTGCATAATGGTTGATTACTGCATGTTTTACCCCTTTCAGATTAAGTGGAAAATGATTGTCTACAAATTGATTGATTTCTTCATGCACAGAACGATAGCGTTGTCCCCGTTCCCAATGAAAATCATGGTCATGCGTTACAATAGGCAAACCTGTTCGCTCTATCAATTTATAAATTCCGTATCCCATTGAAAGATGTGCAGGAAGTGCCGATGCATTTTCGGACAACACTACATCTATCTTATTATCTTTTATCCATTGTAACAAACGCTCATAAACCAATTCGGAAGCTTTTTCCAAATGTTCAAAAAACGACTTTGGTGATTCATCCGGTTCGAAAAATGCTTTTTTTTGTCCCCATTCCGCTTCTACCGAAAAAAATGATAATAAAGGGAATAAAGTATGATATTTCGAATTGAAACGCCAGCCTCCTTCAAATTCTCCTGAAATAATATAAACTTCGTGTCCAAGCCGTTGTTCTAAAACCGTTATCCACTTTTCAGTTTCAAGAGCCACACCGTCAACACCGCCAATGCGACCAATAACAATACCTATTTTCATCGTTAAAAAAGTTTTTTTTCAGACGGCTTATAAAACGAAACTCTTATCTTAAAAGTTTCATACAAACAACCTCATCGGTCATTTACTATTTCACTCTAAAACTTAATTTATTACAGAAAGATTTGCAAACGGCATATTCCCCTTATTGAGCAAATACATAATCCAATAAATTCGCTCCCATTTCCAATGCTTTACGGCGAATTGCTTCCGAATCGTGATGCACCTCAGCATCTTCCCAACCATCACCCAAATCACATTCATAATCATAAAAGACCACCATACGCCCTTTATAAAAAATGGCAAATGCTTGTGCCTGTTTACCATCGTGTTCATGAATTTTCGGCAATCCATTTGGAAAATCAAAACATTGATGAAAAACAGGATGCGAAGCATCAAGCAAAACAAAATCCAAATCGGGAAATACTTTTTTCATCTCCCGCCGGATATATTTGTCCAAGCCGTAATTGTCGGACACATGCAAAAAACCTCCTGCTTCCAAATAATTTCTCAGATTTTCGGTTTCTTGTTCCGAAAACACAATATTGCCGTGCCCCGTAAGATGCACAAACGGAAAATTAAACAACTCGGGACTTCCCACTTCCACCGTAGCATAATCTTTGGCTATATTGGTATGACAATGTTCATTGACAAAGGCAATTAAATTGGTCAACGAAGTAGGATTGGCATACCAATCGCCTCCGCCATTGTATTTCAACAAAGCAATACGCACCGAAGTATTTTGCTGGGCAATACCATTTAGAAAAATTATTGTCAAAAAAACTAATATCCATCGTTTCATTTGCATTGTCCTCCTGTTTTCATCATCATAACGGCAGTAATGGCCGCCGTTTCGGTGCGTAACCTGTTTTCGGAAAGCGACACTTCGTCAAAACCATATTGTTTTGCCAAAAGAATCTCTTCATCGGAAAACCCGCCTTCGGGACCTATCAATGTCAACACATCTTGCTGTGGCTCAACTATTTCCGACAGCAACGGCAAACCTTCTTGCTTACAATGTGCTATCAACTTCTGTACATTCGGCAGTAATGTTCTAAAAAAGACTTCTAATTTTTGCAAATCGGCAACTTGCGGAACAAAAGCCCGCATCGATTGCTTAGTAGCAGCAATTAAGCGTTTTTCAATCCGTTGGGTGTTTATCTTTTTTCGTTCGGTATAGTGCGTATAAACCGGTAAAATATCGGTAACACCCACTTCTGTTGCCTTTTCCAACAACCAATCGAAACGGTCATTGCCTTTTGTAGGTGCCACAGCCAAACAGATACGCCGTAAGAGTTGTTGCTGTTGACAATCGAACACCGATAACAACACTTCCCGCTTAGTCTTGTGAAGCATGTGTGCTTTACACAAAAGCCCCTTCCCATTGGTTACAGAAACCTCTTCGTCGTCTGCTATACGCAACACATTGAAATGATGACTCTCCTCTTCGCTGAGTGTCAAAGTGGTAGTATTGTTTTTTAAGTCGGTAGAATAAAAAAGGTGCATAAAATCATTTCTTCACTCGCAAAATTAAGTTATTTTGCGACACTTATGACACGAATCGGCATTTTATCGGACACACATGGTTTTGTTGACGACACCGTTATTGACTTTTTCAAAGATACTGATGAGATATGGCACGCCGGTGACATTGGCGATTATGCCGTAATAGAGCAACTGCAACTTCCACACAAAATTTTCAGAGCCGTATTTGGCAATATTGACGATTACCTGATGCGTCGCACCTTTCACGAATACTTGCTTTTCACAGTAGAAGATGCCACTATCTTGATGACCCATATTTGTAGTTTTGGCGGTGGTCGTTACACTCCGCAATTGTATCATTTAATAAAAAAACACCAACCGCATTTGCTTATTTGCGGACACAGTCATATTCTGAAAGTCAAATACGAATCATCACTAAAACTTTTACATATCAACCCGGGAGCTTACGGACATAACGGATTCCACAAAGTTCGCACCGCTATCCGCCTCACTATCAACGGGAAAGACTTTAAGGATTTAGAAATATTGGAACTGCCAAGGGGAAAGAAATAAAAAAA
>CAZSHT010000060.1:0-10261 GCA_964606715.1 uncultured Bacteroidales bacterium
CGACAGTTTCAATAACATCAGTGATTTGTTTAATAATATTCATATCGTGTCCTTCACTGAAATTAGGAACACATTCTATCAGTTGTTTTGCCATTTTCTGTTAATTTTTTAGGGCTTAAAAATAGATAAAATATCAACACCGTTTTTAGTTTTCCGGCAAATAGATTTTTCGAAAAAGAAAAAAAAGCCGATTCTCCTTTTTCGAAAAGAGAAAAATCGTATCTTTGCCCCTCAATTTTTATTAATAATCAAAAAAAGTTTAACATTATGATTAAACAGTATGAAACCGTTTTCATTTTAACTCCCGCTTTATCTGAGACACAGATAAAGGAAACGGCCACTTATTTTAAGAATGTAATTCTTGAGAATGGAGGAGAAGTCATCCATGAAGAAGACTGGGGTATCAAGAAGTTGGCCTACCCCATTCAAAAAAAATCATCAGGCTATTATCATCTGATTGAATTCCGTTCGGAAGGCGATTTGGTGGCTAAGCTGGAATTGGCATACCGTCGCGACGAGCGCGTAATCCGTTTTATTACGGTAGCCCTCGACAAATATGGCATGGAATACAGCCAAAAAAGAAAAGACAGATTAGCAAAAAAAGATGAACAAAAATAGGAGAAACAAATTATGGCAGTAGATAATAGCATTCGTTATTTAACCCCGATAAATATTGACACCAGAAAGAAAAAATATTGTCGGTTCAAAAAAAACAGAATCAAATATATTGATTATAAAGATCCTGAATTTTTAAAACAATTTTTGAATGAGCAAGGAAGAATTCTTCCACGACGATTGACCGGAACATCGTTGAAATACCAACGCAAAGTTTCGCAAGCTGTGAAGCGAGCTCGTCATTTGGCATTGTTGCCGTTTGTTACCGATAACATGAAATAAAAGGAGGATTTAACCATGAAGATTATTTTAAAACAAGACATAAATAATGTTGGCAATGCCAACGATATTGTAACGGTGAAAGATGGCTATGCTCGTAATTTCCTGATACCCAAAGGAATGGCAGTGATGGCAACACCGAGTGCTCAAAAAGCACACGAAGAAATGTTGAAACAACGACAACATAAAGAAACAAAACTAAGAGCCGAAGCTCAAGCGGTAGCCGATAAGTTGGCAACCTTGAAATTGAAAGTAGGAGCGAAGGTCAGTACGACAGGAAAAGTCTTTGGTTCGGTAAACAATATTCAATTGGCAGAAGCTATCGAAAAAGAAGGTATCCAAATAGAACGCCGTAACATTAAGGTAGATTCCGAACATATCAAGGAGTTGGGAACCTACAAAGCATCGGTGAAAATATATCGCGATATCAAAGCCGAAGTCGAATTCGAAGTTGTCGAAGATTAGTTTTTAAATTAGAACATAACAGAAAAAAGGTGCACTTTATGTGTGCCTTTTTTTTGAGGTAACCGGCTCTTGTGCTTTGGAATGATAATTGACAAAAGAGCACCGCTAATTTGAAACAAGACCAATAAAATAAAAGAGAATAAGATGGATGATGCAATGAGTTTTTTTCCGTTGATGGATGATAATAACAGCAATGACGACATTTTGTCAGATTTAGCGGATTCGTTTCCGTTATTGGCACTTCGCAATCTGGTGGTTTTTCCGGGGATGGTGATGCCTATTAGCATAGGCCGAAAATCATCATTGGAATTGGTGAAAACAGCCGAACGCGAAAACCTGTTGATAGGAACGGTAACACAGAAAGAAGCAACGGAAGAACATCCGAAAGAAAACGATTTGTACCGCTTGGGAACGATTGCGAAAGTGATGAAGGTGATAGAATTGCCGGACAATACCGTAACGGCATTGATACAAGGCATAGAACGGTTTCGATTGAATAAAGTGTTGAGCTATGAGCCTTTTATAGTAGCCTCAGGAACGCTGTATCCCGAAAAATTGGCAAAGCGAAAAGACAAGCTCTTTGATGCCACGATAGAGACAGTTAAAGAGTTGAGTATCAAGATAATAGAGTATGCGGGTTCTTTCCCCGACGGAATGTTGGAGGCGATAAAAAATTTCAAAAACGATCGTATGTTGTTGGCTTTTGTGTGCAGTAATATTGATATTCCGATAGAAGAAAAACAAAAGCTTTTGGCAACGACCGATATTCGAAAACGAGCCGATAAATTATTGAAATTATTGGGACCTCGTGTGCAAGTGGCTGAATTAAAAAACAAAATTCAAAATAAAGTAAAAGTTGATTTAAATAAACAACAACGTGACTATCTGCTGACACAGCAAATTCGTGAGATGCAAAAAGAGTTGGGCGACAATCCTACCGAACAAGAGTTTGGCGAGATGGAGGAAGCGGCAAAGAAGAAGAAGTGGAACAAAACCGTTGCCGACCATTTCGAAAAAGAATTGAAAAAATTGCGAATCATGAATCCCATGGTGCCCGATTATTCGATACAGGTAAATTATCTGCGGACACTATTGGATTTGCCGTGGAATGAATATACCAAAGATAATTTCAATCTGAAACATGCCGAGAAAGTGTTGAACAGAGACCATTATGGTTTGGAAGAGGTGAAAGAACGCATCTTGGAGTATTTGGCAGTATTGAAACTGAAAGGCAATCTGAAAACGCCGATTTTATGTCTATATGGTCCTCCGGGAGTGGGGAAAACTTCATTGGGAAAATCCATTGCCGAAGCATTGGGACGAAAATATGTTCGTCTGTCATTAGGCGGATTGCACGATGAGGCGGAAATACGCGGACATCGTAAGACTTATATCGGGGCGATGCCCGGACGGATAGTGCAAAATATGAAAAAAGCCAAATCTTCGAATCCTGTTTTTGTGTTGGACGAGATAGATAAGGTGGGACAAGATTTTCGCGGTGATCCGTCATCGGCATTGTTGGAGGTCTTGGATCCGGAACAAAACAACTCGTTCTACGACAATTTCTTGGAGCTGGAATATGACCTCTCAAAGACTTTGTTCATAGGTACGGCAAACACGCTGTCAACGATTTCACCGGCATTGAGAGACCGTATGGAAATGATAGAAGTAACGGGATATACTACCGAGGAAAAGATAGAGATAGCACGACGACACCTCATCAAAAAACAGCTCGAAGAACATGGCTTGAAACCCAAGGATTTGATTTTTTCAAAAAAAGTTATCGAAAAATTGATTACCGACTATACGCGTGAATCGGGTGTGCGGGCATTGGATAAAGTCATTGCGAAAGTGATACGAAAATATGCTCGTAAAATTGCTGCCGAAGAATCGTTTTCGTCAAAAATCAAACTGAATGATTTGCGGGAGCTTCTTGGACCGCGTCGGTTCTTTTCCGATTCATATGAGAATAATGATTTTGCAGGCGTGGTTGTGGGACTAGCTTGGACTTCGGTGGGTGGTAGCATTTTATTTGTGGAGACGAGTCTGAGTAAAGGCAAAGGCAGTCTTACCATAACCGGCAATTTGGGCAATGTGATGAAAGAGTCGGCAACAATAGCATTGCAATATCTCAAAGCTCATGCCCGTCATTTAGACCTCGATGCTACGGTGTTTGAACATTGGAATGTGCATCTACATGTACCCGAAGGAGCTATTCCGAAAGATGGTCCTTCGGCAGGTATTACAATGGCTACGGCATTGGCATCGGCATTTACACAGCGAAAAGTGAAACCCTTTTTGGCGATGACAGGCGAAATCACTCTGCGAGGAAAAGTGTTGCCCGTAGGTGGAATCAAAGAAAAAATGTTGGCTGCCAAACGCGCCGGCATCAAAGAATTGATTTTGTCGGAAGAAAACAGAGTGGATATTGAAAAACTGAAAGACGATTATCGCAAAGACTTGACTTTTCATTATGTGCGAACTATTGAAGAGGTTTTCGACATCGCTCTTTTGCCCGAAAAAGTAGAAGATGCTATCGATTTGATGGATTATAAAAATCAAACGGCTGATACCGAAACCAAATAACATAGGACGACGCATACGGCAATTGGCATTGCCGAACATCATTACCAACATTACGATTCCGTTGTTGGGAATTATTGATTTTTCGTTGTTGGGACATTTGCCGTCGCCGGTATATCTGGCAGCGGTGTCGTTGGGAGCAATGCTGTTTAATATTCTATACTGGGGTGTCAACTTTATTCGGATGAGCACCGTTGGATTTACGGCACAGGCATATGGTGCCGGCGATGATAAGGCGGTATCTCAAAATATCTTTCGTCCGTTGATGATAGCCTTGTCGATAGGAGTTTTATTCATTCTTTTGCAATCACCTATTGCCAAAATCGGATTTTATTTTTTGAATGGCGATGCCCTTACCGAACATTTGGCGGCACAATATTTTTACATTCGTATTTGGGCGGCACCGGCATCGTTGTCGTTGTATGCCCTTTACGGTTGGCTCATTGGTATCGGCAATGCGCGTTATCCGATGTTTATTGCGATTACCATAAATGTGGTCAATGTGCTGGCAGATTATGTGTTGATATACAAGTTTGGATTAAAATCGGAAGGAGCTGCGTGGGGAACACTGGTGGCTCAATATTCGGGTTTGTCGTTGGGAATATTATTGATACTAAAACCGTATCGGCGTTATTGGAAAATAATTTCCCTGAAAGGTCTTTTGCGGTGGGACGACATACGGCATTTGTTTAAAGTCAATATTGATATTTTTGTGCGAACATTGGTGATGATGTTGGTGTTTACGGCATTTACCTATTTCTCTACCGAAAAAGGCATATCGGTACTCGATGCCAATACTTTGTTGTTTCAATTTTATATTTTCTTTACCTATTTTATGGATGGCTTTGCTTTTGCTGCCGAATCGCTGACAGGACAATATGTGGGAGCGCGCAACAAAGATTCGTTTCATCGTTTCTTGAAAATATTGTTTTTCTATACGGGAATGGTTGCGGTGGCATTTGCAGTGGTTTATCTCATTGGTGGTCAGTATATTGTGCGATTGATGACAACGCAAGAGGCGGTCTTAAATGTCGCTTATCGTTTTTTGCCGTGGGTGTGGTTGTTGCCTGTTTTAAGTTTTTCGGCATTTGTGTGGGATGGTGTGTATGTGGGTATGATTGCTTCGAAGCAAATGCGTAATGTAGTATTGGTATCCGGTCTGTTGGTATTTTTTCCGCTTTATCTTTTCTTGGAACCGTTGTTGGGAAATCATGCCTTGTGGATGGCATTACTGGGATTCTTGACGATGCGAAGTGTTTTGCAAACAATATTGATAAACCGTTTGACACGCACACATTTTGCTTAAAAAATATTGACCTCAGGAACGAGGGTGATGCCAAATTTTTCGTGAACAGAATCAATGAGTTTGTGAGCATAATCGACAACTGTTTTTCCCGGCGTATCGGTTGTCGTTTTGATGAGGATAAGCGGTTGGTTTTTGTAGGTAGACACTCCGTTGATAGATTTTCCTTTCCAGCCGGCTTGGTCGATGCACCATGCAGCAGGGATTTTTATACCGTCTTTTTGGGGATAATGCGGAATGTCGGGATATTGTTTCAATAGCGTATCGAATTGTGTTTGTGAGATTACCGGATTTTTGAAAAAACTGCCGGCATTAGGAAATGTTTCGGTGTCGGGCAATTTTTTTTTGCGAATGGCAATAATGGCTTGTCGTAAGGTTTCGGAAGTCAAAGTGCCGTCAAAATCTTGATTGATAACTTCGGCAATGCCCGGATAATCAGCTTTTGGGTGTGGGGTTTTGGAGAGTTTCAAAGATACAGCAACAATGATATAGCGACCGGGGTTTTTCTTGAAAAAACTGTTGCGATAATCAAATTGGCAATCGGCATTGGAAAACGATACAAATGTGTTTTCAAACAAATCGAAACATTGAACATTTTGCACAGAATCTTTGATTTCACAGCCATAAGCACCGATATTTTGTACCGGAGCAGCTCCCATTGTGCCGGGAATAAGAGAAAGATTCTCCAACCCGTAAAGATGTTGTGAGAGGGTCCATTCTACAACTTCGTCGAATATTTCGGAAGCACCGATTAAGACGGTTGCCGAGTCGTCGGTTTCGTTGATGAGGTGTTTGCCGAAAAGCAGAGGGCGTAAAACAGCTCCTTGGAAGTTTTTGGTAAACAACAGATTACTGCCACTGCCAATGATAAGGTAGCGTTGAATGCGGTGTTCGTCGAGAAAACTTACAAGTTCAAAAATATCATCGCTTTCTGCAAAATAACGACAAGTGTAGGAGTCGTGAAAAGTATTGAGCGAAGCAATGGGGTGATGTTCTTCAATGCGTATCATAGTTGATGACAAAAGTAAAAAAAACACCGCTTTGTTGTAAAATAAAAATGATTAACTTTGGTGAAATTTGAAAAACGACAAGAAGATGTATACAATATCATTATCAGGCAACACTTATACGGTTGAGGTCATCTCAAAAAATCAATTGAAGATAAATGGTGAAGTTGTTGATTTTGAGGTTCGTAAAGAAAAAAATAAAGTTTATGTTATCACCTATAACGACCATTCTTATTTTGTGTTGATAAAACGCTACGATGCGTTGTTGAAAGAAATGGAAATTCAGGTAGAGCAACAAATTTTTCAATTGAAAGTCCGCGATGATATTGACGATTTGTTGGATAAATTGGGAATAGATTATTCCGATATGTTTAAAGTGTCGGAACTGAAAGCACCGATGCCGGGATTGGTCTTAGATATCCTGGTAGAAGCTGGACAAGAAGTGAAAAAAGGCGATAACTTGTTGGTGATTTCGGCAATGAAAATGGAAAACAATATCAAATCACCGGTCGATGCCGTAGTGAAAGAAGTGAAAGTTGACAAAAATATAGCAGTCAACAAAAATCAAGTGTTGGTAGAATTTGAGTAAACGCTAAAATCCGTTTCTTCGGACTTTTAGTGTTTGTAAGGCAACGACGAGTGATGCAATAATATCTTAGGCATTCCGCTGTTGTCTTCTGTTATTACAAAAGAAAACTCTACTTTTAGTATGTCGCCGTTGGTGTAGGTGAAAAAATAATGTCCCATTGTGGTGGCTACATTGTCGGTGATGACCAGGCCGGCAAATTCAAATTCTACTTTGGTCCACGGAGCCAATGCAAAACCGTGATCTTCGGGAAAATTCGGGTTTTGACCAATGAAATATGATAATGCCCCTTCGGCCGTGTGGCGAAACGGAATGTCAGAAGCCTTGGTAGGTTTGAACAATACGGGAAAAGAATCATAGCCGTAAAATTTCTGAATCATTGTTGCGGCAGCTTTGTGTTGTTTGTCGGGTTCGCCGTTGAGTTTTCCCAATTCTACTAAATCGTGTCCCCAATCTTGCAAGAATGTTAGGATAGTCTTTTTGGTAAGCATAATTTTGTAATTTTTTTATAACAAATATACTTCTTTTTACAGCATATCTGCAAACAGTTTGTTTTTTCTTTTGTGAAAAAGTAAAACAGGTATCTTAATTTATTATCTTTGATTTTTAACTAAAAAACAAACAACCGATGAAACGATTTATACTTTTGGCAATGATAGGAATATCTGTCTTTCAAACCGTAAAAAGTCAAGAGCTGAAACCTACCGATACAGAAGCCTTGGTGTTGGTCAATGTAACAAATTTTAAGATGGCACCGATTCCGCAGGCTAAGGTGATTTTCAAATCGAAAACAACAAAAAAAGAATATTCTGTCGTTACCGACCGGCAGGGAAAAGCCAAATTGTTGATGCCCAAAGGAGATTCGTATCAGATTCAATATAAGGATTTTATTAAGCGAGCCGATTATTCTGTTTTTGAAATGCCCAACCAAGAAGGACATTTGACAATGACCATCAACATAAAATACCAACCTTCAACGGTGATTACATTGAACAATGTTTATTTCGATACGGATAAATCGACTATCAAACCAAACTCTTATAAGCAGTTGAATGATATGGTAACGCTGATGAAGGAACGCCCCGATTTGAAAATAGAAATAGACGGACATACCGATAATCAAGGCGGTGATGCTCACAATATGACCTTGTCGAAAGACAGAGCCAATGCCGTAAAAGCTTATTTGGTGAAACACGGAATAACTGCCGGTCGCATTATTACAAAAGGTTTCGGCAGTTTGCATCCGGTGGCCGATAATGCTACCGCTTCGGGACGGGCACAAAACAGACGCATCGAAGTCAGAGTGTTGGAAAATAAATAATTGCATTATGCGAATTGATATTTTGTCGGTAGTGCCGGAATTATTGCCGGGATTTCTTAATCATTCTATTCTGAAACGAGCACAAGACAAAGGGATAGTGGAGATTGTAGTACACGACTTACACGATTATTCAACCAACAAACACCGCAAAGTCGATGATTATCCGTATAGTGGCATCAGTGGAATGGTGATGACCATACAGCCCATAGAAAACGCCATTAAAACATTGAAACAAGAACGCCGGTACGATGCAGTGATTTTTCCTACACCCGATGCACCGTTGTATAAACAAAAAACAGCCAATTATCTGGCCACTCTTCAAAATATTATTATCCTCTGTGGACATTATAAAGGTGTAGACCAACGCGTGCGTGAGCATTTGGTAACAATGGAAGTGTCGATAGGCGATTATGTGCTTACGGGAGGCGAATTGGCTGCCGCCGTTATTGCCGACAGTGTGGTGCGTCTCTTGCCGGGCGTTCTTTCCGACGAAACCTCAGCCCTGACCGATTCATTTCAGGATAATCTGCTTTCGCACCCTGTATATACCCGACCGGCCAACTATAACGGGTGGGAAGTGCCACCGATACTCTTGTCGGGCGATGATAAGAAAATTGCTGAATGGCATTATGAACAATCCTTGAAAAAGACAAAACAAATTCGTCCGGACTTATTGGAGGGGGAAGAGTGAAATTAAAATAACCTAACAATGCGAAAAATTACATTTCTGTCACTGTTGTTTTTAACAGTGTCTGTCTTGGGACAAACCCAAGATGCAATATTAAAAATATCGGAGCAATTAATAAAAAATAAACAATACCTAACGGCATTTCAAAAGTTGGAAACATTTGATAAAGACAATTCAAATCCGGCGATTGTTTTGCAAAAAGAAAAGATTCTCTTAAACTATTTCGTTTCGAGTTTTATGCATCAATTATTTGCGTTGAAGGATTTAAAAGAGGATGAAACCATAATGGATTATCGAGGAAAAGAAGGACAGTATACACTGGTTTCATTTCCTATAAATGAGATATTGGACAGTCTGATAAAGTGTTATCCTCAAAATTATAAACTGTATAACGGATTGGCGGAGTTTTACTACGAAGTGCATTTGAAATATGGTGATAATTGGTTGAAACCGACTTCCGAGTTGTTGAAGTTGATGGAAGAGAATTATTTGACAGCCATTCGGCATAATGCAGGTGATAATATGTCGTATTATGTAATGGGATACCTAAAAGTGATGAATAAAGAATACAAAAAAAGCACCGAATATTTTAAGAAATCCATTGCCTTGAAATATGACAATTCATCGGCACATTATAATTTGGCATATGCCTATTGGTATTTGAACAAGCAGGACAGTGCTATAACCGAGGCTGAAATATCGGCTAAGCAATATGAAGATAGCATATATAAAGCCGATGCTTATAGAATGATAGGGTTTATTTATTTCGATAAAAAAAATATGCCGGATGCCATAAAATATCTCGAAAAAAGTGATAGCATGGATAGAGACAATTATTATACCTTGAAATCGTTGCTGAATCTTTATGTGAAAACAAAAGATAGTGAAAAAGATAACAAGATGCTGATGCGGTTCTACAATCTGGCACCCGAAAACCCAACCATTTATAATGACTTGGGAACAATATATGGCGAGGCAAACCGAATTGATGATTTGGAAAAATTTTATCAGTCAAGAATATCTGAATATCAGGATAATAAAAAAGTGCTTGGAAATCTGTATTTCTATTTGGGACAATTGCTGATGGAAACAGATGCTGAAAAAGCAAAAGAAAATTTTCGAAAAGCAAAAACCGTTTTTGAAAAGATTTATTCAAAAGACCACCAAGTGTTCAAAGTGCTGGACGAAATTCTGAATGAAACGAAATGATAAGATTCTAAAAAAAAATATTATCATTAATCAATTTATTTATATCCTTCCAATTTGTGAGACAGTGTCTTACGAATTTACAAAAAATCAAATTTATGATGATTCTTATACCCATATTTTAAATGTTGGTAATTATTTTTTATTAGGAGCATCATCTGGTTCTTCACACGGGAAACTTTTTTTACACAAAAAGTTTCCCGTGTAT
>CAZSHT010000061.1:0-10220 GCA_964606715.1 uncultured Bacteroidales bacterium
GGATAAGTTTCGTTTGGTTTAATGGCAGAGGCAGAGGAGTATTTTGTTTTTGCTTCCGCATATTTCTTGTTAGTTAAGAGTTTATCGGCAGCGGCAATAAGGGCTTTATATTGATTGTCTTTTTTTTGTTGGTTTTCATTTTGTTTTGTTTGTGCCAATAATGTTGTCGCTTTTTTTATTTGATTTTGAGGATATACCTCATCAGGTTTTACGGTTAATGCTTTTTTGTAATAAGTGATAGCCGATTCGTATATTTTATCATTAAAATAGCTGTCAGCTTGTTTTAAATATTTGTCGTAATTTTTTTTACTTTTACCTTGTTGTGAGATACGGTCTTCACATAATTGGATTTGATCATCGGGGTAGTAACTTGATGGATTATAGTCGATGGCACTCTCATAGATAGGGATAGCAGCTTCGTATTGTTTGTTTTTTACAAGGTTGTCGGCTTTGGAAATTAATCGTTGATATTCTCTTTTTTTCGAGACCTTATACAAGGAATCTAAACGGTTTAATGCTTTTTTTCGAGATTTATAATAGGGCATATCATAATCGAAGTCATCAATATTGTCAAAATATTTTACTTTAGAAACAGGTGTATTAAGGGCACTGATGTCCATACCTTCAATTTTTCGGAAAATATTTACCGAAAAAGAATAATCCCAAGCAACAGTAGCATCAGGAACATGTGTGTCGAAGGCTATTTTTTTTGAAATAAAACCTTTTTTACCAATAGAGATAATGAGATTTTTATTTAATGGAATGGTAAATTTAAATTTACCGGAAGCATCGGCAACTACTGTTTTAATTACAGAATTGTTCTCAAGAACCTTAATAACAGCTTTTGGAAGAGGCTCTTTTTCGAATCGAATCTTTCCGGATAATTTTAAAGTTTGAGAAAACCCGATTAAGGTTGTTAATAAGAATATTATTAGAAATGAAAATATTATGTTGACCTTTCTCAGTATATTCACCATGAATTAATTTCAATGTATAAACTACAAATTTATATATTATTACTGTTATAAAAGAGATATAAAATAAAAAAACGCATTTAATTTATTTGTAAATGCGTTTTTTTGAATTAAGAATATTGTTTTATCATTTATTTCCCTTTTGGAGTGGGAGATTGATTTGTGTTCTTTGCTGGAGCAGAGGTTGGGAAATTAGGCATGGCACTGGGATCAGCTGCATTTTCTATTTGTTTCTCAATAACCGATTTATTAGAGTTGTTTTCTTCGCGAGGAATAGTCATGCTGGCAACGACCGAGAAAAAGATTAAAACAATGGCAAGTGTCCAGGTTGCTTTTTCCAAAAAATCAGTTGTTTTTCGAACGCCCATTAATTGATTAGATCCGGAGAAGTTGGCTGCCAATCCACCACCTTTTGAGTTTTGCACTAATACGATGAGAATGAGTAGTATAGCGACAACTAAAATTAGAATTGATAATAAAGTATACATAATTAATTATTGATTAAAGGTTTTAATTTTTCTATTTGAGCTGCAAAATAACTACTTTTTTCGGGATAATGCAAAATTAATTTCTCATAAACGCGAATTGCCTTGTCATATACCTTTTGTTTGGTGTATATTTTTGCAAGTGTGACAGAGAATAAATCATCTTCATTGATGGCAACAGGTTCTATAATATCATTTGTTTCCGACGAAGGTTTCAATGTTGGGTTTTGTTCAATGAAACGGTTTATTATATCAAAATCGGAGTTTTGTTTTTTCTTTTCTGTATTTGTGTTTGTTGTTCCAAGGTCATGGTTCAGCCACGCTGTAAAAGAAGGTATCTCGATAATTTCTTTTTCTTCACTTTGTTTGATGTCATTATCTTTTGCAGATGTTTTTTCTGTTTCGGCAGGAGGTTTAGGATTAACAACAGGAAATTTCTTAGGTTGTTGACGAATGGGTTTCTTGCCATATTTTTCCAGAATTTGTTCGGCCAATGATTTTTTATTTTCTGTTGCGACAGGTTCTTGTGGTTTGTGTTTGTCAACGGTTTCTATCTCTGCAGATTCTTTTTCTTTAGGGTCTTGTTTATCATCTTTGGATATTTCGGCAACAGGTATTTTCGTCGTTGGTTCAGTTTCTTTTGAGATAGGTGTAGGCTTAATTTCTTTGTCCGGAATATTGACAGAAATACTTTCTTTTTCAATGGTTTCGAGATGAGGTTCTGCTATCTGCTTTTCAGAAACTGTTGACAGTTTGTTGTTTAAGAATAAAAATAATTGTTTTCTGTCGGGAATTGCAATCGATGATTTTGCCAATTGTTCTTCGAAATGAAAATCATTTGTTTGTTTTAAATTCTTTAACAGTAACAGGTGAGCAGGGACAAAATAGGGATACGCTTGCAAGAGCATTTGTAATTCAGGCAAAGTTTCTTTGCTGAGATTTTCGGGATGCACAATATAATGATACAGGTCTGCTTTGTTCATTTACCAATTGGCTAAGGTGTTATTATATATGTCATCGGTTATTTTATCCAAAATTTCTTCTATCAATTCTTGTTCAATGTCATTGATATCTTGTGAGCTGTCGAAGTCTGCATAATTCGAGAAACTGCGTTCAAAATCTTGTTTATGGTCTTTGTTGTTGGAATATTTTACTTTGATGGTGATGGTGAGTCGGCTGGCAGAGGCTGTTTCATCGCCTTGTACCGAGATAGGCACGATGCGATAACCGGTGATACTGCCTTCAAAATTTAAGTCACCGTCTTTGTTGGCATGTTGTAAACTTGTCTGATTCAGTATTTTATCTTTCAGCATTTCCGTGAAAGTTTGGCTCAAAGTGGGAATATAGAGAGGTGCTGTATTGGGAAAATCATTAACCGTGAAAGTTTTTATGTCGGGAGCAATGGAAGTGCCCGTAAAACTGTATTTTATAGAACAACTACTCATCGAAAATGAGATAAAAATGACGGATATGATAATCTTTACAAATTTCATTTTTTGATACCCAATTCTTTAAGTTTGCGGTATAATGTGCGTTCGGAGATACCCAATTCTTGAGCAGCGTATTTTCGTTTTCCGTTGTGGCGTTCCAATGCTTTTAGAATCATTTCTTTTTCTTTGTCGGCAAGTGACAGGGATTCTTCTATGATTTCTTCGGTGTCTTCAACTTTTGTTTTGTCTACTATTTTTACCGAATGGGGCGGAGTCGATTCGAGTTGAATTTCCGGTTGTAGTGTTGTTTCCGGTGTCGAAGGCTGATAAATGTCGAAAGAGCTTTTTTGTGTTGATGAGAGCGTGTTGATGGTGTTTTTCAGTTCATCAATATCTTTTTTCATATCGAACAGGATTTTGTAAAGCAGTTCCCGTTCGGTGGCAAATGTTTTCTCATCGACCATATTTTTATATACGGCAGGGAGTTTGCTTTCCAAATATTCGGGAAGATATTTTTTTAGAGTTTCACCATCAATAAGGCGGCTTTCTTCGATGATAGAAAGTTGCTCGGTTACATTTTTTAGTTGGCGGATATTTCCCGGCCAGCGATAATTTTCTAAGATATAGCGAGCATCGTCGGTAAGACGAACAGGGGGCATTTGATATTTTTCGGCAAAATCGTTGGCGAATTTTTTGAATAAAAAATAAATGTCTTCTTTGCGTTCTCGAAGTGCCGGCAAGGTGATGGGAACCGTATTGAGACGATAATAAAGGTCTTCTCTGAATTTGCCTTTCTGAATGGCTTCCACAAGATTGACATTGGTGGCTGCAATGATGCGAACATCTGTCTTTTGAGCAATAGAGGAGCCTACTTTTATAAATTCACCGCTTTCCAATACACGCAATAAACGGGCTTGTGTTTCTAAGGGTAGTTCGGCTACTTCGTCCAAAAAGATAGTGCCTTTGTCGGCCACTTCAAAATAACCCTTTCGTTTGTCGTAAGCACCTGTAAAAGAGCCTTTTTCGTGTCCAAACAGTTCAGAGTCAATAGTGCCTTCGGGAATAGCTCCGCAGTTGACGGCAATATATTTTCCGTGTTTGCGAGGACTGTTGGTGTGAATGATTTGTGGAATAGTTTCTTTCCCTGTACCGCTTTCACCGGTAACCAATACTGTCAGGTCGGTACGGGCTACTTGTAAGGCAATGTCGATAGCTCTGTTTAATTCGGGCGAGGTGCCAACAATTCCAAAGCGTTGTTTAATGGTGTTTATCGAATAATCCATTGACTTTTTTTAGGGTTTGAAAAATAATTACAAAGGTATGAAATTTTGTCATAAAATAAATGTAAGACCATTACAAATATTTGTGATTTGTCGTATTCTAAATCCTGACAGATAGTCGTTAGTTTGTTGAGAAACGAATTTTGAATAGGGGATTACTTCAACAATTCGTTTTGTAACGAATGAAGATAGTTGCCTGATTTTAACATTCGAGAGCCATACCAAGTAATGAGTTCACTGTCGATGATTTTGAAAACAGCTTTTGGCAAAAGTTGTTTTAGGACTGCAATGTGTTTTTCTTTGAAATGGTAAGGTTCGGTACTGAGTAAGACAATATCGGCACCGGATTCGGCAATTTCGGCTTCGGTTAAGGCAGGGTATTCTTTTTCTTTGTCGGCAAAAACATTTTCAAAACCGATGAGTTCCAACATTGAGTGGATAAAAGTATGCTTGTTGATGGTCATATACGGTTGTTGCCAAATGAGATAAATAGCCTTTTTTCTGGTGATGGTTTCGTTTTGTAATTTATTGAATGACAGTATGATATCTTTTACTATTGTTTCCGATTCTTTTTTGCGGTCGAATATAATACCCAGTTCCAAAATAAAATCAAGAGCATCTTCGTAAGTTTTGATATCGCTAACGAATACCGGACAATCGTTGGCTAATTCGAGGACTTGTTTTTTATCGTTTTCTTCTTTATTGGCAAGCACCAAATCGGGGTTGAGGTTAATAATTTTTTTGAGGTCTATATCTTTTGTTCCACCAATGATATTTACATTTTTAATTTTTTCTTCGGGATATTTACAAAAGCGAGTTCGTCCAATGACTTCAATATTCAAATCAAACAAAAGTTCGGTGAGTGACGGTACCAACGAAACGACTGTTTTGGGCGTTTGTGCATAGCTTACGGTGCGTCCGAGAGCATCGGTAATGGTATGATTGGTAATTGTATTCATTAAAATTTAAACACTTATATTAAAATCTCGCAAAGCATTGTTGAGAGTGGTTTTTTTGTCGGTGCTTTCTTTCCGCTTGCCGATAATCAAAGCACAAGGCACATGATAGGTGCCGGCAGGAAATGTTTTGGGGTAAGTGCCGGGGATGACGACAGAGCGTTTTGGGATATAAGCTTTGTATTCTTTTGGTTCAGGTTGGGTTACATCAATGATTTTTGTGGATTGGGTGAGTACGACATTGGCACCGAGTACTGCTTCGTCATCGACATGCACACCTTCTACAATAATGGCACGAGAACCGACAAAACAATTGTCGCCAATGATGACGGGAGCAGCTTGCACAGGTTCCAAGACGCCACCAATACCGACACCGCCACTTAGGTGAACGCGTTTTCCGATTTGTGCACATGAGCCTACGGTAGCCCAGGTGTCAACCATGGAGCCTTCATCGACATAAGCTCCTATATTGACATAAGAAGGCATCATAATAACACCTTTTGCCAAATAAGCACCATAGCGGGCAATGGCATGAGGGACAATTCGCACACCTTGTGCCTGATAGTCGTTTTTTAATGGTATTTTGTCGTGAAATTCAAACGGAGGAACTTCTATTGTTTGCATTTCGGCAACCGAAAAATAGAGAATAACGGCTTTCTTTATCCATTCGTTGACTTGCCATTGGTTGTCTTTTTTTTCGGCTACGCGAAGAAAACCTTTGTCGAGTTGTTCAATAACTTCTTTTACGGCATTGCGATATGTAGATTGTTGCAACAAATCAGCATTGTCCCAAGCTTCTTCAATATGGGTTTGTAGGGGATTCATTTAAATTGCGTTTAAAATATTTTTTGCCAAACGGCTGGCACCAATACGAAATAGATTTGGCGATAGCCAATTTTGTCCTAAAACGGTATCGACAATGGCATAATAGAGAAGGGCATCATCGACAGTAGCAATACCGCCTGCCGGTTTCAATCCTACTTTTTGTTGTGTCTTATGGTGGTAGTCTTTTATGGCGGTAGCCATTATAAATACAGCTTCGGGTGTGGCCGAAACGGAGATTTTTCCGGTAGAAGTTTTGATGAAATCGGCACCGGCTTCCATGGCCAACCATGAGGCAAGGTAAATGAGGTTGTAATCGTCGGCATAACTACCGGTTTCCAATATGACTTTCAGATGGGCTTTCCCACAGGCTTCTTTTATGAGTCGTAGTTCCGATAACACAACATCATAATGTCCGGCCAATAGTTCACCTACCGATAGCACAACATCAATCTCATCGGCACCTTTTTGCACCATAAGTTCTACTTCTGCCAATTTTATCGACAAAAATGTTTGTGAGGAAGGAAAATTGGCACCTACGGCTACGATTTTCACATTCTTGGCTGTGAGATTATTTTTTACGGTTTCTATAAATTTTGGATAAATACAAATACCTGCCACATTGGGAATGTCGGCTTTGTCGAAAGTGTTTACGGGTTCGATAAATGCTTTGATGTGTGCTTCATTGTCGCTTGTGTTCAAACTAGTGAGGTCGATAAAACCATACAATTGTTTTATGATTTCGGGACGATTGTATGATTCCTTATTTTGTATGATAGCTTCTGTTTTGTCTTTTACGGTTTTCGTATCTATGGAAACAGTAAAAGATAAATCATTATAATGTGTCATCAGATTGTAATTTAGGATTGTTTTTATGTCGTTTGTTATCGCGGTTGGTTTTCTTTTTCAAATTGTCGAGAAATGCTTTTTCCAAATCTACTCCGGTTTGATTAGCCAAAGCGATAAGCACAAAAAGCACATCGGCCATTTCGTCGGATAGATTATGGTTTTTATCCGATGGTTTAAATGATTGTTCACCGTAGGTGCGGGCAATGATGCGAGCCAGTTCGCCAACTTCTTCGGTGAGCAATACCATATTGGTGAGTTCGTTGAAATAACGAACACCTACCGATTTTATCCAATCGTCAACAGTCTTTTGAGCTTCTTTAATGGTCATAGTGTTTACCAGTTGTCCGATTTTTTCTCTTTTGGCATACTGAGGGTTTTCTTCAAATCATCAATGACGCGTTTTGCTTCGGCATCAACTTGTTGCAGATAATAACCGTATTTTGGCGTATAACTTGGTTTGGAAGTGTCGAGCCAGCGTTCGACAGGATAGTATGACGGTTGTTTCCAATGGATTTTTGTTAAAACATAACGGTATTTATTTTCTTTGGTCTCAATAGTGAGTTGGTATAAAACAATGCCACCCATGGTTTTTAACCCTTTTTTTGTGGGGGGATTTAGAATTTTATAACGGGGTTTTATCACAAGTTTGTGATTGGTTTTGTCTTTTACTTTGATAACATTAGCAGGGTTTTTGTAAAAATGAGAAGCCCATGTGTAAGCTTGATTGTAGATTTGGTCTGCCGAGCCTTTGGAATTAACGACTTCGGTATAAGTGATGAGTTTGGTTGATTCGTCAATAGGCATTTCGGGAGGAGTCAAATCGACACCTTTGTTTTTTTGAGCAAAAATGGCAGTTGACAAAACAGCGAATGTAATAAGAAATATTTTTTTCATAATAGAAAGTTTAAAAATTAGAGTTATACAAAAATAAGGAAAAGGCACTGAAAAAGGATATTCTCTGTTTTGTTTTTATCAACAAAATTTAACGGAATTTATTCTTTTTCAAAATAGTTATTGATAATTTCGGCAATGCTGTCGGCTTGTATTTTGTCTATACAACTGCAATCTTTCGATGATTTTACATGCTTACATTCTTTAGGATTAATGGTGTAAGCATATGCTTTTTCACCAAGAGGTGCCCAGCGGGTAGGAAAAATGGGGCGAATGGGAGAGTAGAGTCCCAAGGTGAATTTCCCCAAAGCTGCCATAATGTGTAACGGACCTGTGCTGGGAGCAACAATCCCGTCGGTGAGTGACAGGAAATAAATAAATTGTTCGAGTGAAAAAATGCCGGTTACATCGGTTATTCTGTCGCCATATGATTCTGAAAATTCGCGTAACATTTCACCTTCTGCTTTATTGCCGGAGAGTAAAATGTGATATTTGTCGGCAGGCAATAGGTCGATGAGTTGGCCAAATTTATCTTCACTCCATTCGCAAGCACTACCGTTTGATTTGGGATGCAATACAAGGTTTATTTTCGATGTGTCTATGAAACTTTCGATAGGTCGTGTTTCATCGTAATAACTGATATTTGTTTTTTGAGAATCAAGTGAGGGCGGAAAAAAATTAAGATAAGGAATGAGTTCGTCCAAATCGTAATCTTTTTTTATTTTTAAAGGAGATAGCAGTTTGATGTTTAGTTGTGCTTCGTGGAGATTGGAGTTTTTGCGAGTGAACGAAACAAATTTGTTGCAAGTAAATACATGATACAAGCGATGGGAGGTGCCGATTCGTATTTTAATGCGGGCGCGTTTGGCAATTTCGGCAAATCGTTTGTTGGGAAAGACATGAATGACGACATCAAAGGCTTCTTCTTTGAAAAAATCGATGAGTTCGGCATCGCTTTTTTTTGAGAGCTCACTCCAGTTTATAAATTCATCAACAGAAGAAACACATTCAATGATAGGTTTGGTATAATTGGTTCCAAGAAAATATATTTTTGATTTAGGATAAAATTGGTTGAGTATACCAATCATTGGTAAGGTGAGAATGACATCGCCAATACCGTCTGTCCTGCTGATTAAGATTTTTTTATAGTTCCGTTTCATTAGTGAGACAGAAAAATAGAGCCTGTTTTTATATAGTTTGTTGTTTTACACGATAGCATATAATAATAGGTGCCGGTAGACAAAGCAACACCTGCCGAGGAGCGACCGTCCCATGAAATGTCTTTGGCTGTAAAGGTGTAAACAATTTCACCCCAGCGATTGTAAACAGTAAAAGTATAAGTGTCTATACCGTTGGTGATAATCTTAAAAACATCGTTGATATTATCGCCGTTTGGAGTAAATACTGTTGGGATTTTAATGTGGTCGGAAACAGTAAAAGTTTTATCGATAGAGGAGCTGCATCCGCCACGACTGACTTTCATTTTTACGGTTTTTTCACCGGTGGAATTATAGATATGATAAACGGTTGCAATAGTATCCGGTAATGAATCGGTTTGAAAATACCATGAATAATGACAGTATTGATAAGTAGAACCGGAGTCTCCAATGAAAGTGATATAAAAATTCGGTTGTAGGCGAGAGGTGTCAATGGTGAAATTAGCAACAGGAGTGTCTAAAACCAAGATATATCTTTGTTTGGTGATTTCTCTTGTGTTTCCGGCAGTATCAGAGACTTTAAGGGTTACAGAATATGTTCCGGTATCGGCATAGATATGAGTCGGATTTTGAAGAGTAGAAGTAGTGGTATCACCAAAATCCCATCTCCAACTGATGATTGAGTCGCCTTTCGATAAATCAGTGAATTGTAATGTGTTGTTGAGGCAAACAATAGTATCATTTACAGTAAATTGAGGCACTATCTGTGCGTGTGTGAAAACACTTGTAAATAACCCTATTATTATCAGACTAATCTGCTTCATTTAAAAACAAAAATACAAAATCTAATTAATTTTATCGGTAATTTCTCTAACAACTTTATATTTTCCCAAAAATTCAGCTGCCAAAACACGCAATATGGTATAACTTGGAATACCTATTATCATTCCTAAAATACCACCAATACTGCCTGCCATCATAATGACAATGAAAATTTCCAAAGGGTGAGCTTTTACGCTTTTGGCAAAAATAGTAGGTTGCAAAAGAAATGCATCAATCATTTGAGCAATAGCATAAATAAGTAATACAAAACCCAAAGTGGGCAGAATCTTATAAAAAGGAGTGTCGCTAATTTTTTCGAGAAGGGTATAGGTAACTGCGAATGTCATACCAATAGCCGGTCCTACATATGGAATCACATTGATGAGTCCGGCAAAAATACCGATGAGCAAACTGTTAGAAAAGGAGAGTCCCAGAATGAAATAAAGTCCCAATGTAATCATGGAACCTAAAGTGGTCGATTCGATAATAAGACCAAGAAAGTAGCCGGAAAGTAATCGTTCAATTTTTTTTAAACTGGTGAGAAATCGATCATC
>CAZSHT010000062.1:0-10188 GCA_964606715.1 uncultured Bacteroidales bacterium
GCGATACATAAGAAACTCGCTTCCGTTGGTTATCAGTAGAAAGTTGACTTTGTAATGCAGGTTATACGACACTATTTGGTCAATGGCTTTTTGCGTAACATGGACATCGGGAGCTTTGGTTTCGATAAGCATCAACGGTATTCCTTCAGTATTCATCACCACAATATCGGCGCGTTTGGACAATCCGTTTAACCGAAACTCATGTTCCAATACCAATAAGTTTTTCGGATAATTCTTTTCTTGTATCAGATAATGAATGAGCAATTGTCGCACCTTTTCTTCGGGGGTGAGTGCAACATATTTCTTCCGCACAATGTCGAACACTTTTTGTTGACCGTTTTCGTGTTTTATCTTCAATTCAGACATCTTAGCATTTTATCTGACATTTGTTACACCGCGACCAATCACCACCCAACCGGCGACTTACCAACCGGCGAACCTCTTCGGTTACTTTTTCTATTGTGATTTGAGAAACTATTTCGTCGGCAAATGCCGATAACAACAACAAACGAGCATCTTTTTTGTAGATCCCGCGTTGTCGCAAATAAAATAATGCTTCTTCGTTGAGTTGTCCTACCACAGCTCCATGCGAACATTTTACATCATCGGCATAAATTTCCAATTGAGGTTTGGTGTTCATCTTGGCATCACTTGTTAGCAAGATATTGTGATTCGATTGCCGTGCATTGGTTTGCTGAGCATCTTTATCAACCAAAATACGACCGGAAAAAGCACCTGTCGAGAAATCATCTAAAATACCGTTGAAGCGTTCATTGCTTGTGCCATGGGACTTGGCGTGTTCAATAAATGTGAAATTATCGACATGTTGACCTTTGTCAACCAAAAACAAACCCAACATTTCGTGATATGCACCTTCGCCTGCCAATACTGCAAAGATATTGTTTCGCACATTACCGCCATGAAGAGTTATCGTGTTCGATTTCACATGGCTGTCGGTCGCCTGATGAATGTAAGTGGAAGTCAATTGATACGATTTGTTATGGGTGTCTTGTAACCGAATAAATTCAACTTGTGCCGACGATTCAGCATGTAATGCCAATACCGAATTGTTGGCAAAATATGCCGGAAAAATACTTTGTTCGCACAATAGAAATTTTACGGAAGCCTGTTTCCCTACAACAATCAAACTTCGCGGACTGATAAGCAGTTCTTCGGTAGCCGATACTATGTTTATCAATTTCACCACCTTGTTGAGTTCTACTTTGTCGGGGACATACACAAAAAAACCATCTTGAGCAAACAGCGTATTCAAGGCTGCCAACGGTTCCGACTCATCGACTATTCCGTAAAAATAGTTTTCTATCAAGGCCGGATATTTTTTGTAGGCCTCAACAAGGCTTCCCAAAATAACGCCGGACGGCAATTCGTGTAAACCGTTTTGCACCCATCCGTTGACCATTGTAACGGTAAGGACTTCATCTTCCTCAAAAACATCGCAGAGCATATCTTCTGTCGTTTCCGGTTTCTTCTCCTTATCGTAATGCAAATGATAAGTATCGTTGAATGCTTTAGAGATATCGATATGTTGATAATTTTCATCTCGTTTTGCCGGCAATGCCAATCCTTTTTCAAATAACCGAAAAGCCGTTTCACGCAGTTTCTTTAAATACGGTGTGTATGCCTCTATGATTGCTTTATTTTCGGTGTAAGCAGACAAAAAATGATGTTCAAAATCGGGAATGGTAATTTTCATGGTCAATGTCTTTTTACACGGAATTAGTCAAATTGTTTTTTTATCCAATCGTAGCCTCGTTCTTCCAATTCACCCACCAATGCTTTGCCGGCTGTTTTTACGATACGACCATTATACAACACATGAACAATGTCGGGAACAATGTAGTCGAGCAGGCGTTGGTAATGTGTAATCACAATAAACGACCGTTCCGACGACCGCAACATATTTACACCGTTGGCAACGACACGAAGAGCGTCAATATCCAATCCCGAATCGGTTTCATCGAGGATAGACAAGCGAGGTTCCAAGACCGCCATCTGAAAAATTTCGTTTTTCTTCTTTTCGCCCCCCGAAAAACCTTCATTCACAGCCCTGTTGACCAACTTCGTATCCAGCCCGACGGTTTTTTGTTTCTCTCGAATAAATTTTAAGAAATTGGCACTGCTCATCGGCTCTTTCCCTTCGTATTTCAATTTGGCATTGACAGCGGCTTTCATGAAATTAATCATACTTACTCCCGGAATCTCTACCGGATATTGAAAACTCAAAAATAACCCCA
The DNA here is from genome assembly GCA_964606715.1 of uncultured Bacteroidales bacterium. Lineage (GTDB taxonomy): Bacteria > Bacteroidota > Bacteroidia > Bacteroidales > JALTDM01 > CAZSHT01. The sequence continues at coordinate 2,256 of CAZSHT010000062.1, forward strand.
AATTAGCCCTGATTTCCGGTTCCAATTCCAAGAGATTTTTTCCCAGAAAATAAACTTCACCTTTGGTTACTTCGTAGCCGGGTTTTCCTGTAAGCACAGCAGCTAAAGTGCTTTTTCCCGAGCCGTTCGGTCCCATAATGGCATGCACCTCGCCGGGTTTTATTTCCAAATTGATACCTTTCAATATTTCTTTGCCGTTAATCGTAGCGTGTAAGTCTTTTATCTGTAACATTTTTTGTTGTTTTATAAATCTCCGAATTCCATTAAATAAGCGTTGATAAATTCATCTATCTCGCCGTCGAGGACAGCTTGCACATTGCCCGTTTGATAGTCTGTTCGCAAATCCTTTACCATCTTATAGGGGTGCAACACATAATTTCGTATTTGTGAGCCCCATTCTATCTTTTTTTTATTTTTTTCGACAGCCATTTGTTTCTCTCGTTTCTTTTGCAGTTCTATATCATAGAGTTGTGCTTTCAGCAAACGCATAGCATTTTCGCGATTCATCTGTTGTGAACGCGTCTCCTGATTTTCTATAACAATTCCGGTAGGAATATGTTTTAATCGAACGGCTGTTTCTACCTTGTTGACATTCTGCCCGCCGGCACCACTAGACCGGTAAGTATCCCATTCGATATCTCCCGGATTGATTGTAATCTCTATTGTATCGTCGACAATAGGATAGACAAATACCGAAGCAAACGAAGTATGCCGGCGATTGGCCGAATCGAACGGAGAGAGTCGCACCAAACGGTGCACGCCATTTTCGCTCTTCAGATAACCGTAAGCAAAATCGCCTTCTATTTCGATGGTTACCGATTTTATGCCGGCTTCGTCACCGTCGAGGATATCCAAAATTTTGGTTTTATAGCCTCTGCGTTCTGCCCACCGCAAATATAACCGCATCAGCATCTCCGCCCAATCTTGACTCTCTGTTCCACCTGCCCCCGGGTTGATTTTCAGAATAGCTCCCAGCTTGTCTTCGTCGTTTCGCAGTTTGTTTTTAAATTCCAGTTGCTCTATCTTTTTCAGCAACGCGTTGTAAGTGCTATCTATTTCGGTTTCATCAAGTTCGCCCGCCTCAAAAAATTCTGCCAACACCAAAAAATCTTCATAGCCCAATCGTATTTCCTCATAGGCATCGGTCCAGATTTGAATATTTTTTATTTTTCGCAGTTGTTTTTCGGCTTCCGACGGTATGTCCCAAAAATGGGGGTCTTCGGTCTTCTTTTGTTCTTCTTTGAGTTGTTTCAGTTTTGTATCGACATCAAAGATACCTCCTCAACGCGTCAATGCGTTCCGATAAATGCTGTATGTCTTCTTTTCGTATCATTCGTATATTCTTTTGTTGCAAAAATAGATATTATTATTCGGTCTCAAAATTTTTAATGTCATTAATTATGGTTGGGCTAAAGCCCTTCGTTTTTCAGAACATCATTTGGCGAAGCTTTTCAAATTATTTTTTATAGCAAGGAATTGAATAATACCATTATCTTTGCTCCCTCAAAATTTTTATCAAATGTATCCTACTGTAGAATCTTTAGACCATTTCAATGAATTGTTGGCTTCCAACGAGGCGGTTTTATTTTATTTTTCCAACGACGATTGCAATGTTTGCAAAGTATTGAAACCAAAGGTTTATGAGATGTTGGAAGAAAATTTTCCGAAAACGAAGTTTTTTTATGTCGACACCAAGCTGACACCCGATGTTGCCGCTCAAAATCGTGTCTTTACCATTCCTACCATTTTGGTCTTTTTTGCCGGCAGTGAGTTGTTCCGCAAAAGTCGCTATATCGGCATAGAAGAACTCCAAGAGGCTTTGGGACGCCCCTATGAGTTGATGTTTTCGGAATAGGATAACCGAATTTTATTTTTTCTTTTTCAGTTTTTGTTGAATGGAATTTAAGACATTCAAGGCTTCAATAGGTGTCAGGTTGTTGACATCAACCTCTTGAATGATGTCTTTTATTTCCAATAATAACGGATCATCTAACTGGAAAAAACTTAATTGGTAACCGTCTTTGTGATGGGTCATATTGTCGATGGGTTTTTCCAATCCCGATTTTGAAGCATTCCCTTCCAGTTCTTTCAGTATTTCTTTGGAGCGTTGCACCACACTTGCCGGCACGCCGGCCATTTCTGCCACATGGACGCCAAAACTATGTGCCGTTCCGCCTTTTTTCAAAGTCCGTTCAAACAATATCTTTCCGGCATGCTCTTGCACCGACACATGATAATTGACAATGCGTTTGAACGATTTTTCCATTTCGTTGAGCTCGTGATAATGTGTTGCAAACAGCGTTTTCGGACGCACGCGTCCGTTTTCGTGCAGGTATTCGGCAATAGCCCATGCTATCGACACTCCATCGTAGGTGCTGGTGCCTCGACCTATCTCATCGAGCAAGATTAAACTCCTGTCCGACAGGTTATTAAGAATACTTGCCACTTCCATCATTTCAACCATAAATGTCGATTCGCCCAATGCCAGATTATCAGATGCTCCTACGCGGGTGAAAATCTTGTCGACCACACCGATAGTTGCCGATTTTGCCGGCACGAAACTTCCTATTTGTGCCAATAGGGTTATCAATGCTGTTTGTCGCAACAATGCCGATTTCCCCGACATATTGGGCCCGGTAATGATAATAATTTGTTGTTTGTCGGAATCCAACAACACATCGTTGGGAATATAGCGTTCGCCTACAGGCAATTGTTGTTCTATCACCGGATGTCGTCCTTGCTTAATGACCAAAGTCTTGTCTTTTGTGATAACCGGCTTATGATAATCGTGTTCCAATGCCGTTTGGGCAAACGATAATAAAACATCTAACTCTGCAATCAATTGTGCATTGAGTTGGATAGCGGAAATATAATTGAGCGTATCGAGAATCAACGATTGATAAAGCTCTTGTTCCAATTTTAAGATTTTTTCTTCGGCACCCAATATCTTTGCTTCGTATTCTTTCAGTTCTTCGGTGATGTAGCGTTCGGCATTCACCAAAGTTTGTTTGCGAATCCATTCCGGTGGCACTTTGTCTTTGTGGGCATTGGTTACCTCTATGTAATATCCGAAAACATTGTTGTCTTTTATTTTCAACGAGGTAATGCCGGTATTTTTTATTTCCCGTTGCAACAATTCGTCCAAATAGCTTTTGCCGGAAGCTAAGAGATGTCGCAGTTCATCGAGTTCTTTCGACACGCCATCGGCAATTACTTTTTGTTTTCCAATGGCGTTGCCCGGAGCTTCCACCAGTTCTTTTTTCAATCGTTCCAACAGCGATTCACAGACATTCAGTTGTTCCAAATAGGGTTTCAAACGGCTGTCGCCATCATCGGACAATATTTTTTTTATTGCTTGAACACCCTCCAAACTCAATCGCAGTTGAGCCAATTCCCGTGGCACTACTCTGTTGGCTGCCAAGCGACCGGCAAGGCGTTCCAAGTCGGTAATAGAACGAAGTATCGATTGTAGGTTTTCGGTCAAATCATCGGTTTGTAGAAAATGTTCGACTAGCGAGGCTCGTCGGTTTATCTCATCAATATTGGTTTGCGGAAAGGCAACCCACCGGCGCAACAAGCGGGCTCCCATCGGCGAAATAGTATCGTCAATAGTTTCTATCAGTGTTTTTCCTTGAGGTGAGATAGGCTGAAACAATTCCAGATTACGAATGGTATATTGGTCGAGCCACACATATTTTTCGGTGTCGATACGCGACAGTCCTTTGATATGTTCGACTTGTTTGTGTTCGGTGAGGTCGAGATAATGCAAAACAGCCCCCGATGCCCGAATGGCTTCTTCAAATGCTTCTATTCCAAATCCTTTCAATGATTTGGTGCCAAAATGAGAAGTCAGTTTTTCGTAACACGAATCATAATTGAATGGCCAGTCTTCAAGGGGGTAAGCATAAAATTTTGTTTTCAGCAAGGCTTCTACCGGTGTTTTTTGGGCACGCCAATAAATGATTTCTTTTGGCTGAAACGAAAACAAGAGTTTTTCGATTTGTGCCGGTGTTCCTTGGGTGGTCATAAATTCACCTGTGGTAATATCGAGCAATGCCAGCCCTGTCAAAGTTTCTTTTTTTGAAAATACAATGGATGCCAAAAAATTATTGCTTCGTCCTTCGATTACATTCTCGTTATAGGTAACACCGGGTGTTACCATTTCGGTGATGCCTCGTTTTACGATTTTTTTTGTTTGTTTCGGATCTTCCAGTTGTTCGCAGATGGCAACGCGTTGTCCGGCACGCACCAATTTGGGCAGATAAGTTTCTAAGGCGTGATACGGAAATCCGGCTAAATCAACAAATTGAGCACTACCGTTGGCGCGTTTGGTGAGGGTGATGCCTAATATTCCCGCTGTTTTTACGGCATCGTCTTCGAAGGTTTCATAAAAATCACCTACACGAAACAACAAGATAGCATCGGGATGCTTTGCTTTGATATTGTAATATTGTTTCATCAACGGTGTAAGAACCGCTTTTTTTGTTGCCATTGCTCTGCTGATTTTCTTCGAAACAAAATTATTGGAATTGAACGGACAAACACTCAATATCTTCAAAAGTTTTTAAGACTTCTTCAACAATGTTGTTTTTACGGCGATTTCGTATGTTTTTTGTTTATTTTAGCCAAAAAAAAGAATGACCTACGATATTGTTTTGCTTTCTGCCGATAAATTTTTAGCTCCGAATCGTGAGGTGAATCCATATTTTTCAAATGTTATTTTGGAAGATGGGTTAGTAAAAGAAGCTTTGGAAAAAGAAGGGTTTACAACAAAAATTGTCAGTTGGAGTGATCGCCATTTTGATTTTTCCAAAACAAAAGCCGTTCTTGTTCGCACCATTTGGGATTATTTTGAACGATTCGAAGAATTTTCCCGATGGCTCGAAGAAATTAAAACAAAAACCGTTTTAATCAATTCGTATGAGACAATTCGGTGGAATATGGACAAACATTATTTGCTCGACCTTGAAAAAGCCGGTATTAATATTCCGCAGTCTTTATTTTTCAAACAAGGCAAAGAAATCGATTTTGAAACGGTATTTTCAACACTCAATGTCTCCGAAATAGTTGTGAAACCAACTATTTCGGGAGCTGCCTATCAAACTTTCCGGCTTTCGTCGGTGAGTGGCAACAAAACAAAAGATACCATCAATGCATTGCTTCAAGAGAAAGATTTTATTGTTCAGCCGTTTATAGAAAGTATTGTTTCGTTTGGTGAAATCTCGATAATGCTCATTGGCGGACAATATACCCACGCTGTTTTGAAGAAAGCCAAAAGAGGTGATTACCGTGTGCAAGACGACCACGGAGGCACTGTGGAACCGTTTGAGCCTACGGCCAAGCAAATAGCTTTTGCCAAACAAGCATATGATGCGTGCAACCCCAAACCGCTATATGCCAGAGTCGATATTGTTGTTGACAATGAAAACCAATTGGCTGTATCGGAATTGGAATTGATAGAACCCGAATTTTGGTATCGGTTTCACCAACCTGCTGCCGAAGAACTTGCAAGACAATTGAAAAACACCCTGTCATAATACCAATATTTAGGTATTGTTTGCCGGCTTTTTACGGAATACTTTTGTTGTGAAATATTAATTCTGCAACAAAATGAAATCGTTTGTATTTTTTTCCGTATTGCTGTCGGTATTTTGGGGATATGCTCAAAATACCGATGCCATGCTTTTTGGTGATGTCAAAGACGAAACAGGACACCATATTCCGTTTGCCAATATTGTTGTAAAAGGCACAACTATTGGAACCCTTGCCGACGAAACAGGTCATTTTATGATGACAGACTTGCCCATAGGAAAACAAACCATTGTTTGTCATATGTTGGGATATAAATCGGTTGAGAAAACCGTAGAGATGAAAGCATTTCAATCGACAGAAATATTTTTCAAACTCGAAAAGGAACATGTTGAATTGAATCAAGTGGTAGTATCTGCCGACAGGATGCAAACCAAACGCAAAGAGGCACCGGTCATTGTCAATGTCATCAGTCCGCGAATCTTACAAGAGGTGCAAAGCAACACTTTGATGGAAGGCATCAATTATTCGCCCGGATTACGCGTCGAAAACGATTGTCAAAACTGTGGTTTCAGTCAGCTTCGGATGAATGGTTTGGAAGGTCCTTATACACAGATTTTGATAGACAGCCGTCCTGTTTTCAGCGGACTGGCAGGGGTATATGGTTTAGAGCAGATACCGGCTAATATGATTAAGCAAATAGAGGTTGTGCGTGGTGGAGGCTCTGCCTTATTTGGCGGAAATGCCATTGGGGGAACGGTAAATATCATTACAAAAGAACCCGAAGACAACAGCTTTTCCTTTTCTACCAATACCGGTATAATGGGACTCGACAATCTCATAAAACACCCTGCTCTCGACAACAATCTTTCGTTTAACAGCACGGTGATAAAACAAAATCGCAAAGCCGGTTTTACAGTATACGGAATGAGTCGTAACCGTCAGGCATTAGATGTCAACAATGATGCTTTTTCGGATATTCCGTTATTGAAAACAGAGGCATTCGGCATCAACAGTTTTTATAAATTATCAACCAAAACGAAACTGAAAATAGGATATTCTCATATTCACGATTTCAGACGCGGAGGCAACAAATTGGATTATCTGCCACACGAAACCGATATTACCGAACAAGTGGAACACGCCATTGACGGTGGTAATCTCTCTCTCAAAATATATACTGCCAAAAACAAAGATGATAATCTAAATATTTACACCGCCGGGCAACATATCTTACGAGATTCCTATTATGGAGCCAATTATGATGCGTCGGCTTATGGAAGAACCACAAACCTGACAACTTCTACCGGTATTCAATATGTAAACCATCAAAAAAAGATGCTTTTTGCTCCTGCAATCTTTACTATTGGGATTGACAATAATTACAGCCAACTCACAGACGAAAAATTAGGGACAAACGGATTTCCCAATACTTTTGTTGCCAATCAGTCATTGGTTACAAATGGTTTGTTTGTTCAAAACGAATGGAATTTTAATAAATTCAAAACAACTTTGGGCATTCGCTATGACCATTATTTTGTAACCGATTATACCGATGTTTCCTCTTCTGCCAATGTAATGGGTGATGTGGTGGTGCCGAGGCTCAATCTTTTCTATTCGCCTGTTGAATCGACACAGTTGCGTCTCAGCTATTCGAAAGGATACCGTGCACCACAGATTTTTGACGAAGATTTGCATGTAGAATCATCGGGAGCACGACGAATAAGGCATATCAATGCCCCCGATTTGAAACAAGAAACTTCCGACAACATTACAGCTTCGACAGAATGGAGTCATAATTTTGACAAGTTGAATATAGACTTTTTATGCGAAGGGTTTTATACCGCTCTGCACAATCCGTTTGCGAGTCAGATTTCTGAATTGGATTCTTTGGGCAATATGACCTATATGCGTTTTAATGCCACATATGGTGCTGTTGTTCAGGGATTTAATTTCCAATTGAATATTGCTCCCGACTATTCTACCCGCTTGCAACTGGGCTTTACCGTTCAGAAAAGTAATTACAACCAACCTATTCCGTGGGGCAACGACAACACAAAAACTACGAATGAAATTTTGAGAACGCCACACAATTACGGGTATCTCATTTTTTCATACAATCCGAAAAACACTTGGAAGTTTTCGGTGTCGGGAACCTATACCGGCTCCATGCTGGTGCCTCATTTCGGAATGACCCCGGACAACCCCGCTCTTACGCCCGACGAGCAAACCGAAATAGCTCAAATGATAAAAAACGGTGATATTATTCAGAATGAGGAATTGGTAAAAACACGAGCGTTTTTCGATATGGGTGCAAAATTATCGTATCTGATGAAATTGAAAGCAAATTATTATTTACAATTTAATTTGGGTATTAAAAATATCTTCAATGCCTATCAAAGTG
>CAZSHT010000063.1:0-10116 GCA_964606715.1 uncultured Bacteroidales bacterium
AAAACAATGGTTTTTCGATTTACAATTTGGTTTATATTTATTATTGGAGGTGCGGTAGCTGGATATTTTTTAGATACGATATGGTTTCCCGAGTTTCTTTATAATTGGCTTTGGCATATCATTGCATTTGTTGTTGGCGTATTGGTGATGCGTTTAGTGATGACGATTAGTCGTAATACCGGACGGATTCTGGCAAGATATGGAAGAGAAGGTGATTTGCCACGAATGGAAACCAATCGTTTAGTAACAGAAGGACCGTATGCTTGTATGCGTCATCCGATGCATCTGGGATTGTTTTTATTACCGATGGCATTTGCTTTATTGTCGGGATTTTTATCATTTATAATGCTCATCGTCCCGTTAGAAATACTTTTGATGCTGATAATGATTTTTTTGATAGAAGAGCCCGAAGCCAAACGGAAATTCGGAAAGCAATATGACGATTACAAAAAAACAACGCCGGCATTCAATTTTTCGGTAAAATGCTTGAAGCGATTGTTGCAAAAAGTGGAGCGATGAATAAATGCTTTATTAAAATAGAAAAAATAATTAAATTTGTGTAAATTTGAGGTTATGGAATTAGATACAATTGTAAAAATAGAAGGTGTTAGTGTATTTCGTGATGAGAAAGAAGTGCTCAAAAATGTTTCATTAACTATTGAAAAAGGAGAATTTGTATATTTTATAGGGAAAGTAGGAAGCGGAAAATCGTCGCTGTTGAAATTATTATATGCCGAATTACCGTTGACAACAGGCGAAATAGAAATTGTCGGCTTTTCGTTGAAAGATTTACCCCGCAAAAAAATACCGTATCTGCGTCGAAAGATGGGTATTGTGTTTCAAGATTTTCAATTGTTGACCGACCGAACGGTATATGACAATCTGGTTTTTGTCCTAAAAGCAACAGGTTGGAAGAAAAAAAATGAAATTAATAAACGCATCGAAGAAGTGTTGACAAAAGTAGGGTTAGCCGATAAGTTTGGCAGTATGCCACATCAACTTTCGGGAGGTGAGCAACAGCGGATAGCCATTGCCAGAGCTTTGTTGAATGATCCGGAAATCATTTTAGCCGATGAACCTACAGGAAATTTAGATCCGGAAACATCAAAAGAAATATTGGATATTTTTACAGAGATACAACGCAACGGACGCACCATTGTTGTCGCTACTCACGATTACGAATTGTTGAAACAGCATCCGGCAACCGTTTATAAATTTGATAATACCGTTGTGCGAGAAACGATATTGTCAGAATAAAAAATAAATTATGAACATACATTTAGAACCTTGGCATATTTGGTTGATAATAGGCATTGCCCTATTTATTATTGAGATTTTTACACCGGCTTTTGTAGCAGGGAGTCTAGGTGTAGGAGCTATATTGGCTGCCATAGGAGCCGTGGCATTTAATTTATCTTTCAATATGCAGTTGGTAGTGTTTGGGGTATTTTCATTACTTTCCTTTTTTGCCATTCGTCCTATTTTCTTAAAATATTTGGATAAATCGGAAATAGAAACCAATGTCGATGCGATAATAGGACGGCAAGGTGTGGTGATAAAACCAATTGAAAAAGGACAATACGGCTATGTGAAAATTGATGGTGATCAATGGCGGGCTGTTGCCGAAGACAATGCCCTTGTGATAGAAAAAGATGCTATAGTAAAAGTTGTGAAAATAGAAGGAAACACCATCTTTGTAGAGCTTACTTAATAAGAGTATTAATTAAAAAATAAATATTATGACAGGAGTAACAATTATTCTCATCACCTTGGTGGTGTTTATCATTTTCTTTGCTATGGCAGGGTTGAAAGTGGTAAAACAATCGGAAACAATGATTATTGAACGCCTGGGGCGTTACAACAGAACCTTGAAATCGGGAATCAATATTATTTGGCCGATTATTGATAAACCGCGACTTATTACTTGGCGTTATGTGTATGAAGATGCCTATGGTAATGTTCGCACAATTTATAAAACACGCCAGCGAATTGACTTGCGAGAAACGGTGTATGATTTTCCAAAACAAAATGTGATAACGAAAGATAATGTAGGCACCGAGATAAATGCCTTATTGTATTTTCAAATTACCGATCCGCTGAGAGCAGTGTATGAAATAGAGAATCTGCCACAAGCAATCGAAAAATTGACACAAACCACTTTAAGAAATGTAATTGGTGAATTGGATTTGGACGAAACACTTATTTCGCGTGATGTTATCAACGGGAAATTGCAAACAATTTTAGATGATGCAACCAATAAATGGGGTGTGAAAGTAAATAGAGTAGAGTTGCAAGATATAAATCCACCCGAAGATATTCGCACCGCAATGGAGACGCAAATGAAAGCCGAACGAGCCAGACGAGCTAAGATTCTGGAAGCCGAAGGTTTGAAACGCTCTCAGATTTTAGAGGCAGAAGGAAATAAAGAATCTAATATCAATAGAGCCGAAGGAGATAAAGCTGCTCAAATATTGAGAGCTGAAGGAGAAGCCGAAGCTCGAATTCGTGTTGCCGAAGGTGAGGCGGAAGCTATTCGCAGAATTGTAGAAGCTGTGCCAAAAGGCAGTGATCCGTTGCAATATTTGGTAGCCTTGCGTTATATAGAGACATTAGATGATATGGTGTCGGGCAAAGACAATAAAGTGATTTATATGCCGTATGAAGCTACAGGTGTTTTAAGTTCCTTAGGTGGAATCAAAGATTTATTGTCGGCTCAAAAATAAATATTCGACAATGAGGTGTACAATCGGTGAATTACGGTTAATTTAGTTGCAAAAAAAGAATCCGGTTTGAAACAACAAATATTAGCCGCCATATTGGTTTTGATATCGTCGTTGGGAATTGCCCAACCGCATTATATTACCCCCGAAAAACCGAAATTGATAGTATTGGTTACGATTGATAATTTTCGGTATGATTATTTGTCTATTCTTCAAAAGAAACTTTCTGCCAATGGTTTGAAGCGATTGATAAACGGAGGAAGTAATTACACACACGCCAATTACGAGTATTGTTTCACACAAAATTTGCCGGGGTTTGCAACTTTGGTTACGGGAGCCGAACCTTCGGTACACGGTATCGTTGCTAATGAATGGTATAATCCGGTGACCAAAGATAGAATTTATGCTTGTTTCGATAAATCGGTGAAATTGTTGAGTTCACAATTGCCCGATTATCAGATGTCACCAAAAAATGTGATTAGCTCATCGTTTCCGGAAATGATGAAGTTTTATACGCATCAAAAAGCCAAAGTCTTTTCGGTGGCATTGCAACCCGAAACAGCTGTTTTGTTGGCAGGGCGAAATGCCGATGCTGCGTATTATTTTGAAACGGAAACGGGGAATTTCGTGAGTAGTGGCTATTATCTTGATTCGTTACCGTTGTGGGTTAATAAATTCAACGCCAAAAGGATTCCCGACACTTATTTGTCGAAACCGTGGCATACATTATTTCCGTTGAATACTTATATCGAAATGGCCGGTGATACCGAAAAATACGAACGGGGCGTGGTTAATAGCGGAACGGTATTTCCGTATGATTTGCCCAAATTGAGTAAACTCAAAAAAAATCATATCAACTACAATGTCTTGACTTATACTCCGTCAGGCAATACCATCGTTTCTGATTTTGCAACCAATCTTATTGTCAATGAGCAACTTGGGAAAGATAATATAACCGATTTCTTGGCGGTTAATTATGGTGTTACAGCAAAAATAACGCGTTATTGGGGAACCGCTTCGGTAGAAATGGAAGATGTCTTGTTGCGATTAGATGGTGAGATAGCCCATTTTGTTGATTTTTTGAATGATTATGTGGGGAAACAAAATTATATGTTGGTGCTGACAGCCCCGAATGGTGCCAATTGGCCACCCGAATATCTTACGGAAAAAGGATTCAGAGCAGGGCGTTATAAAAATATGTTTTCGCTTTCGTTGTTGAAAAGTTATTTGCGGGCACTCTATGGAAAAGGCGAATGGGTGTTGCAATACGACAACAAGCAAATTTTCCTGAATCGTCCGTTGATAGAAGATTCCAAACTGTCGCTCAATGAGGTGCAAGACAAAGTTGCGGCTTTTTTGAGTCAGTTTTCGGATATTGCTTTGGCAATGCCTGCTCATGTCTTAGAGAGTAATAATTTTACGGAAGGAATGGAAGCTTTGATGGAACATTCTTACAATAAAAAACGGTCGGGAGATGTGTTGCTAAGTTTAGAACCATTTAAGATGGAAGATGTGGGCGAAGTTTCGGTAGCCAATTCGGGTTACAATTACGATACGCATGTCCCATTGATTTTCTACGGTTGGCGTGTAAAGATGCGAACCATCAATAGACCTGTTAATCTTACACAAGTGGCACCTGCGTTGTCGGAAATTTTGGATATGGAATATCCTACGGGGTGTTTCGATAAACCGTTAAAAGATATTTATTAAACGGCTCTTACAACGAATCATTCAAGAAATGCAGTTTCTCAGTGATGGTTTCGAGTCGGTAGCGGGAATACTTTACCAATTTTAGATTTACAGTATCATTTTCTGCCAAATAGCGACGATAAAAACGGGCCGCTACTTTTTTGTCTTTATAATATTTGTCGTATTCGCTTGCCAAGAAAAATAAAATGGTTTTTTGGGGTGATAAATCATACGATTTTTTGAGGTTTTTTATTGCCAAAGCATAATTTCGGGTAAGGTCGTAAGAAAAGGCAAGATAGGAATAGTATGATGCCAAATCTTTGGGTTGGCTGTTGGTGATGGCAAGAGATAGAAACTTTTGAGCCTCTTGTTGTCGTTCCGATTTATAATACGAAACACCGATATAATAACAAAGTGTGTGATTCTTTTCGTAGTCGTCTATGCGTTTAAGACATTGAATAGTGGAATCGAATTTTTCCATATGATAAAACGACATACCGCGTATCTTTTCGATAACGGTATTGCTTTGGAAATTGGAAAGATAAGTGTCGGTAAGAGAAAGAGCAGCCTGATAGCTGTTGAGGAGGTATTTGGTCTTGATGAGCAAATAGAGAAAATTTTTGTTGCCAATAAAACGATTTTTATAAGTCGAAAGCAATGTGTCGGCAGTGTTGTATTCTTTTTTCGAAAAATAAATTTGAGCCAATGAAAGCAGACTTTTCAAATCATCAGGATTTTTTTTGATGATGGCTTTGAATTGAGGAATGGCAGTGTCGTAATCTTGAAGTGTCGAATTGACTTTTGCCAATAATTTGAGATAAAACAAGTTGTTGCTATCGGTCTGATACAATTTTTCCCAATAATATTTTGAAGCAATAAGATTTTCAGCCGAAAAAAACAATTTCCCCAAATTATAAAGAGCATTGCGATTGGTAGAATCGATGGCAAGTGCTTCGTCAAATTCTTTTTTTGCCAATAAATTGTTGCCGAGTTTTAGATGACAAGTTCCCAAAGTGTTGTAGTCGATAGTTGTTTTATTGGATTTATCTTTTAGTAAATCAATGACTTTTGAGTAATTGTAATTGTTCAAGTAAAACGAAACAGAATCATTGGTCTGAGCAATTATTGATTCGGTAATGATACCGAAAAAAAAGATGAAGAAATATCTGGACATAGCGTATGAAGTTTTTGTTTTTATACAGCAAGATACATATTTTTGGTGAGATTTTATAGATGATATCTCAAAAAAAACTATTTTTACAGGACTAATTAAAAAAATAAATACAATGAAACGAGTATTATTGATTGCAATGAGTCTTCTTTTGATGGGACAAATATCGTGGGCACAAAAGCCAAACAAGAAAAAAGACAAAGCCTATTTCAAGACAATGGATTTTAGTGAAAGCTATTATTACAGCACTATTTTGAAAGGCATAAATGAATATAAGGCGACAAAGAAAACCAAAAAACCATACCGTCGTTTGAAGGTTGACCTTAGCGGACAATCGTTTCCGACAACGGTGGCAGATTATAAACAAGTGTGGCACAATCCGCCAATCTCACAAGGGAATACAGGGACTTGTTGGGATTTTTCCACGACTTCATTTTTTGAGTCAGAAGTGTATCGCCTGACGGGACAAAAAGTGAAACTCTCAGAGATGTATGTTGCATATTGGGAATATGTGGAAAAAGTGAGAGAATATGTTCGCACGCGTGGAACTTCTATTGTAGAAGAAGGGTCGGAGTCGAATGCCGTAAACCGAATCTATAATAAATATGGTGTCGTTCCCGAATCGGTATACAACGGTTTATTGGAAGGACAAAAATTTTATACGCACGAGCAAATGATGGAAGAAATAAAAGCTTTTCTGAAAAGTGTGAAAGACAATAATATGTGGAGTGAAAGTTTTGTGATAGGAACCGTAAAAGATATTTTGAATACCTATATGGGTGTTCCGCCAACAGAATTTACCTACAATGGTAAAAAAATGACACCAAAACAATATTTTACAGATGTATTGAAATTAAATATGGACAATTATGTCGATGTATTGTCTTATAAGCAAGCACCGTTTTATGAATATTGTGCTTATGATGTGCCGGACAACTGGTGGCATAGCGATGATTATTTCAATGTGCCTGTTGATGATTTTATGAAAGTGTGCAAAGAAGCTATTAAACAAGGATATTCATTTGTAATTGGCGGTGATGTGTCGGAGCCCGGATTGATGGTTGGCAAAGGCGAACCGCAAGTAGCAATTATTCCAACTTTCGATATCCCGTTTGATTATATCAATGATGATTCCAGAGCTTTTCGTTTTGCCAATAAAACCACTACCGACGACCATGGTATGCATGTGGTAGGATATATCGAAAAAGACGGATGGTTTTGGTTTTTAGTGAAAGATTCCAGCTCAGGCTCACGAAACAATGTGGGAACGAAGAAATTCGGGTATTATTTCTTCCGTGAAGACTATCTGAAATTGAAAATAATGGATATTCAAATTAATAAACAAATTGTAAAAAAAATCTTGAAAAATTTTAAGGATAAGAAATAAACAATCTATTTTTGTAATACATAAATAAAAAAGAAGTAAGATTATGGAAGGACAAGACAAACAAGAGAATGCTACTAACCGAAGGGAAGATGTCTATTCGCAAGTAGTGAGAGCCGGACGACGAACCTATTTTATGGATGTGAAATCAACGGCTAATGATGATTATTATTTAACCATTACGGAAAGTAAAAAACGCTTCGACAATGAAGGGAATTTTCGCTATGAGAAACACAAAATTTTCTTGTATAAAGAAGATTTTGATAATTTCCTGACGGCTATGGAAGATGTGGTGGCGTTTATAAAAAAGAACAGACCGGTAGAACCACGACCGGAACCTGCTTATTCGTCGGAACCGAAACCCGAAAACCGGCAAGAAACGACAGAAACACCTGTTGCCGAAGAACCCAAAGCAGAACAAGAGTCTGAACCAAAGGACTTTACCGATGTGAGCTTTGAAGATTTAGACGACGAAAAAAAATAATAAAAGATGAATATATTGTGACTATAAAAAAGCCACCGTATCGTTTGGTGGCTTTTTTATAGAATAGAAATGAACAAAAAAAATAATAAAAAAATGGAAAGAGATACAAAAGTTTTTAGTTTGATAGAACAAGAATATCAACGACAACTCAATGGTGTTGAGCTGATTGCTTCCGAGAATTTTGTAAGCGAACAAGTGATGGCAGCGATGGGGTCATATATGACCAATAAATATGCCGAAGGTTATCCGGGCAAACGCTATTATGGCGGTTGCTATGTGGTAGACCAAACCGAGCAATTGGCTATTGACCGTGCCAAAGCATTGTTTGATGCCGATTTTGCCAATGTGCAACCACATTCGGGAGCACAAGCCAATGCTGCTGTAATGTTGGCCATATTAAAACCCGGTGATACTTTTATGGGATTGGATTTGGCACATGGCGGACATCTTACACACGGTTCGTTTGTCAATTATTCCGGATTGTTGTATCGACCGGTAGCCTATCATGTGAACGAAGAAACAGGGCTGGTCGATTATGACGAAATGGAACGCATTGCCTTAAAAGAAAAACCAAAATTGATTATTGCAGGTGCTTCGGCTTATTCGCGTGATTGGGATTACGAACGCATGCGTCAGATTGCCGACCAAATAGGAGCCATCTTGATGGCCGATATTTCACATCCTTCGGGATTGATAGCACGAAAAAAACTGAACAATCCATTTCCTGCTTGCCACATCGTTACAACGACGACACATAAAACATTACGAGGTCCGCGAGGAGGAATGATTTTGGTGGGCAACGATATTGAAAATCCATGGGGAATAACCACACCAAAAGGAAAAGTGAAAATGTTGTCCGACCTAATCAATTCGGCTGTATTTCCGGGTATTCAAGGTGGACCGTTAGAACATATTATTGCAGCCAAAGCAGTTGCTTTCGGCGAAGCATTGACCGACAGTTACAACAGCTATATCGACCAAGTGATGAAAAATGCACAAGCTATGGCGAAAGCATTTGTGGATAAAGGCTATAAAATTATTTCCGGTGGAACCGATAATCACCTGATGCTTATTGATTTGCGTTCTAAGTTCCCGGATATTACAGGAAAACAAGTGGAAAAAACATTAGAACGAGCTCATATCACCATCAATAAAAATATGGTGCCGTTCGATTCGCGTTCACCGTTTCAAACTTCCGGTATTCGTGTGGGAACACCCGCATCTACAACGCGTGGCATGAAAGAAGATGTGATGCCTTTGATTGTTGATTTGATAGATTTTGTGATTACACACATCGAAGACGAAAAAGCAGTAGAAGATGTGAAACAACAAGTTATTAAATTGACCAATCAATATCCTTTGTTTGCATATTAGCAAAACCTAAATTTTATGGACTGGCTTACGGGTATCCTTTTAATTGTTGTTGGACTTGTAGCCGGTTTTATCAATACTTTGGCAGGGAGCGGTTCTTTAATTACGCTTCCTGTTTTGATGTTTATGGGGTTACCGCCAACGGTTGCCAACGGAACCAATCGCATTGCCATCTTGTTGCAAAGTTTGGTGGGAGTGAGCAAATTCAAGCAAAAAAAAGTTTTTGAGTGGAAAGAAGGAACAGCTGTTTTAATTCCTGCTGTATTGGGGTCGCTATTGGGAGCAATGTTGGCTGTCGATATTGATAAGGAATTGATGCGGAAGTTTATTGCCGGTTTGCTGGTATTTATGTTTCTGATGTTGCTTACCAATTCTGACCGGTGGATAAAAGGACGCGAGCAACAAATGACAGCCAAACGACGAATTGTGCAATATGTTATCTTTTTTCTGATAGGTGTTTACGGTGGATTTATTCAAGCCGGTGTAGGTTTTTTCTTGTTGGCGGGTTTGGTGTTGGGAAGTGGTTTTGACTTGTTGAAGTCGAATGCGGTGAAGTTGTTGATAATCACAGTGTTTACGCCTTTTGCATTGGTCGTTTTTGCATGGCATTATCAGGTGAATTATAGTTATGGTTTGGTATTAGCCGTTGGCAATATTTCCGGAGCATTGGTGGCAACGCGTGTTGCGATGAGATATGGCACTGCTTTTATTCGTTATTTTTTGATGGCTATTTTGTTTTTCACTTCATTGCAGTTGTTTGGTGTATATCATTGGTTGTATCATTTAATATTTTAAAAAAAATGGCAATCGTTTATTTGCAATTGGGAAGTGATATAGGCAACCGCTTGAAGAACCTGCAAGAAGCTGTTGTGTTTTTGGAAAAGGCGATAGGAAAGGTCTTGCAGAAATCATTTGTGTATGAGACGGAGCCGTGGCAGATGAATGATACACAGTTTTTTTTGAATCAAGTGGTAGCATCAGAAACGGTATTGGATCCGTTGATTTTATTGCAGAAACTTAAAGAATATGAGATTTTGCAAGGACGGCAACAACGGGAAGGCCGAAATGAACCTTACAAAAGACGCATCATTGATTTGGATATTTTGTTTTACGATTCGTTGGTGATGGAAACAAAAGATTTGATAATTCCGCATCCGTTGATGCCGGAGCGTCGATTTGTATTGCAACCATTGGCCGATTTGATTCCGAATTTCGAACATCCTGTTTTGAAAAAAACAGTTAATACCTTGTTGCACGAATGTGCCGATACAATGGAAGTCAGGATTTATGAGGAGTA
>CAZSHT010000064.1:0-10113 GCA_964606715.1 uncultured Bacteroidales bacterium
TGAGTATGTTGGGAACTTCGTTTTTGCGAGAGATAGTGCAGAAAGAATATGTAACACACACAGGAGTAATCTTGCGTAAATTACGAAAAGAGATAATAAAAGCCCTAAAACAAACAGGCGAGGCAGGAACCCAAAAAGACGGAATGGACATGGCAATAATTTCAATAAATCACGAAACCAATGTCGTGCAGTTTTCGGGAGCCAATAATCCGCTGTATTTAATTAAAAATGAAGAATTAAAAATTGAAAATGAAAAAATTGTTTTATTCGATAATTCAAAATTAAATAGTCAACATTCAAAATTACTTTACGAAGTAAAGCCCGACAAAATGCCAATAGCCATATATGAAAAAATGGATGCATTTGCTACCCACGAAATACAGCTTGAAAAAGGCGATATGTTATATATGTTTTCCGATGGCTATGCCGACCAATTTGGTGGACCCAAAGGCAAGAAATTCAAATACAAACCTTTTAAGCGCTTGCTTTTAGAAAATGCCGATAAGTCTATGCAAGAGCAAAAAGAAATATTAAACAAAGCTTTTGAAGAATGGAAAGGCAATTATGAGCAAGTTGACGATGTGGTGGTAGTTGGTATTAAAATATAAAAAGAAAAACTAGGAAATCCCGAGTTAGATATTGTTTGCGAAACAAAGTGAGCATTACAAAATCTTTATCGGGGTTGACGATGTGGTGGTGGTGGGAGTGAAAATATAAGAAATAATCAATATTTATCGCTATATTCTAAAAAAAACGGAATTGGACATATTTAATAATTTTATACCTTTGAAAAGATTTTTTATTAAATATGGAAAAAATAAAACTTAACATTCTGGGACTTACGGCAGCCAAAGGAGCACAACAGGCTTATGCGTTGATATTGGAAGAAGAGGGTGGTCCGCGACGCCTGCCCATTATCATTGGAGCCCCCGAAGCACAAGCAATAGCTATTGCCTTGGAAGACATTCAACCGCCTCGTCCGCTGACACATAACTTGTTTAAAACATTTATGGATATTGTAGATGCTCAAGTTACCGAAATCTATATTTATAAGATGGAAAAAGGGGTGTTCTTTGCCGAAATCACTTTTAATGTCAATGATGCACCCGTAGTGTTAGATGCACGACCGTCAGATGCCATAGCCTTGGCAGTGCAATTCAAAGCACCTATTTTTATCAATAAGGAGATAATGGACGATGTGGGAATCGATTTCAATAAAAAAACAGCAGAGAAGAAGACCGCTTCAACAACCGATACCGCTGAAGAACTTACAACTGAGGAACCGGCAGACGATGCTTCCGACTTATCGTCCTATTCCGATGAAGACCTTTATGAATTGATGCAAATGGCTATCAATGAGGAGAATTACGAATTGGCAGCCCGTTTACGCGATGAGCTGAATAAACGCAAAGAATCTTAAAAACCGTTTTTGAATGAATATTAAACTTCGTTTGATTATTCTTAATTTCTTACAATTTTTCATTTGGGGAAGTTGGTTAATCACTATTGGCAGTTATTGGTTTCAAACAAAACATTGGTCGGGAACCGAATTTGGAGCTATTTTTTCCACGATGGGAATCGCTTCGTTGTTTATGCCGGCATTATCGGGTATCATTGCCGATAAATGGATAAATGCCGAAAAACTTTTGGGGCTTTTCCATTTGGCAGGAGCTGTGATATTATTTACGCTTCCAATGGTAAATACACCATCGGTATTCTTTTGGGTGATGCTCATTAATATGATTTTTTATATGCCCACAATTTCACTGTCTATCACGGTGGCCTATTCGGCGTTGCGACAAGAAAACAGAGATGTGGTGAAAGATTATCCGCCTATTCGGGTGTTTGGAACCATTGGATTTATTGTGGCAATGTGGATTGTGAGTTTGTTGCATATCGAAACTTCACCCATACAGTTTTATGTTGCGTCGGGAGCATCATTATTGTTGGGAATCTATTCGTTTACCTTGCCGAAATGTGAAATCATAAAATCGGTAATGCAAAAAACATTTGTCGAATCGCTTGGGCTAAAGGCGTTTACGCTTTTCAAAAATAAAAAAATGGCATTATTTTTTATTTTTTCAATGTTGTTGGGGGCATCATTGCAGTTGACCAATGCTTATGGCGATACTTTTATTCACGATTTTGCCAAAATACCGGCTTTCAAAGATTTACTGGCGGTGCGTTATCCGGCTATTATAATGTCGATATCACAAATGTCGGAAACCTTATTTATCTTGGCAATTCCGTTTTTCTTGAAACGCTATGGCATCAAAAAAGTGATGCTGATGAGTATGGTGGCGTGGGTATTTCGTTTCGGATTGTTTGCCTATGGCGATCCGGCGAGCAATTTGTGGATGATTATCCTTTCGTGTATCATTTATGGAATGGCTTTCGACTTTTTTAATATTTCCGGTTCTTTATTCGTGGAACAACAAACCGATTCGGGCATCAGAGCCAGTGCACAAGGATTGTTTATGATGATGACCAACGGTTTTGGAGCTATTTTGGGAAGTTGGTCGAGTGGAGTCATCATTGATTTGTTTTTCAAAAATCCGGAAGGCGATTTTCATTGGAAAGGTATTTGGCTCACCTTTGCGTTGTATTCGTTGGTCGTTGCTGTTTTCTTTGCCGGTTTATTTAAACATAAACACAATCCCGAAGAAATAGGAGAAATAACCCATTAAAAAAACATTATGCAACAATATTTGGATTTATTGAATCATATTTTGACCAATGGCGAAAAAAAAGAAGACCGCACACAAACCGGCACGATTAGCACCTTTGGTTATCAGATGCGGTTTAATATGCGTGACGGATTTCCGTTGTTGACAACAAAAAAATTACATACCAAATCTATTTTGCACGAGTTGTTGTGGTTTATCAATGGCGATACAAACATTAAATACTTGAATGATAATAAAGTAACTATTTGGGATGAGTGGGCGAGAGAAGACGGTGATTTGGGACCTATTTATGGTTATCAATGGCGAAATTGGACAGCCAAAGAAGGCAATGTCGACCAACTGAAACAGGTTGTGGAGTCCATAAAAAAGAATCCCGATTCCAGACGGCATATTGTGAGTGCGTGGAATGTGGGGGATATCCCAAAAATGGCTTTGCCACCGTGCCATATTTTATATCAATTTTATGTTTCGAACGGAAAATTGTCGTTGCAACTTTATCAACGCAGTGCCGATTCGTTTTTAGGTGTTCCGTTTAATATTGCTTCGTATGCTTTTTTATTGCATATGGTTGCACAAGCAACCGGATTGGAACCCTACGAATTTGTGCATACACTGGGCGATGCTCATATCTATCTCAATCATATTGAGCAAGTTAAATTACAGTTGACGCGGTCGCCAAGACCATTGCCACAGTTGAAGTTAAATCCACAAAAGAAATGTTTATTTGATTTTGAATACGATGATTTCGAAATAGTCGATTATCATCCGCATCCGCATATCAAAGGAGCTATTTCGGTTTAAAAAAATACCGTATTTTATGATTTCCATTATTGTAGCTTTTGACAACAGACGAGCCATAGGCAAAGACAATAAAATGCCGTGGCATATCAGTGCCGATTTAAAGCATTTTAAAGCTATTACAATGGGGCATCCTATTGTGATGGGGCGGAAGACTTACGAGTCGTTACCCGTAAAGCCTCTGCCGGGACGAAAAAATATTGTGTTGAGTCGAAAACAAACAAATGGAGACAATAATGAAATACAGTGGTTACATTCGTTAGATGAGTTTCTGCAATTGGCACAAAATAAAGAAGATGAGTTTTTTGTGATAGGCGGAGGTGAGATTTACAAAGCATTGTTGCCGTATGCCGATAAGCTGTATATAACCCGTATATTTGCTTCTTATGATGCCGATTCGTTTTTCCCTGAATATGACGAAGAAGCATGGCAACTCATTGCCGAAGAACGATTCGAAGAAGAGCCGGTGCCATTTGCTTTTCAAGAATTTATCAAAAAATAATAATGCAACAACAACCCAAGGCTTATATCCTATTGTTTTTAGCCATCATTATTTGGGGATTTTCATTTATTTGGTCAAAAAGTTTATTTGCTTATTTGGGTGTTTTACAGGTAGTTGCCATTCGGTATTCGTTGGCAGCAGGGTTTTCCGTTTATGTCTTTTGGTGGAAACGGATACGGTGGCGTGATATTCCATATTTTATGTTGTTGGCATCGTTGGAGCCGTTTGCCTATTCTTTTTTCGAGATAAAAGGTATCGAATACAGTGGAGCAAGCATTACTGCCATTATGGTGTCTATCATTCCGTTGGTGATGATTCTCATCGGTGCTTTTTTCTTGAAAGAAAAGCTTACCAAAATCAATATTCTGGGCATTGTGTTGTCTTTTTTTGGTGTTTTGGTGATTCTTTACAATGGAACGGATACATTTTGGGCAAGTGATAATTTCACCGGTATTCTATATTTGTTGGGAGCAGTCTTGTCGGCGTCTGTTGGAGGTTTTGTGCTGAAACGCTTGACACAGCGTTATGCCATTGCAACGATTATCGGGTGGCAAAATATTTTGTCGGGAGTGTTTTATGTTCCTGTATTACTGTGGAAAGGGGTGCCGGTATCGACAATGACACATCATTTTTCGGAAATTTGGTTGCCGTTTCTGTTGTTAAGTGTAGGAGCTTCTGTTTTGGCATTTGCGTTTTATGCCAATGCGGTGAAATTCATCGGATTGGTGAAGACCAATGCCGTTACTTATCTTATTCCCGTTATTACTTTGTTGGCAGCTTGGTATTTGTTTGCCGAGCCGTTAACTTTACAAAAAGGAATAGGGACTTTGGTCGTAATAGGCGGGTTGTATTTGTCGCAAAAATTATAGATTATTTTTGATGCGATTAGGTGAAATAAGCGTTTCAAAAAATCGTATCTTTGTCATACAAAAAAAAACAATAGACAATGAAAAAGCTGGTTTTAATCCGTCACGGAGAAAGTGAATGGAACAAAAAAAATCAATTTACGGGATGGACCGATGTGCCGTTGAGCGAAAACGGTATTGCCGAAGCAAAATCGGCAGGGAAAGTTTTGAAACAAGAAGGTTACGCATTCGACAGAGCTTATACTTCGGTATTGAAGCGTGCCATAAAAACATTGTGGTTGGCATTGGAAGAAATGGATACAATGTGGTTGCCGGTATCGAAACATTGGCAACTCAATGAAAAACATTATGGCAAATTACAAGGTTTAAACAAAGCGGAAACGGCGGCCAAATATGGCGAAGAACAAGTGTTGTTGTGGCGTCGCGGTTTTGCTGTGCAACCACCGTTGTTAGATGAAACTTATCGCGATGAGATGCTGAAAAATCCACAATACCATTCTATAAAACGCGAACAAATACCGTTGGGTGAATCGCTGAAAGACACTATCGACAGGGTATTGCCCTTTTGGAATGCCGAAATAGCACCGGCAATCAAACGGGGCGAACGCATTTTGATTGCGGCTCACGGAAACAGCTTGCGAGCAATTATCAAATATTTGGACGATATGTCGGAAGAGGCTATCTTAAAATTAAATGTGCCTACGGGAGTGCCGTTGGTGTATGAGTTAGATGATGAGACATTGAAGCCTATTCGCCATTATTATTTGGGCGACGAAGATGAGATTCGTCGAAAACAAGAAGCTGTGGCAAAACAAGGAAAAGCAAAATAAATGACAGATACAGAGAGAGATATTCGCTTGTCGTTGATTGTGCCGGTATATAATCGTCCCGACGAAGTGGAGGAGTTATTGGCGAGTCTGAAAGCACAAACCGACAACGATTTTGAGTTGGTGATAGTGGAAGATGGTTCTACGGTGAAATGTGAAGAGCAGGTAGAAAAATACAAAAATGATTTAACAATAAATTATTTCTATAAACCCAATTCCGGTCCCGGTGCCAGTCGAAATTATGGCTTTGAACGCGCCAAAGGCAATTATTTTATCGTGTTGGATTCCGATTGTATTTTACCGCCTCATTATGTTGCATCTGTCCGAAAAAATCTGAAAGAACATTATCTTGATACTTTTGGCGGTCCCGACAGTGCTCACAAATCGTTTTCCGATGTGCAAAAGGCCATTAACTATGCGATGACTTCATTGTTTACCACCGGAGGTATTAGAGGACGAAAAAAACAAGCTGATGTATTTCAACCGCGGAGTTTCAATATGGGTATCAGCAAAGAGGTGATAGAAACGGTTGGCGGATTTTCGCGTATTCATCCGGGCGAAGATCCCGATTTGAGCTATCGCATTATGGATGCCGGATTTCGAACAGGTTTGTATGCCGATTCGTATGTTTTTCATAAGCGACGCATCGATTTTGGGAAATTCATTAAGCAAGTGTATAAATTTGGGGTGGTGCGAGTGATTTTGTTTAAATGGTATCCTTCTCGTGTAAAACTGACTTATTTTTTCCCGACAGTCTTTTTGTTGGGAAGTCTGTTATTGCTGTTATTGTCTTTTTGGTTTCCGTCCTTTTTGTTGTTCTTAGGTGCTTATGCCTTGCTATTGTTTATTGATGCTTTGATACAAACCAAACATCTTAAAATAGCATTGATGGCTGTCTTGGCCTCATTTATACAACTTTATGCTTATGGATGGGGTTTTTTAAAATCATTTGTCAAATTAAAAATCTTGGGTATGGACGAGCATAAGGCATTTCCGGGCTTTTTCTTCAAAGAATAATTCTAAAATATTTTTCAAAAAAAAACTTCGTTAATTTAAAAAACAGATATATATTTGCAATCCCAAAGTTCTGACAGGTATTAAGATATTTATGCGAGAATAGCTCAGTTGGTAGAGCACGACCTTGCCAAGGTCGGGGTCGCGGGTTCGAGTCCCGTTTCTCGCTCTTTTTTTTTAGGTTGCCCAGGTGGCGGAATTGGTAGACGCGTTGGACTTAAAATCCAATGAACATTAGTTCGTATCGGTTCGAGTCCGATCCCGGGCACAGAAAGCCGGCTCTTTGTTTTAGAGTCGGCTTTTGTTGTTTTTAGAGAAAAAAGTTTTTTTTGATACTGATAAATTTTTCGTATCTTTATCAAATAAACGCGGTTTCTTAATGATATTGACTAATAAAACAGAACTGGAAACGGTAAAATCTATTTTAAACCGTTTATTTGCCAAATCTTCCGATGGTTTTTTCCTGATGACATTAGAGCAACCGATTGTGTGGAACAGTTCATTGCCGATAGAGGAGAAAGAAAAAAAACTGAAAATACTTTTTAAAAATATATCTATACAGAGTGTTAATAACGCTCTATTAAAACAATTTAAAATACCGATTCGAAATTTCGATACTATTAATAGGTTCCAAAAATTATTATTTGAGAAATCATTTGAAAAAATCAAAACATTTTGGATTGAACTTTTTGATGAAGGCACCAAAAAATCTACTCTCTTTATGAAAACCGTACAAGGAGCACCGTTGGTGGTAGAAGGAGAGTATACTGTATTGACCGATGAGAAAAAAAATGTGTTTGCTGTATTTGGGCTACAACACGATATTACGGAGCGAGTCAATCTCGAAAAAAATATGTCGGATAGAGAAATCTATTTGAAAGAGGTTTGGGATAAAGCGAATGTCGGAATCTTGGTATTACAAAATGAAGACATTGTTTATTATAATTCCTACCTTACCGATTTGTTTGTGCCGAGAGTAAAACCACGAGGGAATACCTATAAAATTTCAGATTTGTTGTATCCGGAAGATTGGGTGTTGGTAAAACAAAAAATGGAACAACGAAAACGGGGTGATAATTCAGTTTTTACATACGATATAAAAGCCCTTAAAACAGATGGAACCACAGGATTTGTAAAAGTATATACTACATTTTTTTATTGGAAGGGAAAACCGGCAATATTGATATTTGCTACCGATATTACAGAGCAACGACGAATCGAGAAAGAATTGGTGGAGAATGAACAAAAATATCGTCTTTTGGCAGAAAACTCGATTGATGGCATTGCATTGTATGAAGAAAAAAAAATGGTATATGCTTCCCCGGCTTATTTGGAGATGTTTCCTGAAATGAAACGATTGAAGACATATGATAAATATATCGAAACATATGTCTATGAAGATGATGTGAAAAATGTAAAACAATTTTTTGAGAAATTGGGTGGCAAAAAATTCTCGGAAGGAAGTATGCGTTATCGTGTTGTGAAAGAGAAAGATGTTATACGGTGGATGGAAGATAGATTGAAATTAGTGGAAGAAAATGGTGTGCAGAAATTACAAGTTTTGGCAATTGATGTAACCGACAGAGTTGAAAATGAATTTTCGTTGAAAGAACGGGAAATGCAATTGGATTCTTTGATGAATACTATTAATGACATCATCTTTCATATTGACAATGATGGTGTTATTTTATATGTGTCGAAACAAGTAGCTTCATTAGGATATCATTATAGGGAATTAATTTCAAAAAATATTATTGAATTTATTGATATTGATAATGTGTCTTCTGTTTTGGAACTTTTTTCATTAGATGAAAAAGCATTGTCAGAGAAACCATTTTTTACCATACAATTTCAAACCAAAGACAATAGGGTTGCGTGGTTGGAGATAAGTGCAAATAAATCGTATGACGATACTATTGTGTTGGTTGCACGAAATATTACCGAACGCCGTTTGGCAGAATGGAAAATAGAGCAATATCAAGAAGAGATGGAGCAGATGTTGGCATTGAAAGACAAATCATTTTCGGTGATAGCTCACGACTTGCGAATGCCGTTTAATCAGATATTAGGATTTTCGGAATTATTGAAGAAAAATTTATACACCTATAACAAAGGCAAGATAGAACATTTTGTCAACATTATTTATAAAGCATCAATGCAGTCGTATAATTTGTTGGAAAACTTGTTGCAATGGTCGTTGTGGCAACAAAATCAACTAATGTTTTCGCCTGAAAAAGTTGATGTGAAACGAATGATTGAGATGGAATTGGAGAAATTAGAGGTGGAAATCTCTGTGAAATCGTTGTTTTTGAAAACAGAACTGGAAGAGATTGAAGGTTTGTTTGATGTGAATATGTTGCGTTCCATTATTCGTAATTTAATTAATAATGCGGTTCATTTTACGCCCAACAGGGGAAATGTTACTATTATTTTGAAACGAAAAAACAAGACAATTGTCTTTGAAGTTAGGGATACAGGAATAGGAATATCTGCCGAAAAAATAAAAGAATTACTGGCAGAAAACGCCGACACAAGCAATCAGCAAGGATTTGGTATTTTATTAACAAAAACATTTGCAAAATATCATAATGCAACTTTGCAAATAGAGAGTGAACAAGGAAAAGGAACGACAGTAAGAGTGTCGTTTAATAACAGAATTTAATCTTCTTTTCGAATAATAGGAATCCACTTTTCGAAAACAACATATAAATCGTTTTTCTTGAATGGTTTAGAGATGTAATCATTCATTCCAACCCGTAAACATTTTTCGCGATCACCTTTCATAGCGTTGGCAGTCATAGCAATAATAACAGTATCATTACCACTTGTCCGAAGTTTAGTAACGGTTTCAAAGCCATCCATTACCGGCATTTGAACATCCATAAAGATAATATCATAATCTTTTTTCTGAATCATATCTAAAGCTTCTTTTCCATGGTTGGCAACATCTGCCGAGATATTGATTTGTTTGAAAACAGAAAGTGCTACTTTTTGGTTAATAAGGTTGTCTTCAACAAGAAGAACTTTAAAGTCATGTGGAATATCAATTGTTTTAGTTTCTTTTTTTGTTGTTTTTTCGGTAATTTTCCGAAGTCCATAAACTCTTGATAACGAGTTGTATAAGTCAATTTGTTTAATGGGTTTAAACAAACAAGCATCAAATCCATGCTTCAATACTTTAGTAATATTTACATCTGTGGTATTAGATGATATCATAATAAACTTCGTGTTTTTTGAAAAATTTGGTTTTAGTTTGTCAAACACATCGAACCCATTTTTTTCGGGCATATTATAGTCAACAAAAACAAGATCAAAATCGATATTTTCCAAAATAATTTTTTCGGCTTCTTTACCTGATAATACGCTTTTTGCTTCGATAGAAATATTTTTCAACATGTTTTCAATGACAATATTATTTA
>CAZSHT010000065.1:0-9746 GCA_964606715.1 uncultured Bacteroidales bacterium
GACTTGCCAAACCGCGATAACCGGTAAACCTCATTGTGCCATCGGAAGAAAATTGTACGGGCAGAAACATTTCTATTGGATGTGCAAAATAATAAGCAGGGTCATAAAACAAACAATGTCCCAATCGAGCTCCTGCCAAAATCCCAATGATGCCCCAAAGAGCGAGTTTTTCTAAATCTCTTTGAGGGATTTGTTCCTGCTGAAATATCTTGCCTAAGACAAACAAACTTAAAATCAGACCGGTGCCGAACAACAAGCCGTAGTAGCGAATAGAGATGCCAAAGATATTGGTGATTTCGGGATTAATATTCCAATAGATAAAAGCAGTTGTCATTATTTTGAAGAAGCTGTTTTGTTACTTTCCATAGATTTATAAATGACTTCTTGAATTTTGGTACGGATATTCATTCGCACAAGCTTGTTATTTTCCATTATCGGATATACACGATTGGAAAGAAAAATATAAATCAATTGTTGTTTGGGATCCACCCAAAATATTGTTCCCGTAAAACCGGAATGTCCATAACTGTCTTCGGGAGCCTCATTGCAGGTAGGTCCAATATTTTCATCTTTCTCCGGTTTGTCGAAACCGATACCGCGACGGTTGTCGGGCAAAAACGGAGCTGAGGTAAAATAAGCTATCGTAGACGATTTAAGAAAATGCTGACCATACATTGTCCCGCCATTTAGAAGCATTTGCAATACCTTGGCAATATCTTCGGCATTGCTGAACAAGCCGGCGTGACCGCCGACACCTCCCAGCATCGCCGCTCCGAAATCATGTACATAGCCTTGTACTTGTTGATGCCGAAAATAAGAATCGTTTTCGGTAGGAGCAATCATTTTCTTTGGAAAATATTGCAAGGGGTTAAAACATAGTCGATTGGCTCCGAGCGGACGATAGAAAGTTTGTTCTACATAGCGGTCAAATGGTTGATTGGTAAGTTTTTCTACAATATTTTTCAAAAGATAAAACCCCAAATCACTGTATTTGTATTCTTTTTTTCGGTTGAGCGGACTGTCGCCGATACGACGGTATATTTCGTGGACATAATCTTTGTTCATAAACATTTGATCGGCTACTTTAAGCGGATATTGGGCACTCCATTGTTTGTGAAACAAAGAATCATACAGCGTTTTATTGTTGACAGCTTTCAAATAAAACGGAATCCACGGTTTGAGGCGAGCTTGATGCGTCATTACATCGATAATAGTGATGTTTTTTTTGTTGGTCGTATCGAGCCACGGCAAATAAGTCGATAATTTATCGGTCAGTTTCAATTTTCCCTCATCATAAAGTTTCATTACTGCAAGCGTTGTTGCCAGCACTTTTGTCAGCGATGCCAAGTCATATAGATTATAAGTTTTTACGGCTTGTTTCTTGTCGTAGGTAAAATAACCAAATGCTTTGTCATACACTATTTTCCCGTTTTTTGCCACCAAAATCTGACAACCCGGATAAGCGTTTGCTTTTATCCCTGCCAAAGCAATACTGTCTATTGATGACAATATTTTAGAATTCATACCAACTGTTTCGGGTTTTGAATATCCCAATCCACCGACAGCTTTTGTTGTTTTCCCCGAACCTGCCAAGAAACCTCTTACGGAAACCGGCAATCGCCCCTCATAGCCATAGACGCCAAATAACAATTCGGCAGCTGTTTTTTGTGTCAGTTCATCGTTGTCATAGGCAATAACCACAGCACTGAAAACACCTAAATTCTCAAAATTGTTAAGCAGATAAGGCGAACCAAAAATTTGAAGAACTACTTTTTTTTGTTTTGCCAAAATTGTAAGTTGCTTGAAAACCATATCGGGAATACCGTAATGATGTTTGGGACGACGACCGGGAGCGTGTAATGACACCACAATAACATCTTGATTCTTAAAGGTTTGTTTCGTTTTTTCCGCATTGAAAGTGGTGAAGGTCCCAAATTGTGACAATCCCATTTTATATTTCACCGCATATTCGTTGATAGTTTTAGCATTACGATAGGTCTTGCCAAGCGTGAGAAATCCTATCTTTTTTGTGTCGGCAACCGTTAACGGCAAAATGTGATTGGAATTTAATAATAGGGTGATAGCTTTTTGTCGCAAAAGCTCATTTAAAGAAAAAGCATTGGCATTGTTAAGGCGAGCACTAAGATTTTTTGTTGAAATCGGTTGTTGGAAACGCAACCAATATTTGGCTGCCAAGATTTTACGAACCCGTTTATCCAAATCTTCCTCTGTCCAACGCTTTTCGGCAATCAATTGTTTAACAATGGAAATGGTCGTTTTTACATCTTTGGGCATCAACAAAATATCATTGCCTGCCAACACCGCTTTTTCGATGAGTTGTTTGGTCGGCCAATAGGCACTTACCCCTTTCATATTCATTGCGTCGGTAAAGACGAGACCTTTAAACTTCATTTGTTTTTTTAAAATACCGGTAACGATTTTCGGAGAAAGTGTAGAGGCTACATTTTTTTCGGTTTCGAATGCCGGAATAAACAGATGTGCCACCATTACTCCGCCAACACCGCCGGCAAACAATTGCCGGAAAGGAAACAGTTCGGTGCGAAAAATACGGGAGCTGTCGTGTTTCACTATGGGCAAAGTCTTATGAGAATCCGATTCGGTATCACCGTGTCCGGGAAAATGCTTGGCAACAGCCATCACTTGTTGCGATTGCAAGCCGTTGGTATAAGCCATACCTTTTCGGGCAACACTTTGCTTGTTCTCACCAAACGAACGGTATCCGATAATCAGATTCTTCGGATTGGTATTGATGTCGATATCGGGAGCAAAATCAATATTGATGCCTATGGCCCGGCATTCTTTGCCTATTTCTTTTCCCATCTTAAAAATGAGGCTGTCGTTGCGAATGGCTCCGAGCATCATTTGTTTTGGAAACGACACCGTACTGTCGAGACGCATTGCCAAACCCCATTCTCCATCGATGGCTGTAAGCAAGGGTAAATCCGATTCGTATTGCAAGCGTTTGAGCCATTGGGCTGTTTTTACGGGACCGCCTTGAAATGATATGATACCACCGATATACTGTTGTTTTACCCAAGCGATTGCTTTTTTCAGTTCATTACTGTCTCTTTTCGGATACAACGGCATCATAATGAGTTGAGCAATCTTTTGTTCGACAGTAAGATGTTGTATAACGCTGTCTACCCATTGGCAATGTTCGTATTGCAAAAACGGAGGTGTGAGCGGTGGCGGTGTTTTTGTTTTGGGTGATACAGGCGTGCTGTCCGAAGCAAGATTCAACAGTCCGATAAATAGAGAAAGTAATAGCAGAAGTAATTTCATCAATGCAAGTGTAAAAGTTTTTACTTGCTCAAAAATACGAAAACGGCAAGTATTGTTTTCGTATTTTTTGGAAAGTTATAAACGAAGTTTTTAAAACTATTTCTTCAATACAATGCGAAAAGTCGTTTTTTTAAATGGTTCCGAACTTTTCACAAAAATCTTTCCGCCATGATAATTTTCAATGATGCGTTTGCTCAACGAAAGTCCCAATCCCCAACCACGCGTTTTGGTGGTATAGCCGGGTTTAAAAATGGTTTTTTGTTTAGATGAAGGAATACCTTTCCCGGTATCGCTGATGTCAATATAAATATGCTGAATATGGTCTTTTATGGAAATGGTGATGGCACCTTCATCTTGAATGGCATCAACACCGTTTTTAATAATATTTTCGAGCACCCAACCGAACAAAGTTTTATTCAATTGAATAAATAATTGCTTTTGTAAATCGTAGTCGGTATTGAAAATTATTTTTTTACTGATGCGTTGTTTTAAATAATTAACCGCCTCATCAACAACGAAATAAATATTTTCTTCTTTAAGCTCCGGCAAAGCCCCTACTTTCGAGAATCGTTCGGCAATGAGTTCCAAACGGTCGGCATCTTTTTTCAATTCATCAAGGATTTCGGCAGTCGGTGTCTGCTGTTCGTGAAGCAATTCTATCCACGCGTGCAATGATGAAATAGGCGTTCCCAATTGGTGGGCTGTCTCTTTCGAAAGCCCTGTCCATACTTGGTTTTGTTCAGCTTGACGGGTGGTATTCAAAGCATAATATGCCAATAATACAAATAACAACAAAATAAGCAATTGCACATACGGAAACAAACGAATTTTTTGGAGCAAAATAGAGTTTTGGTAATACAGATATTGATGAATTCCATTTCCCAAATCAATGATGATGGGCGGATGTGCTTCTTTCATCGAGGTCAAAAGAGACTCTGTTTTTTGAGGTGTGCTTAGTTTTAAAGAATCTACATTGCGGCTAAACACGATAGTGCCATTACTGTCGATTACAACGACAGGGATAGTTTTGTTGTTTTCAATTACCTTGAAGATAAAATCAATATTGGCATCTATGGCAGTATCGGCAGCGATGTGTTGCATTGCCTCAGCCCAAAGTTCTACTTTTTGTTGTTCGCCTTCGGCTAATTTTTCTGCCAACGAATTGGTAAAATACAAGGAAGCACCGGCAATTAAAAGACCGCCTAAGAGCAGGGCTATTTTCCAACAAGTGCGTTTTTTGTAAATATTCATTTGCAATAAGTTGTGTTTATCATTCTATAATCCAACCGCCTTCGGTATCGTTGTCCTTCTTTTGTTTTTGAAAAGCTTTTTTCTTCTTTTTTTTCTTACGGCCAAATTCTTCTCGAAGAATCTGTTTTAGTGTTTCTTTTTCTTCTTTCAAACGGTTTTTGATATGCTGTCCGGTAGCTTTGGTATCGTATTTTAGTTTTGAATCATTGGCCGTTCCTGTAAGCAGTAGGTAGAGCGAAGTCTTGTTGGTGTTGGGTTCGACAGTGCCAAATTCGGTTACATCGTTTTGTGAACTTAGCAATTCCGACAAGAGCAGATGCAGATGGTATTCATAGATACCTGCGAAATTATGTGTTCCCGACAAGTCTAATGAAAATTGGTCGGCAGAAATCGTCATTTCGGGAATGATAATTTTGGATTTTTCAATAAAGATTTCATTGGACAATGTTTTGAAATGCACATCAGACAGGTCTTTGATGCGAGTAAACTTCGATAATTTCTGCATAGGTTCAAAATGGATAAGTTCACCGTTTTTGATGGTTATCTGTGCATTCGAAATAATCGATTCGGGAATAATTTTATAAGAATTGTTGAGGTTGGTGGCAAAACTCACATTGGTTGTAACATAGCCGTTCAAATTCTTATGCGTAATAAAATCTTGTCCGAAATCGTCAAACGACACAAATAATTTGTTGATATTGATGTGGTTGAGGTAAGCCGATATGCGTAAGGTTTTTTCGTTTGGCAAATCGGTAAAATCCAAAGAGCCGGTCGTTTCGCCTTCCAAAGAGCGAAAATTATACTGTTCGATATGAATAGCATTTTTTTGTAATACAGCATTAGCAGATAAGTGTGTGATGTGCAGTTTATCGTAATCGAGGGTGTCTATCGCCAACTGCAAGCGTGTGTTCAAATTAAGCGATTCATCGGACGATTGTGTGTTGTTGTCCGAAAATGCTTTTAAAAAATCATTGACATTCAGATATGATGTTTTTATGGTCAGATTACTTTTCAATTGCCGACGGCTATTATCGAGCAACGACAAATAATGATAGATGCGACCACTCAGACTTACAAATTGTTTGTTCATCTTAAACCGAACAGAGTCGATAATTGCATCATCGTCAGCAAAATGGATATTTCCATTGATATGGCTGTATGTGTTTGATTGATTTTTGAATTTCAACGCACCGTTTTGCAATGAAAAACGGCTATTGTTTTTTAGTGATTTAATGGTTTCTGTGGTCAAACTGTCAAGATTTTTCAATGTGCCCGAAAGAGCTAAATGCCCGGCAAGGTTTCCCGATAAAATTTCTATCGAATCCATCGGAAAAAATTGTGCCCACGATTGCAATGCACCGTTGATGTCGAAGCGGGTTGTAAAATGAGGTGCCGTTAGATTTTTCAAATTAAAATAACCGCTTATGGTCGATTGTTTGACAGTTGTTTGGAAGCTGTCAACGGTAATTGTCGTTGATTGTGCCGAATGCATCTTCCCATTGGAAAAACGACCGTGCAGAACAATGTCTTTCATCGTCATATTTTGAGGTTGATAGTTGACAGACCCTTGATTAATAGAAAATTGTGCCGTAATAGACGGCAGTGTTTTATAATCGACTATTCCGCTGATGTCACCATCAATAGTCAGATTTCCACTGCTTTTATAATCCGAAATAGTTTCTTTCCATTGAACAGGCAACAACCCCAAAAGTGTTTCAATATTGATATTATTACCTTTCAGATGCAGTTGCAGATTTGTAGCCGGGTGCGTAGCGATAGTGCCGGTAACAATAAATGGCAAATGGTCTATCAGAAGATTCCCGTTAGTGATGGTATAGATGTCCTTGCGGTAAGCCAGCTGTGTGTTGACCGACAATTCACGATAATCGACAAAATTGACTGCTTCTTCACTGAGTTCTTTCAACAAGGCATTGCTTTTAATTTTAAATCGGTAATTTTTTTCGTAAAAATTTCCACTAATGGCAGCATCGTATATCGAAGCATCAACCACTAAACTGTTAGACGCATTGTGAAGTTGCAATTCCATATCTTTCAGCAAAATACTATTTAGCTTCACATTGACAGGAGAGGTGTTTGCATTTGTGTTCGATGATTTTAGAATATCCAAGTTGGTGTTTCCGTTTTTGTCGAGCAAAACAAAGACTTTTCCATCGGTAGCGGTGATGCGTTCGAAGACATATTTTTTTTGCAAGAGATTGAACAAGTTAAATCCTAAACTGATTTGTTTGGCAAATAGCAATGTGTCTGTTTGTGTCCGGTCAAAATCGGCAGAGTTCAGGGCTGTCGAAGAATGTATAAGAATGTCATTAAACTGAATAGAGGCTTGTGGAAAATGCGAAAAAACAGAAAATGAAATAGACCGAACATCTATTTTTGTTTTCAGTTGTTTGTTGATTTCCGAGGTGATGACGGCAATGGCTTTATCCTTATAAAAATAATTGATTATCAAACCGGAAGCGATTATAAGCACAGCGATTCCCAAGAAAAAGAACAACACATATTTTAAAATCCGTTTAGTCATAATACCGAAAACTAAAAATCGTAATAATAATTGTTTAAGTTAGTTTTTAATCCACCAAAGATAAATAATCCGTCATAAGTTGGCGATGTGGTTGTGCGTCGTGAGGTGCCAATGTATAATTGCAAGTTTGTTGCGTGATTGATGATGTATCCGACAGAAGCAGCCTGATAGGTAAGCAGAGTATTGTCGGCAACGGCTTTGGAAACATCGTAATGAAAATCAACAAAAAAATCGTGAAGCACATAACGCCCTCTCACCAACCATTCGGCAAAACCACTGCCTTGCGGGTGTGCCAGAGGTTGCCCGTAATAATACCACCCCGGTCGTTCTGCCAAAGAAACAGGAACGGAAACAGGTTGGTAGAGTCCTTCTTCGGTGTAGTTGTATTCTGCTTGTAGCAACAAATTTTTTATTCCCAAAGGGTTAAAGCAATATCCTCCCAATTGATATCCCCATTGTTTTTGTGTAGAGCTGTCGGGAGCATCTACGGCTAACTGTCCGTAAATACGAAATGTCTTGGAAATCTTGTAAGAAGAATTTAGCCCCAGCAATGCTTTATGTTTTGAGGAAAGTCCATAGATAGTAGTATTTAAGAAGATAATGGGAACAAAATAAGTAGGCGGAAAATCGTAATTGTGATAATCGGCAGTAGCAGTATGCCAGATGATGCCCTCAAACAATCCGACTTGCCAACGAGAAGTCAGGAAGGTGTTTAAATAATGGTATGAACCGTGTTGCTTTTGATGAACAATTGATATGTTGTCATAACTTCTCACCCCTACAAATGAGGTAAACATAGAAGTGTATTGAAAGCGTCCGTGCGATACTGTTATTTTGGCAAACGGATAAGTAAACGGATTGTCGGAAAGCAACAAAGAACGATAGCCTTCACCAATAAAATTTTTGCCATTGCCAAATTGAAAATTCAACCATTGCCAAGGCTTGTAGGAGAGCCATCCCGCTGCCGACGAGAAATCAAAGCCGTAAGATTTAAACCCGCGTACGCGTCCTTGCCCGGGGGCTACATGTGTTTGTCCTATTGCCTTGCGAACATATTCCGGATAAAATGCTTGATTCTCATAGAAACGGCTTTCAAACGAAAAGTGTTTTGCGATATCACCACGAAAAATTATTCCGCGAGTATTAATAAACGGGTTATACCTTATAGTTTCTGTTTCCCGTCCACCTTCAAATTTCATCAACAAATCCATCCTTAGGGTAAACCCTTTTTCATGATACAACAGGAGGTTTTCATATTTCAAATGACGAAGTAATCCATTATGTAAGGTGTCCTTTTGTTGGCGTAGTGTAAACACAAAGGACGAGTCTTGAACACCGTTTAAAGAACTGATATTAAGCGGTTGCCATCCTGTGTGAATAAATGTTGTATCCGAATGGTTAACGGCATTGAGAGCACTTGTTCGATAAGCATTGCCAAGGGGCAAAAAATAGACTTGTGCCGACAGGGAAAATGAAAATAAAAGAAAAATGAAAGACAGACGCCAAGTCATTCGGTAGGTTTATGGTTCTTTTTCTTTACAAAGATAACCAAAATAA
This sequence comes from uncultured Bacteroidales bacterium, assembly GCA_964606715.1. GTDB lineage: Bacteria > Bacteroidota > Bacteroidia > Bacteroidales > JALTDM01 > CAZSHT01. The sequence goes on from CAZSHT010000065.1 coordinate 8,654, forward strand.
TGTTGAGGATAATAGTATATCCCAATACGATAAACCCTACCAGCTGATTGTTGAGCGACCGTAACATATAAGCAATAAAAATAGAACTGATGGAATAAGTTGCCAAAATCAGCGTAACGATTTCGTGAGAAAATCCCAGATTCAAGAGCAGATGATGCAAATGATTCTTGTCAGGTTTAAAAGGGTTTTTTTTGCGAATCAACCGGAAAAAGAAACTACGGAGCAAATCGTAAAGAGGCAATATCAAAACAATGATTGCCATTGCCGGAGATGAGTTGAATGAAAATTCACCGGAATAAGTGCCATTGAGTTGTAAAAACAAAATAGACATAAATGCCAACAGATAGCCCAATACCATTGAACCGGTATCGCCCATAAAAATCTTTGCAGGGGTAATATTAAATCGTAAGAATGCTATCAAAGAACCGATTAAAGACATTGTAATGATAACATATTGGTAAGAACCATCGACTTGCGAAAACCATAAGGAATAAAAAACAGAGGCTATGATAGCAATGGAAGACGCCAATCCGTTGACACCGTCAATTAAGTTATAGGCATTGATGATTGTAAGTATGGTTAAAGTGGTAAAAACAACGGATATTTCATAAGGCATTACGCCAAAACCCAAGATCCCATAAAAACTGGTGATGCGAATATCACCTCCGATAACCAATATTAAAGCGGCAACGGTCTGACCTAAAAATTTATTTCGCCAGTTTAAACCGCTAATATCATCTTTTATCCCGACGAAAGCCAATACGAACACGCCGGACAATAAATATTTTAGTGCCGGAAATTGAGCAAAGTCGCACCAAAACATAGTAGCAACAAACCACCCCACAAAAATACCGATACCTCCCAACCGGGGTATTTTTTCGGTATGCGATTTTCGGCTGTCGGGTAAATCATAAAAGTTAAATTTTTTAGCCGCAAATATGAGGGGAGGGACACTTAAATAAGTAAGCACAAACGCTGTAATAAGTCCATATATGGCTGTTAATAGCATTATTTATTCCAAAATCTTTTTGATGCTCAAATGTAATAAAATTTCACACATTACATAGACAATGATATGAAAAAAGAGTTGGTT
>CAZSHT010000066.1:0-9317 GCA_964606715.1 uncultured Bacteroidales bacterium
AAAAAACAAACAAAAAAGTTTTTAGATAGCGTTAGGTTCTATTTCAACAAAATTAATAATTCGTTTCAGAAGGGTTTCAGACTGTCTGCCGGGTTATATGTTTGTCAACAATACAAACGAATGGTTATTTTGAAAATACGAGTTAAAATTATAGACTAACACATTTTTTAGCTTTTGGGCAGTTTTTTGCTTATAATTTACACTCTGAGGAACTGTTTGTGTTTTCAGTATTTTGGCTCCTACCCAAAAACCGAATGCGGAAGCACTGTCGTGTTCGCCTATCAAATGCTTATAGACGACTTGCACCGCGTGTGGCATATGTTGCTCACAAAATTCATCATACAACATATCGGTTTCGGCATTTCCATTGTTTCCAACGACTACAACATCAATATCATTTAAGGTTAAATGATTTTTCTTCAAAAACTGCAATAATCGATGATACAATTCATCTTTTGAAGCACGATATACCGTTATTGCATCTTTCAACACAGCATAAGTAGATGCCTGTTTTTGTTTTGACAAAACCACAAACGAAGAGCTTTCGCCCGCCAAACATCCTGCGGTTTTCGATTGTAACAACTCAAAATTACTGATTTTCTCTTTCTTCCAAATGTTGATGCGTTTTCGTAATTCGTGATTTTTTAAAGTTATTTCATCGACACCGCCGACCAATACATTTTTCACCGCTCCTTCTTCGAACAACATCAATGCATCAATAAGAGCTGTTTCAAATGCTATATTCTGATTGACATAAGTCATATTGTAATTCCGGCATCCTATCATCACCGCAATCTGTGCTCCCACCGTATTGTGTGTCGATTGGATAAAAGAAGTTGGTGTCAACAGAGTTTCGTTATTGTCCAACATTTTCGAGAGAAACTTTTCGGTGTCAAACATACAGCCCAATCCTGTGCCGACAATGATGGCATCGGGATTTTCAACAGACGCTTCTTGCATCGCCATATTGGCAGTCGTAACACCCATTCTAATAATCTTCGACATTCGTCGCAACACTTTTGGGGCTATAAATTTCTTATAGTCCGGGGCAACAATAGAAAGGTAGTCTTCGGTATATTCAATAGGATTATCCAAGAACAAACGATTGTCGTAAGTTTCTTGTGGTGAGATAGCATTAATACCGTTGATATAAATTTGCATTGTCGAGTGTTATTGCTGTTTGTATTTACCAATTATCAAAGTCGTATTGTTGCCACCAAAACCAAACGAATTGCTCATCACAATATTAACTTCTTGGTTGGTAAGCAATTCTACATTTGGACTGAAATTAAATTTCTGTATTTTCGTTTTTAAATTCAAATTCGGAAAAATCAATCCTTCATTGATAGCCCACACCGAAAACACAGCCTCTACCGCTCCCGCAGCACCCAGCGTATGCCCCGTAAAAGCTTTTGTAGAACTAAACAACGGCACCGCATCGCCATAGATTGTTTGCAAAGCGGTTCCTTCCGAATCATCATTATTCAATGTTCCTGTTCCGTGCACATTGACATACGAAACTTGATTCGGCTCAATATGAGCATTTTCCAATGCATTTTTCATCGACAATACCGCTCCGTTTCCTTCCGGCGATGAAGCTGTTTGGTGATAAGCATCGTTGGCATTGGCATATCCCAATACTTCTCCGTAAATCGTTTTTGAATAACGACGAACCGCATCTTCCGATTCAAGCACCAGATAGGCTGCCCCTTCACCCAAATTCAAGCCTTTTCTATTTTCATCAAATGGTTTACAGGGTTCGTTGTCCAGAATCATCAATGAGTTAAAGCCATTGAAGGTGTATTTCGACAAAGCATCGGTGCCCCCCACCAACACTCTATCCAATCGTCCCGATTTTATCAATCGGGCACCATTCATAATCGCATTGGCCGATGAAGAACAAGCCGTAGAAATGGTTGCCGAAAAATCGGTAATATTCAACAAGTCACAAATAACTTCTAAGTGGTGATTGGCACTATGCGTAATAATAAAATGATTATCAGCCGTTTGCGACTGATAAAATCGTTCTGTCCTATCTATCCCTCCGGCTGTTGTTGCCGACACAATACCGGTTCGTAAACCATCATTGACATTTATTTTCGAATCATAAAATGCTTCCTTGGCTGCGATGATAGACAACAACGCTGTTCGCGAATAACGATCATACTTATCGACACCTGCCAAAGCTCCCAATTCTTCATTGGTGTATGTTATTTCTCCAACCGAAAACTGCTCACGATGTATCGATTCTAAAACACGCAATGGTTTTATTCCCGACTTTCCTTGTTTTAACGATTGAAGATTTTGAGAAGCATTATCGCCGATAGCAGAAATAATTCCAAGTCCCGTAATATATACTTTGGACATAAAATATTCCTTATTTTTGATTGGCTTGAATATATTCTGCCATTGTTTTTACGGAATAAAAGATTTCTTTTCCCTTCGAAGGATCTTGTATCTTTATTCCATATTCTTTTTCCATCAAAACGATGAGTTCCAAAGCATCAATAGAGTCTAAGCCCAATCCATCGCCAAAAAGAGGTTCGTTTTCATCAATCTCATCGATTTCGATATCCTCAATATTTAATTGCTCAATTATCTGTGCTTTAAGTTTTTGTATCAATTCTTCCATATTTTTGTTGTTAAGTATCGGTATCTAATAAAATAATACTCAAAAATAGGACAAATTTTCAATATTGTTTTTTTTTGCATAAAAAAAATTATTTTTGTGCTTGTCTTAATAAAATAAAGTCTTCGATGCAAAAAAATGAAGTGCCACAAGATGATGAGAAAATGTTGGACGGAAAAACCAAAGAGCTTCAGTATGCTCTTGATGAGAATGGGCAATATGTGGCTGTAAAGAGTGTCGGCTGGATGCCCAAAAACATTGTGATGCAACAAGCATGGGAAGAAGTCAACGAAAATATTGAAACAGCGTTGAAGGAAATAGCAGACGGAAAGAAAAGTCCCATTTATTTTTTTATGCACAAACATATCATGGACATAAAACTACTGGCAGAATATACGGGATTTTGGAAATTAAAAGTCAAACGGCATCTTTTGCCTCGCGTATTCAAAAAACTCTCCGACAAAGAATTGACCATTTACAAAGAAGTCTTTCAGTTGTCGTCTATCGAAGAATTAAAGAATTTTGACATTTCGAAATACCAATCACGCCGGTGAAAATAGAATTTAATCATAAAATGTCTGCCCATTGTGAAAATGGGGTTACTTCCAACTTATTACGACATTACGGTATTGAATTGAGCGAACCTATGATTTTCGGTATCGGTTCGGGGTTGTTCTTCACCTATTTGCCATTTCTCAAATTAAACGGTGCTCCCGTTGTATCGTTTCGTCCTTTACCCGGGCTTATCTTCAAACGCATCACCAAAGCATTGGGGGTAAAAACAAAAACACTTCGTTTTCCACGAAATCAAAAAAAAGCAATGGCAATGCTCGACACAAAATTAAACGAAGGCATCCCCGTAGGAATGGTTGTCGGGGTTTACCATCTCACCTATTTTCCGGCACCCTATCGTTTTCATTTCAATGCTCACAATATCATCGTGTTTGCCAAAGAAAACAGTATTTATTCGGTGAGTGATCCGATTATGGAAACCATTGAAACCATCGGCGAAAAAGAATTACAACGCGTGCGATATGCACAAGGCACCTATAAACCCAAGGGGAAAATGTATTTCATTACAAAAACACCCACACAATTTGATTTAAAAGATGCTGTTCGCAAATCAATAAAGAAGACCGCTAAATTTATGGTTGTTTATCCCGGGCAATTCATCGGCGACAGAGCAATGCACCGGCTTGCCAAAGACATCCGAAAATGGCCCCAAAAATACGACAAACGGAAAGCGGCCAAATATCTTGGTTCTATCATTAGAATGCAGGAAGAAATAGGCACCGGCGGTGCCGGATTTCGATTTTTGTATGCCGCATTTTTGCAAGAAGCCGGCGAACTATTGAACGACAACCGCTTCGCAGAATTTTCAAACGAAATGACTGCCATCGGTGATAAATGGCGACTCTTTGCCACACAAGCGGCACGCGTAGTGAAAGACCGTAACGATTCTGCCACTTCTTACAATTCGGTAGCCGACCTGCTTGAGGAGATTGCCAATGACGAAAAGCGATTTTTTTCCAAACTATTGAAAATATCATTCTGATTTTGAACACCATCATAACAATACGGCAATTAAACAAGGTATATAAAGGCAACAATATTCCCGCTTTGCAAAACCTATCGCTCAATATTGATGAAGGGATAACAGGCTTTTTAGGTCCCAATGGTGCAGGAAAAACCACTCTCATCAATATCCTCACCGGCTTAATAAGTGCTTTTGACGGCGAAGTGCGTTGTTTCGATTTTCAAATTCCAAAAGAATTGCAAAAGATAAAACCCCTCATCGGTATTGTCCCGCAAGAGATTGCTCTTTATTATGATTTGACGGCTCTTGAAAATATTATCTTTTTCGGTTCTCTTTATAAAATTAAAACAAAAGACATCATCAAAAAAGCCAATATTTTTTTAGATGAACTTGGACTTTATGACCGTAGAAACGATAAAATAAAGACTTATTCCGGTGGTATGAAACGCCGTATTAACCTCATTTGCGGACTTTTGCATCAACCCAAATTATTGCTTCTCGACGAACCAACCACAGGCATTGATGTGCAATCGAAAAAAGTTATTTTGGATTTTCTGAGAAAAATCAATTATCAAGGCACCAATATCATTTACACCTCTCATCAGATGGAAGATGTGGAAAATCTATGCGACACAATTAAAATTATTGATAATGGGAGACTTATAGCCGACAATACAATGCAAAATCTCCTTACGGAATATGATGGGTGCAAAAATTTGGAAGATATTTTCATTCATCTAACAGGCAAACAATTACGCGATTGAAACCATTTTTACACATATTAAAGAAAGACGCTCTTTTGCTTATTCGCGATAAAGTAGGACTGGCATTACTTTTCGTTATGCCCATTGCTTTGGTGCTGATAATGACTTTGTTGCAAGACTCCACATTCAAAACTCTTGAAGAAGAAAAGATAAAAATTATTGTTGTCGACAACGACCACGATGTAGTTGGGAGAAGTATCATCACCGGACTCGACTCTTCCAATGTATTTGAAATAACCTCTACCAATACTGCCGGCGATTCCATTACCATTGAAGATGCCAAAAGATTAGTTACCGACGGCAAATATAAAATGGCATTGATTATCCCGCCAAAAACCACCAAAAAAATCCGTATTGTCATCTCCCACGAAATCAAAAAACAAATTCCAATGGCCGGTCATAAATTCAAAAAAAAAGATCGCCATTCCGAACTGACTGTCTTTTTTGATCCCATCATTCGTGCCTCTTTCAAAACCGCCATCTTGGGAACCATCAGGGAAATCATTGCCAAAGTGCAAACACAATTGGTTTTCAAGTCTTACACCAAAACAATTCAATCGCTCAACGGAAAGAAAAATGACGGTATCTTTCCGATGAATCTTGTTCGAATATCCGAAAAAACTGCCGGTTCACATATTCAAGAAAAACTTCCAACTTCGACACAACACAATGTGCCGGCATGGACTGTGTTTGCCATCTTCTTTATGGTTATTCCTTTGTCCGGACAAATCATTTTCGAAAAAACAGAAGGCACATTACACCGCATCAAAGTATCACCTCTGCCTTACCACCAACTACTATTAAGTAAGATACTCATTTTCACTGCTATCGCTGTTCTGCAAGCTCTCATTATGGTTGCCATCGGCATTTATCTCTTGCCGACACTCGGTATGCCAAAATTATTGCTTAGCAATAGTTTTCAGATTTTCACAATTATTATATTTACTTTTTTCATCGGCTTAGCCGCCTCCGGCTATTCTGTTTTGGTTGGCACCATTGCCAAGACACAACACCAAGCCGCTGTTTTTGGGAGTATCTCTATTGTAATATTAGCCGCTGTCGGAGGCATTTGGATACCGGTATATATTATGAGTAACCTGATGCTTACTCTCAGCCGAATATCTCCTCTTAATTGGGCAATCAACGGATTTTACGATATTTTTTTAAGAAACTATTCGCTTTGGCAAATGGGAAATGAAGTAGTAAATCTCAGTATATTTTTTATTATCACAATCGGTATCTCGGTGATTTACGACAAAAAAATGAATTAATTTTGATTTATGGCAAATGAAATTTTAGTCTTGTATTACAGCCAAAGCGGACAACTAAAAGAGATAATAAATAATGTATTGTCGCCCCTCTCCAACGACAACCGTTATCATATTGATTTTAAAGAAATTAAACCTTCTCAACAATATCCATTTCCTTGGTCATCTGACCATTTTTTCGATATAATGCCCGAAAGTGTGCTGGGGATTACTTGCACTTTAAATCCTGTTGATATTCCTCAAAAGAAATATGATTTAATCATCTTGGGCTATCAAGTTTGGTATCTTTCACCCTCCATCCCTGTATGGAGCCTCCTTAATGATGAACACTATGCACCCATTTTCAAAAACACCAAAATTATTACCATTGGAGGAACTCGCAATATGTGGGTAATGGCTTTAAAAAAGATACACAACAAATTGAGGACAATTGGTTCCGACCATATCGGCAACATTGTTTTTGTGGATAGACACAATAATCTAACAAGTGTTTTGACCATTATAAAATGGTTATTTTCGGGCGACAAAGGTCCTTATAAAAATCTTCCCGAAGCCGGCGTTGCTCGCAAAGAAATCGAATCTTCTTCAAAATTCGGAATCATCATCAAAGAAAGTCTTGAGACAAACGATTTTACACATCTTCAAGAAAAGGTTGTCTCTCTTGGCGGTGTTCCGCTTACTTTTTCCATCAAAACAACCGAACAAAATGCTAAACGAATTTTTAAAATTTGGGCAAAAAAGATTCGAAAAAAAGGCTGTTTAGGAAATCCTAATCGGTTGGTTTTGATACGAATTTTCAAATATTATTTGTTATTTCTAATTTTTGTCATTTCACCTTTTACCAGCCTGCTGTTTACAATCATATATTATCTGTTTTATCCTTTCACAAAACGAAATCTAAACCATATTGCATTGTTGAAATTTACTCACAAATAAAACGGTATTCACTGTTTTATAAAAAAAAACTATTGTTATGTTTGCAAACGAAATAATGACAAATGAGAGAAGTATATATCAACAGAATTGAGAAATTTTTGCCAAACCGTCCTGTCACCAATGATGAGATGGAAGATTACCTTGGAAAAATAAACGGCATCAAGTCAAAAGCCAGAGCCTTAATATTACGAAACAATGGCATAAAAACAAGATATTATGCCTTGAAAAAAGATGGCACTTCGACACACAATAATGCTGAAATCACATTAAACGCTATCCGAAAATTATTTGACAAACAATTTACAGACAACGATATAGAACTACTCTCTTTGGGAACTTCTTCACCCGACCAAATGATTCCTGCCCACGCCCAAATGGTTCAAGGACTTATGAAAAACAGAACATTGGAAGCTATTTCTCCTGTCGGCACTTGCAATTCAGGTATCTTGGCTCTCAAATATGCCTATTTGTCTTTGAAATCAGGGGAAGTAAAAAATGCTGTTGCCGGCGGTTCCGAAAAACTATCTTCGTGGATGCGTGCCAACAATTTCAAAGACGAATCGGAAAAATTAATGGCCCTTAAAAACAGCCCATACATTGCTTTCGACAGGGATTTTCTTCGCTGGATGCTTTCCGACGGTGCAGGTGTTGCATTGCTACAAGATAAACCCAATTCAGACAACATATCATTGCATATCGACTGGATTGATATCATTTCATATTCCAATGAACTCGGCACTTGCATGTATGCCGGCGGTATCCCCGACGGAAACGGACAACTCATTCCGTGGCGTGACCTCAGCAAAGAAGACATAAAACGACATTCGGCAATGGCATTGGCACAAGATGTCCGTTTGTTGAGTGAAAACATTATTGAATATGGAGCAAAAGCATTGAAACGGGTTGTTGAAAAATATAACTTCTCAACCAAAGATTTGGATTATTTCTTACCACATATGTCATCTGAATTTTTCAGAAAAAAAATCTCGGAAGAAACCCAAAAAGTAGGATGTCCTATCGACGAAGCCATTTGGTTTACTAATCTCACTAAATTGGGAAATGTAGGTGCGGCTTCTGCATTTTTAATGCTCGAAGAATTGTTTCATTCAGGAAAGCTGAAAAAAGGAGAGAAAATCCTTATTATGAATCCTGAGAGTGCCCGTTTTTCTTATGCTTATGTTATGCTAACCGTTGTTTAAAACATTATTCCCGTGACGGCACCAATCCGAAAAATTCGGCAATCCAATAGGTAGAGAAAAAATCAATGTCTTTGGCAAATAAACCACATTTGCCACCGTGTTGTATATCTTCTCCCGGGTCGACACACAAGCGATGCCCCACTTCCGACAACAATAATTTTTCGATTTTCACTTCACCATTACGATTTGCATATTTAAACAATGTAAGCTTCTCATTTTGAAGATAATGATGCTCTACCTGAACCGTTGCAGTATCAATTTTATTTTTCACAGCCCATTGTTGCACCAAAGCATCGGCATTACGCGGTAATACCACCACATCGCGACGACCTTGCAATATCGCAACTCGCGGAATCGCTTTGGAAACAGTATCTAAGGACTCCACCAATATCGATGGAGCTTCTATCATTGCTCCTGCCGAAAACAACTCCGGATAAGCATTGAGCATTGCATTGGTCATAGCCCCTCCCGCCGACAACCCCGTGATAAAGATTTTTGACTTATCAATCGGATTGTTTACCAACAAAAAATCTATCATACTTTTTATTGATGCGACTTCTCCTTTGTCACGCTTGGCACGAAAGGGAATAAAAAAATTAAAACATTTACTGACATTGTTGATTTGTCGTTGCTCCGGATACAAAACCATAAAATGCAATGAATCCGCCAATTTATTCCACCCCGTAGCAACCGCTATCGATTTTGCCGTTTGGTTGCATCCGTGCAAGACCACCACCAATTGAAACGGCTGTGTTTCATTCAAATCTTTCGGCACATAGGTATAGGCTTTCAGCCCGCCTTTGTTACGACCAAAATGTGACAGCAATTGCAAGTCTTGTGAAAACAAGTTTATGACAAAAAGTAATATCGCTGTAAATGATAATAATCGTTTCATTAAGTTTCTACATTTTAGTTTGTGTCTCAAAGATTTTTTTTACAAATACCGTTTCACATCGTCAGCAGAGATTTCTTCGGAACATAAAA
>CAZSHT010000067.1:0-9210 GCA_964606715.1 uncultured Bacteroidales bacterium
GTGTTGATGCGTATCAAACCGGAACATACTTTCTATCCTCCGACAGCTTTCTCACCCGGAACGGGTTATTCCAATAACTATTGGTATCCTAAGGGAATAGGTATTGACGGTAAAAATTATCACCTGTGGATTTATGACCGCTGGGGGCAAGTTATCTATGAAACCGATGTGAAACCGGCAGGAACAGAATCGGTTGTGGAAGTAGAAGGTGGTTGGAATGGCCGATATCAAAATACAGGTAAAATGGTGCCGAATGATACTTATGTTTGGTTAGTTGTCTTGAAAGATGTTAATGGTGAAGAACACCATTATTCAGGAACAGTAACTGTTGTGAAATAAGCATACAACAAATTTAATTTTACAAAAGCCCCGATAATTATCGGGGCTTTTGTATTTTTGTCTTAATTCTAAAAAATGAATGTAATGGCAAAAGAATTATTAATGTCTGAATTTCCTCAACAAACAAAACAAGAGTGGATAGAAAAAATAGAAAAGGATCTAAAAGGAAAATCTTACGAAACATTATATTGGGAAATCTCTGAAAATCTGAAACTGCCTCCTTTGGCAATGAAAGAGAATCTTAAATCATTGCCCCATTTGCAAGATGATTTTTCAAAAAAACTATTATCTTCAATTACAACAAATTGGCTTATAAATGAACAGTTTCATTTAAAAAATAAACCAATAGATGAATTAAATGAAGCATTTGCCGGTGATGTTAATGCGTTTGAATTTATTCTTGAAACAACTGATGAAGTAGAAAATCTTCGAGCCATTCTTTTGTATATAGACAAAGATGAGTTTAGAAGTAAAATCAAACGCATAGCAATTATTGCACCCAATCCGGTGTTGAAACAAATAGTAGAAGATGAAAACATTATAGACTTTGTGAAAAAACATCCGAAAGTAGAGTTTTTGTTTGGTTTTGATTTTTTGAGTGAATTGGCTTTGACGACAGAAATGACAGTCCCAATGTCTTATGTCTCAATATTAAAAGAAAAATTTGCAGAACATAAGAATGTGCGTTATCTTTTGGTAAAAGCTAATTATTTTCACAATGCTGCAGCTTCTGTAGAACAAGAATTGGCTAATGCGTTGTCTATAGCATCGGCATATATTACTTTTTTTGAAAAACCGAAAGATATCGTTTCTCGCATTGATTTTTTATTTTCGATAGGGTCGTTTTATTTTGTAGAGATAGCAAAATTAAGAGTCTTCCGCCTTTTGTGGAGTAAATTGATTGACTCGTATGGCTCTGATTTTGATGCTTTTGAGAAAATACGAATCTCAGCAATAACTTCGGTGTGGAACAAGACAATATTTGATGCTTATCTTAATATGTTGCGAAATACCACCGAATCGATGTCGGCGGTGATAGGGGGAGCAGATACCTTAACTGTTTTGCCGTTTGATTATTTTTATGAGCAACCAAACAGTTTTTCACGACGCATCGCTCGAAATGTTCATCATATTTTGGCAAAAGAGGCTCACTTGTCGGCAGTTGATGATCCTGCAAAAGGAGCTTATTATATAGAAATATTGACACATCAACTTGGAGAAAGAGTTTGGACAATGTTTTCTGAGATAGAAAAAAACGGAGGATTTGAACAATATTGTAAAACAGGAGAATTAAAAAAATCAATAGAAGCAAATGCCTCCAAAGTTATAGAAGCGTTTAATAGCCGAAAAAGAGTTTTGGTAGGAGTCAATAATTATCCTAACCTATCGGAAGAAATGCTACCATTGGTGAAAAACTTACTATCCGATGATTCTGATGAAGACACAAAAGGATTGAAACAATTCCGGTTAGCAGAAGAAATTGAAAAAATACGGCTCGAAAATGAACGGCATTTTTCAAAAAAACCGAAAGTTTTCTTGTTTACCTATGGAGATGTAACAATGCGAAGAGCTCGTGCCGGTTTTGTGCTTAATTTTTTGGGGTGCGCAGGATTTGAAATAATTGATAATCTTGGATTTGATACAATCGACGAAGGAATAGATGCTTATCGAAATAGCGGAGCTGATATTTTGGCAGTATGCGGTGCCGACAATGAGTATGTTACTTTTGTGCCGGCGTTATTTAAGCAAATAGATGGGGTGAAAATAATTGCGGGAAATCCGAAAAAAGATAAGGATATATTGAAACAAGCCGGAGCCGATTATTTTATTTATACAGGTGTTGATATTTTGAGAATCTTGAACGATATATCAAAAAAATTAAGTGAAAAAAAAGTTAATATCTAGTGATATGATAAATAAAACATATACAGAATTATTTAAAGATGATATTACTGTTGATTCTTCGAAAGAAACAATAGCGTGGAAAACACCGGAAGGGATAGAGGTGAAATCACAATATGCAAAAAAAGATATCGAAACACTCAACCATCTTGATTTTGTAGCAGGATTTCCACCGTTTTTACGAGGACCATATTCATCGATGTATGTAACCCGTCCTTGGACAATACGGCAATATGCCGGATTTTCGACAGCAGAAGAAAGCAATGCTTTTTATCGTCGTAATCTGGCAGCAGGACAAAAAGGACTTTCGGTGGCTTTTGATTTGGCAACTCACAGAGGTTACGATTCTGACAATCCGAGAGTCGTTGGCGATGTGGGGAAAGCCGGAGTAGCTATTGATTCGGTGTTGGATATGGAGATTTTGTTCAATCAGATTCCGTTGGATAAGATGTCGGTGTCGATGACGATGAATGGAGCCGTTTTACCGGTGATGGCATTTTATATTGTAGCCGCCGAGCGACAAGGTGTGTCGAAAGAAAAATTATCAGGGACAATTCAAAATGATATCCTGAAAGAATTTATGGTGCGAAACACCTATATCTATCCTCCGGAGATGTCAATGCGAATCATTTCGGATATTTTTAAATATACTGCTCAAAATATGCCGAAGTTCAACTCGATAAGTATTTCGGGTTATCATATACAAGAAGCAGGCGGAACAGCAGATATAGAAATGGCATATACTCTTGCCGATGGTTTGGAATATATCCGAACAGGACTAAAATCAGGATTAAATATTGATGAGTTTGCACCACGATTGTCGTTTTTTTGGGGCATTGGAATGAATCATTTTGTTGAGATTGCCAAAATGCGTGCAGCACGAATGTTGTGGGCAAAGATTGTAAAACAATTTAATCCGAAAAATCCAAAATCAATGGCTTTGCGAACCCATAGCCAAACATCGGGGTGGAGCTTGACAGAACAAGATCCGTTTAATAATGTAGCACGAACTTGTGTGGAAGCAATGGCGGCAGCATTGGGACATACTCAGTCGTTACACACCAATGCTTTGGATGAGGCTATCGCCTTGCCTACCGATTTTTCGGCACGAATAGCTCGAAATACGCAAATCTACATACAGGAAGAAACCGCTATTACAAAAAGTGTTGATCCGTGGGCAGGTTCGTATTTTGTAGAGTCGTTGACTAATGAGTTGATGCAAAAAGCGTGGGCATTGATTCAAGAAGTCGAAGCCTTGGGAGGAATGGCAAAAGCAATAGAGAGTGGTTTGCCGAAACTACGAATTGAAGAAGCTGCTGCACGAAAACAGGCTCGAATAGATGCCGGATTAGATACAATTGTCGGGCTTAATCAATATCGTTTGGAGAAAGAAGATCCTATTGATATTTTAGAGGTGGATAATACGGTTGTGTTAAAATCTCAAATTGAACGCTTACAAAAGTTGAAACGAGAGCGAGACGGTAAAGCCGTAGAAGAAATATTGGGGAAAATAACTCTTGCCGCAAAGACAGGTGATGAAAATCTTTTGGAATTAGCAGTAGAAGCGGCTCGAAGAATGGCTACTTTGGGCGAAATATCCGATGCCATAGAAGATGTTTCGGGACGATATAAAGCACAAATAAAATCAATTACAGGCGTGTATTCATCAGAAATAAAAGAAAATGACGAATTTCGTGAAGCAAAAAAATTAGTAGCGAAATTTGCAGAAAAAGAAGGTCGGCAACCGCGAATAATGATAGCTAAACTGGGACAAGACGGACACGATAGAGGTGCCAAGGTGGTAGCTACCGGATATGCCGATTTAGGTTTCGATGTCGATGTGGGACCATTATTTCAAACACCCGAAGAAGCGGTGAAACAAGCGGTGGAAAATGATGTTCATATTTTAGGCGTTTCGAGTTTGGCGGCAGGGCATAAAACATTGGTTCCTACCGTGATTGAAGAATTGAAAAAACAAGGTCGCGATGATATAATGGTAATAGTTGGAGGTGTTATCCCGCATCAAGATTACAAGTTTTTGTATGAGCACGGGGTGGCAGCAATCTTTGGTCCGGGGACCTCAATAGCCTCTGCTGCTATTGAAATGATGACACTCTTATTAAAAGCGTATGATGAATAAGCTGTTTTTACTTATCTTGTTTTTGTCTTTAGCAAGTGTTTCCGTATTGAAAGCACAGGAAGATTCTGAAAAACAGAATATCTTGGCAGAAAATGCAATGCTGTTGGGCGAATTTGGCGAAGAAAACCTCTTGGAACTACCTTATGCCGAATGGTATAACAAAGAACAGCAAGCATATGTTGTAGATGCCAAAACTTTAAAATCGATAAAAAATAAAAAAGATTTATCGTTTATCATTATTATGGGAACTTGGTGTAGCGATAGTAAAAGGGAAGTGCCACGATTCTTAAAAATTTTGGAAGAAATGAAAATATCTTCCAATGCCATTCATTTGATAGGTGTCAATCGAGATAAAAAGACATTACACGGAGATGTTTCGGTATTTGCAATAAAACGCATACCAACAATTATTATTCGCCGAAAAAATAAAGAAATTGGGCGTATTGTCGAAATACCAAAAGAGACATTAGAGAAAGATTTATCAAAAATCTTGGAATAAACACTTGTTGATAATTATAGAGAATAGACAGTATTGGAAAGCGTTTTTTGCTTTATTTTTGTCATATAATTAAAAAGAAATAAAAATGGAAGAACAACAAAACTCAACACAGCAAGAACAAAATGAATCGACATCGATTCAAAATCCTCCCCAAAAAACGGGAACATCATCGGCATTAGCAATAGTCGGATTGGTATTAGGTATTTTAGCATTGATATTGTCATTTATTCCTTGTATTGGTGTATATGCTATTGTGCCGGGAAGTATTGGGATTGTTTTGGCAGCAATTGCATTTTCGAAAAATTCAAAAGCCAATGAGCCCAAAGGTCTTAGTTTAGCAGGATTGATAATTTCGATATTAGCGACAATTATTGCAATTGTTTGGTACATAGCCATATACAGTGCTGCTGATAATTTAAAAGATTTTTCAGATGATTTACAAAAAGCATCAGAACAATTACAAGAAACTGCTGACCAAATGGATGAAGCAGAAGAAGTTATTGATGACACTATGGAGGAATCGGCGACAGAAGATATGGAGAATACAGAAGAAAAAGATATTTCTATATTGGTTTCCGATTATATCAAGTCGGGTGATTACGACAAAGCTCTTGATGAGTATGAAGCCTCAGTTGACAAATTGTATGAAGTAAGCAAAAAAGCTGAAGAAGGAGATATTGGTGCTGCTGTCAATGTGGTGGCTTACGGAACAAAGATAGCGGCTATGATAGCTCAATTTGGTTTGGTATCTTCAAAAATGACCGAAGAACAAATGAATCGTTTCGATGAGATAAATAAAAAATACGACGAAATAAACAAAGATAAAGAAGAATAAAATCGACAAATCAGCAAGAATATACCGTTCGATTAATTTTATTTTTGCCGGAATAAGTGGTTTGATTATCATTTATTTCGGCATTTTTAATGCACAAGATTTAAACTATCCTATTCATTCATTGTGCAGAGGTGATTGCTTGAGTACCGGTTTGCAGAGAGCATTTTCCGAATTGTTGCGAGGGCGAATTTATGAGGCATTGCAATATAATACATACAGTGTTCAATTATTTTTGTTTTTCATTGAATTCTTGTTGCAACGAATTATAATATTGTCAATATTAAAGCATTATGTTCTTTTAAGAATATTATGGTTTGATATTTCTATAACGATAATTTTGTTTTTAATAGCTTTTTATCCGTTTATTGAAAATCTTATTTTTCTTGTGGAAAAACTTGTTTGAAATCCCTGTATTTCTCTTTTATACAGCATTTGGTAAATTAAAAAAAAATACTAGGTTTGTTGATGAAAATAAACGCAATGCGAACCCAAAGTATAATCTTCATTCTAAGTCTTTTTTTCTTACCGTTGATTGGTTGTGCCGATAGTGTTTCAACAAGAAATGACACGACTATCGTATTTGAAGAAACGACACATAATTTTGGAAATATTATTTTGGGAAGTAATGTTACTTATTCGTTTAAATTTAAAAATGCAAGTTCAGAAGAAATCATTTTGTTGGATGTGCGTTCTACTTGTCATAATATGTCGGTAGATTGGCCAAGAGAAGAATTGCCCAAAGGCAAAACGGCCGAATTAAAAATAAGTTTTAAAGCTGCCGAAATCACCACTTTCAGAAAGAAAATATTTGTTTATTCTACGGCTTCGCCTTCACCGATGGTTTTGACAATAAAAGGAAATATTATCAATAAAAAATAAATTATATGACAACGATATCTCAACGCGGACAAGAAATGCCGGCTTCACCAATTCGTAAATTGGTGC
The DNA here is from genome assembly GCA_964606715.1 of uncultured Bacteroidales bacterium. Lineage (GTDB taxonomy): Bacteria > Bacteroidota > Bacteroidia > Bacteroidales > JALTDM01 > CAZSHT01. The sequence goes on from CAZSHT010000067.1 coordinate 6,661, forward strand.
CATTTGCCGAAAAAGCAAAAAAACGAGGCATAAAAGTATATCATCTTAATATAGGTCAACCCGACATTAAAACACCGGAAGTAGCTTTAGACGCTCTACGCTCATTAAAAACAAAGACGATAGAGTACAGTCATTCGGCAGGTATTGAATCGTATCGAAGGAAATTGGCAGATTATTATCAATCGGTAGGGATTTCCGTAGATTTTTCACAGATTCTGATAACAACAGGGGGCTCGGAAGCCATATTGTTTGCTTTTTTTGCAACAATGAATCCCGGTGATGAGGTGATAATTCCCGAACCGTTTTATACAAACTATAATGCTTTTGCTGTACAAGCAGGAGTGAAGATAGTGCCCGTAACATCGTCCATCGACAACGGATTTGCGTTACCGCCAATGGCTGAAGTGGAGAAATTGATAGGTCCGAAAACCAAAGGGATAATGGTGTGTAATCCGAATAATCCGACAGGCTATCTGTATTCGAAAGAAGAATTAGAGCAATTGGCAGAAATAGTAAAGAAACATAATCTGTATCTCTATGCAGATGAAGTTTATCGGGAATTTTGTTACGATGGAAACGAGCATTTTTCGGTATTAAACCTGAAAGGTTTGGAAGATAATGCGATTTTATTGGATTCGGTTTCAAAACGATACAGTGCTTGTGGTTTTAGAATAGGAGCATTGGTTACTCGCAATAAAGCCGTGTTGGATACGGTGCTGAAGTTTGCTCAAGCTCGCTTGAGTCCCCCGTCATTTGGTCAATTTGCTTCGGAAGCAGCGTTAGAAACGCCCGAAGAATATTTCGAAGAAGTTTATGATGAATATGTTGCTCGTCGCGACTATTTGGTGAATGCGTTGAATGCTATCGAAGGTGTGTTTTGTCCAAACCCAAAAGGGGCATTTTATGTCGTAGTGAAATTACCTATTGATGATGCCGATAAATTTGCACAATGGTTGCTGGAAGAATATTCCTATAACAATCAAACGGTAATGTTGGCACCGGCTGCAGGTTTTTATTCTACAAAAGGATTAGGACATGATGAGGTGCGTATTGCATATGTTTTGAAACGAGAAGACCTGAAAGCTGCCGTAGAAGTGTTGAAACATGCGATAAATGATTATCAGGGTCGTATAAAATGATAACATACGAAGCGTTAGTCAAAGAATTAAGAAATAAAATATATCGACCTGTCTATTTTTTGATGGGTGATGAATCGTATTATATCGACAAGATAACCGATTATTTTGAAACACATATTCTCAGCGAAGAAGAACGCGATTTTAATTTAACAATTTTATACGGGAAAGAAACTTCGGTAGAGGAGATTATTCATGTGTCGCGACGGTTCCCGATGATGACACAATATCAAGTTGTGATAGTGAAAGAAGCTCAACAATTGCGACAGTTAGACAAATTGTCGGTTTATACCGCTTCCCCTCAGGATACGACAATTTTAGTTTTTGCTTATAAAAACGGTACTTATGATAAGCGGAAAAAATTATTGAAAGACATTGATAAGAAGTATGCGTTGTTTGTTTCGAATAAGCTGAAAGACAGGCAATTACCAGACTGGGTGAGAACCTATTTGAAACAAAAAGATAAAACAATAACGGAGAAAGGGCTAAGTATGTTGGTGGAGTTTTTGGGAGCCGATTTAAGTAAAATGGTTAATGAATTGGACAAGTTGATTCTTTTACTGGAAGATGAGAAGAATATAACGGAACAACATATCGAAGATAATATTGGTATCAGTAAAGATTATAATATTTTTGAGTTGCAGAAAGCAATTGGTCAACGCAATCATCGAAAAGCCAATTTGATAGCTCAGTATTTTAGCCAAAACCCAAACCAGCATCCATTTGTTGTTACGGTAACAATGGTTTTTCAATATTTCACAAAACTATTGTTGTATAAAAGTTTAGCGGGACAGTCCGATAGACGCAGCTTGGCGGCAGATATGGGTATTAATCCTTATTTTTTAGACGATTATGCCAAAGAAGCAAGTCATTATCATATCGAAAAGATAAAAGAAAATATTTCTATTTTGCGAGAATATGATTTGAAGTCAAAAGGTGTCGACAGTGTCGATGTGTCGAGTGGAGACTTGTTGAAAGAGATGATTTTTCGTTTAATGAATTAAGAAAAAATATTTGAAAGTATTTAAAAGATAGTATATTTGTCAAAATTTGAAAAATAACAAACAATGGATTTTAATTTATCAGAAGAACAAGAATTAATACGCCAAACCGTTCGTGATTTTGCTGAACGGGAAGTGCGACCAAAAGCAAAAGAATTAGATGAAAAAGGCGAATTCTCTTATGAGCTTACGAAGGCTATGGGAGAGTTAGGCTTATTTGGAATGTATGTGCCCGAACAATATGGTGGTGGCGGAATGGACACCCTTTCTTATATTATTGCCGTAGAAGAATTGGCACGAATAGACAGCTCGCAAGCAGCTACTTTGGCAGCCCACAATTCATTGGGAATAGGTCCTTTGTATTATTATGGAACAGAAGAACAAAAACAAAAATATTTACCGCAGTTGTGTAC
>CAZSHT010000068.1:0-9107 GCA_964606715.1 uncultured Bacteroidales bacterium
TTTTGTGAAAAATTAAAAGACTTATGGCAAAGAAGCGACACCTAAAACAAGATGTAAACTTTTTATTCGACGAATTGATTAGTGATGCCTTGTTGATTTACGATGTAAAAGATGATGAAGAAAGTAAAAAAACATTGGAAACAATTATTACCGAATCATCTCAAAAACACCAATCCATTATTGACCGTATCAATCATCCCGAAAATAAAGAGGCGGCTTTAAAAAAATATTATGCCGATTTGGCCAATGAAGCAATCGAGCATTTCGATGAAACTTATACGAAAATAAGCGATTTAATAAAAAAATAGATATTCGCTAATTTTCATTATTCTATGGAAGAAAATTTCAATGATTATTTTGATTTTTCTGATGAGCAAACAGAAGGCTTAGTCGATAAATATGAGATGATGTTGGGACAACACACCTCTCATTTTTTTGATGTCGATGATTTTTTGGATATTATTTCGTATTACTCCGAGAAATCAAAATACGATAAGGCATTGAAAGCTATTGAGATGGCTCTCAAACAGCATCCGTTTTCATCGGAAGTACTGCTATTAAAAGCCAGTGTCTTTTTTCATCAACGGCATTATAAAAAAGCATTTCAACAGTTGAAAGAAATAGAACATTTGGAACATTCAAATCCTGAGTTTCAATTGTTGAAAGGCAATGTGTTTGTCCAATTAAAGAATATGCATCAGGCTTTGGAATCGTATTATGCCTGTTTGTCGATGGCAGAAGACGATCGATATGAGTTTGTTGAATACATTGCCTCATATTTGGTTACAACAAAAAATTATAAGGAAGCATTACCATTTCTAGAAGCCGGATTTGAAAAAGATGGATTTCAATTTGGTTTGCTTTATGACATGGTGATAACTTACGAGAAATTAGGTTATTACAACAGATTGGAGAAGTTGCTAATCAATGGTTTAGAAGACGATCCCTTCGATGCAATCTTTTGGGATAAGTTGGGAGATGTGTTTTTGCGAAAAGAAGATACCGAAAAAGCATTAGACGCTTATCTGTATACAATTGCTATTAACAATTCATTGACGGATGTTTTTGAAAAAATAGCCCGGTTGTATTATGAGAAAGAAGATTTCGCCAATGCTATTCGCTATTACGAATATTTATTGGAAAAAGAAGAATTCAATACCGATTATTTATTGGCTCTTGCCTATTGTCATTATTATGCGGAACAACCCCAAACAGCCATTCGTTATTTCAAAAGAATCTTATTACTTGATTCTGAAAATGCCGAAGTATATGCAGCATTGTCTTTGGCAGAAATAGAGCTTGATTTAATAGAAGAAGCGATAAAACATCTTGATTTGGCAATCTCATACGATACTAAAAATACATCTTTCTTGTTGCAAAAAGCCAACTTGTTGGTAAAACTCGGGTTTGACGGACAAGCCATTGAGTTATTTGAAAAAAAATGTTACGAACAAGAATATTACACAGAATTATGTAAAGTGTATGTTGATTTCTTAATACAAACTGTTTTTAATGTAAAAATAGCTTTGATAATAGAGAAGATGGCAATTGACAAAAAAATATTTCAAGAGCATTTACATGATTTTTTTAATGAATTTCTGGAAGTAAACGCCCATGAAATTCATGGCGAACAAAAACAAAAGATAAATATATACAACCTGATGACGAGACTCATTATGAGTTTCTCATTACCTACAGAATAAATGATTATGAAGGATAAATATGTATTACGGTGTAATTCGACAGGAGAAATAATTGGTAGTTTTCGCGATTGGTTTGCAATGAACCAAAAATGCAAGGACGGAACCAACGGTGTAACGGTAGAATATAATAGAGATATTGCCGAAGTGGTAGAATTTATAAAAAAAGATAATTGTCAATATCCTGACAGCTTATGGCGGTATTTCGATTTTCTGCCGTTAGATCACAAAGAAAATATCATATCAATGGGTGAAGGTGCTATTCCTGTTGATCATTGGTCTTTTTTGGAAGAATACGCTCAAAAACATTATGGCATAAACTGCAAAGTGTTTGTATATCGCAATGACGAAAACAAAGGAACAGGGACTTTTAAAGATGCCGCGGCTACAATGGCTGCCAGTATTTTGAAAGAACAAGGTGTGAAAGAATATGTCATTGCCAGTACCGGAAATATTGCTACGGCTTATTCTCGTTATTTAGCATTAGCAGGTATCTCATTGTCGGTATTTATTCCCGAAAATGCTCAAGAAACACATCAGGCAGAGATAGGCACCTACGGACAACGCATTTTTAAAGTAAAAGGCGATTATGCCAAGGCCAAACAATTGGCTGCCGAATATGCAAAAAAATACGGACTGTTGATATCATTGGGTAATATCGATCCGATTCGAGTGGAGGCCAAACGCACGATGGTATTTGAGTGGTTACGCCTAATGGACACCTTCCCAACGGTATATGTGCAAGCATTGAGTGGCGGAACGGGACCTATTGCCATTGAAAAAGCAATTCGTGAATTAGATGGCACCGGATTGATAAAACAAATGCCACGGTTTATTTTGTCTCAACCACATCGCTGCAATCCAATGGCAATGGCGTGGGAAAACGCTAAAAAAACTAACTTCCCCAATGGCTGGTTGACCGATTATCCGATATTGGAACAACCGCAAACCACAATCCCGACTTTGTCGACCGGAAACCCAACAACTTATCCGATTATTGCCGATATTGTGAAACGCAGCAATGGCGAAATTTTATCGTTCAATGAAGATGATGCCGTTGATATTGCGCGTTACACAACTTACAACACTACGGTAAAAGTAGGACCGGCAGCAACAGTAGCCTTAGGTGGATTCTTTAGTGCTTTGAACAACGGCTCTATCCATAATGATGATGTTGTGTTGATTAATATTGGTGAAGGGGCCAAACGATCACCGGAATTTATGCATGCTGTAAATTTCTCAATGCAAGAAGTTTCGTCAATTGACGAATGCAAGGAGTTTGACAGAACGGAATATGCCGACCAATTAGAAACTGTTGTTGCAAAAAAATATTCCAAAGCGGTATTGTCGTAAGATAATGAGGTGATAGAAAAATCAATGAAAATCATCTGCCATAAATTGGAAGACACACAAGCAAACTAAATGCTGCTTACCCAAAAATATCGTAATCATCGATTTATTTTAGCGTCGAAATCGCCACGAAGAAACGATTTGTTTGCAGAGCTCGGTTTGTCGTTTTCGCAAATTTCCATAGATACCGAAGAAATGGTACCGATGTCTCTTCCCGCTATGGAGACTGCCCGTTATTTGGCAATACAAAAAACGGAGACTTATACCTCGAAAATTGGAAAGCTACAGCCCGATACTTTGTTGATTACAGCCGATACGGTGGTAATTAATGAAAATCAAATATTAGGAAAGCCCAAAAACAAAACAGAGGCACAGCAATATCTGAAAGCATTGTCGGGAAAATCTCATTTTGTCGTTTCAGGCGTGTGTGTGTCGGATAGATATAAGACTTATCATTTTGATGATGTTACAAAAGTGTTTTTCAAGACTTTGTCCGATGATGAAATCAATTATTACATTGACAAATATCAACCGTTCGACAAAGCGGGAGCTTATGGTATTCAGGAATGGATAGGATATGTTGGGATTACAAAAATAGAAGGTTCATATTTCAATGTAATGGGTTTGCCGGTGCAGAAATTGGCACAAATTTTACTCGATTGGAATTTAGAAAAATAAAACTATTATGAGATTGAAGGATTTAGTGCAAAAAACACGCTGTTACAGGCGTTTCGATAATTCATACAACATTGCTGAGCAAGACCTTTTGGACTTAGTAGATTTGGCACGACTGACTTCTTCGGCAAAAAATATGCAACCCCTGCGATACATTGTATCTAATGAAAAAAATACCAATGGCCGAATCTTTGAAACATTGGCGTGGGCAGGCTATCTGACCGATTGGGACGGTCCTTCCAAAACCGAACGACCATCGGCTTATCTGGTGCAGTTGCTCGACACAACTATTACCACCAATAATTATTGCGACCACGGTTTGGCGGCTCAGAGTATTTTGCTTGGTGCTACCGAAAAAGGATTTGGTGGGTGCATCATTGCTGCCATTGATAAGGAACGCTTACGCGAAAACTTGCAAATCCCGAATATCTTGGAAATCTTACAAGTGATAGTATTGGGAAAACCTGCCGAAACAGTAATATTAGATGAATTGAAGCAAGGCGAAAGCCATAAATATTGGCGTGATAAACAAAATCGTCAACGCGTCCCGAAACGCACATTAGATGATATTATTTTTAAAACTTATGTTGATTGATGGTAAGAGCTTCAGTCATAATAGCTTATTATAAAAACTTGCCGTATTTGAGATTGGTGTTAGAGGGGTTGGCTCGTCAAAGTGTGATGGCGTTTGAAGTTATCATTGCCGAAGATGACAATAATGATGAAACAACTTCTTTTTTGACAGCAAATCAATATCGGTTTCCGATAATTCATCTTCATCAAACAAAAGATAAGGGCTTTCGCAAAAATGAAATGCTGAACAAGGCAATCGTAAAAGCCAAAGCGGAAACACTTATTTTTATTGATGGTGATTGTATTCCGCATCGGCATTTGGTGAAAAATTATTTGCGACAAATATCCGATACCGTCCTACTGTATGGTCGTCGTGTTATGCTGAGTCGTCGCCTTACGGAAAGAATGTTGGCAACCAATCGATTGTTATCGTTGAATCTGATACAATTATTGTGGTATGGGTGTTCAATGATAGAAGAAGCCGTTTATTCGCCTTATATTACGCTGAAAAATAAACAACGGCATTTGTGCGGATGCAATTGGGGTGTGCAAAAACAACAACTGTTGAACATCAATGGTTTTGATGAAGATTATACACATCAAGGAGTAGGTGAAGATGTGGATGTAGAATGGCGACTGGTAAAAAACGGACTGCACCTGAAATCAATACGCAATAGAGCAATTGTATACCATTTGTATCATCAGCGAACATATCAAGAAACAGGCGTGCAAGAAAACTATTGTAAATTGACAGAAAAACAACGACAGGGAAGAATTGTTTGTGCTAATGGTATAGCAAAAACAGCAAAAGATGTTAAATAGTTTTTGTATTTTTGCGTAAATTTTTCAAACCCCAATGGTGCAATTTTTTAAATACCTTTCTATTCTAATCGTTTTAGTGGTTTTGTCGTCTTGTTCGGGACTTCAGGTAATACGGTTACAAAAAACGACTCAAAAACCCATAAGAAATGAAGGCATTGTTTTTTCATTGCCCCAAACGGCTTTGCATATTACGGTTACTGAACAACGACAACAAATCGAAGAAACCCCTTATCAACAAACGGTTGCGACATTATTGCCCGAACGCTTGTCTCATCAAGATAGTCGTTCTATTGCTTCGGTATCTGTTCAAACGGATTTAATACCGGATACTTCCGAATGTTATCTTGTTACACACGGATATTTGAATCTGTCATTATATCCCAATGGTGTGATTGCCGGCATCAATACCGATGATGAGATAAAACAGTTACCGTTACAATCTCATTTTGAAACAACAACACCCAAAATACAAACGGATTATAACCATCTGTTTATAAAACGAAATGAGAAAATAATTATCGACACAACTTACCGAACGATAAAGAAAGACAGCGTAGTGTTGCGAAAACCGGTCTATACCGAACGCACAACAAAAAAAACGAAGGCTGATATAGCAAATGATATATACCGTTTGCTCATAAAAGTAAGAAAACGACGGTTAAGGTTGATAACCGGCATTGACACCGTAGCACGATCGGCAGGAGCATTAAAATTGATGCTACATCGTTTGGACAGTTTGGAAGCTTCATTATACCAGTTGCTTACAGGTGGTATAAAAAAAACATATCGACAATTTAATTTTAAATTTGTGCCGACACTACATTATTTGACAGATACATTGGCTTTTTGGGATTCTCAAAAAGGCATAAATGACAGTGTAGGGACACCATTGGTTGCAATTTTGAAATTACAGCCACAACAGCATTGCAAGGTAGATTTGCACAAAGGAAACGGATTTCCTTACAGAGTTCCGCAAGAAGCAGAGCTGACGGTGAGTTGTGGTAATACTGTTTTTATAAAAAACACAGTTCGCCTTTTACAATTGGGAGAGATTTATTATTTGCCGATAAAAAATTTGTCTTCAAAAGAAATCATTTTTTCGCCTTCGGGAGAATTGATACAGATAAAAAACAAATAAAAATTTAGTATGAAAATAGCAGCAATCGTTGGTCGTCCGAATGTCGGAAAATCGACACTTTTCAATCGTTTGCAAGGAGAACGCGTTTCGATTGTTGATGAAATGGAAGGTGTTACCCGCGACAGAATCTATGGTAAGAGTGAGTGGAATGGCGTAGAATTCTCAGTTATCGACACAGGGGGATATGTCGTCAATTCGGAAGATGTGTTTGAGTCCGAAATACGAAAACAGGTGTTGTTGGCAGTAGAAGAAGCTGATGTGTTGGTGTTTATGGTAGATGTAACAACGGGAATTACCGATTTAGATGAATACATTACAAATATGTTGCGTCGTAGCGGAAAACGCGTTTTGCTGGCGGTAAATAAAGTCGATAATGCAATGCGGTATGCCGATGCACAGGAATTTTACAGTCTTGGTTTCGAAGAATTGTTTCCGCTTTCATCGGTCAATGGCGGTGGGACAGGCGAATTGCTCGATGCTGTGGTAGCTGCTTTCCCGAAAGAAGAACCGGAAACCGAAATAAAAGATATTCCCCGTATAACATTTGTGGGGCGTCCCAATGCCGGAAAATCAACTTTGGTAAATGCTTTGTTGGGAACCGACAGAAACATTGTAACCGATATTCCGGGGACAACTCGTGATGCTATCAATTCGCACTACCATAAGTTTGGACACGAATTTATTTTGATTGATACGGCAGGTATTCGCAAAAAGGCAAAAGTCCACGAAGACTTGGAATATTATTCGGTGGTGCGGTCCATTCGGGCTATCGAAAATTCCGATGTCGTAGTTTTACTTATCGATGCTTCGGTAGGAATAGGGTCACAGGATTTATCAATTTTCAGCATCATAAAGAAAAACAATAAAGGTGTTATTATCTTAATCAACAAATGGGATTTGGTAGAGAAAGAAACCAATACAATGAAGCAATATAAAAAAGAATTGCTTGACAAGATAGCACCGTTTACCGATATTCCCGTATTGTTCATTTCGGCATTGAAAAAACAACGGGTGTATGATTTGTTGGATATCATTCAAGAAGTGTATGAGAATAAAAAACGAAAAGTAACGACTTCCAAGTTAAACGCCACTCTATTGCCATTGATAGCAGATTTTCCGCCACCGGCAGTAAAAGGGAAACGAATAAAAATAAAATACATCAGTCAGTTGCCCACTCGCAATTCGGTGTCGTTTGCCTTTTTTGCCAATCTGCCTCAATATGTTAGAGATCCATATAAACGATTCTTGGAAAATAAGTTGCGACAACATTTTGATTTTAGGGGTGTGCCTATAAATATTATTTTAAGAGAAAAATAACAGGTTTCTATGGGACGCATTTTAGCTATTGATTACGGAACAAAACGGACGGGTATTGCCGTTACCGATCCCGAAAAAATAATAGCAACTCCGTTGACAACCGTGCTCACCAACATTTTATTTGATTTTTTGAAGGATTACATAGCCAAAGAGCCGGTCGAGAAAATCATTGTGGGATTTCCCGAACGAGACCACGATATTCCGAGTGTGATACAAGAGAAAATCCGTATTTTTGTAGAACAATTAAAAAAACAATTGACACAAGAAATAGTGATGGTCGATGAACGATACACTTCAAAATTGGCGTTTCAGTCGATGATAGACGGAGGCTTGAAGAAAAAACGCCGTCGCGACAAAGCGATGATAGACAAAGTGAGTGCAACGATTATCTTACAAGATTATTTAAAAACATTAGAGCAATGAAATTACCGATAGCATTGTATGGAAATCCGGTATTGCGGGAAGTGGCAAAAGACATTTCTCCGGATTATCCCGATTTGAAAATATTGATAGACAATATGTTTGAGACGATGCACCATTCCGATGGTGTAGGATTGGCAGCTCCTCAGATTGCTAAATCTATCCGTTTGTTTTTGGTAGATGCCTCACCGTATGGCGAAGAGAAACCCGAATTAGCCGATTTTAAACGGATTTTTATCAATGCAAAAATTACAAAACGAGAAGGCGATGAAGAATTATTCAATGAGGGCTGTTTGAGTTTGCCGGGTATTCGGGAAAATGTAAAACGAAAAACAAAAATTACCATCGAATACGATGATGAAAATTTTGAACACAAAATAGAAGAGTTTGAGGGGATTCCTGCACGAATTATACAACACGAATATGATCACCTCGAAGGAATCTTGTTTGTCGATCATCTTTCTACTTTGAAGAAAAAATTATTGCGAAAGAAATTGGAACAAATACGAACTAATAAAATTTCGGTGCATTATAAAGTCATTTTAAACAAATAAGATTATGAGTTATTGGAAATTGTTTTTTTCGGCTGTAATACTTTCAATGTTTTCGTTAGTGTCGTGTAATACGGGAGGTGAAGGCACTTCTCAAATGTCGGTAAAAGATTCGTTGTCGGAGAAACAACAAATGATAAAAAAGATAACGGATTTGGAACATAAGATGTATAACGATTCAACCCACGAAATTAATATGCGTTATGCCGATCCGATGCTGTTGCTCTATGCACGATATTCCAATACTTTCCCCGATGACACGATGAGTCCGAAATATTTGATGCAAGCAGCTCGTCTGGCAATGTCATTGCAACGCGGAAAAACCGCTGTTCTATATTTCGATAAAATATTGAAGCATTATAAATCATCGCCGCAAGCATCGATGGCTTTGTTTCTAAAAGCATTTTCGTATGAACAAATTGTGGGTGATACAGCAAAAGCAAAAAAATATTATACCGAATTTATTCACGATTATCCTAACGATAAGTTAGTAGAAGATGCCAAAGCATCGATTCAATATCTGGGAGTCCCCGACAGCATTTTGTTGAAACGCTTCGAAGA
>CAZSHT010000069.1:0-8970 GCA_964606715.1 uncultured Bacteroidales bacterium
AAAGTAATACCTCTTATCTCAACCGCCAAACCTTTTTTTATTTTTTTTTGAAAAAAAGTTTCCTTCTTTTTTTGCAGAACGATTCCCTAAAAATGGGATTGCAATATTACAACTCTTTTTATAGACAACAATGCTTTATTTTACTTTTTTCACCTCTATTCTTTCATCATTTTGTAAGCTAATATAAATCAACTAGTTGATGTGAAATGTTTTTTATCATTATAGCATTTTAGCTACTTGAAATAAAATTTTATGTATGTTTGTAAGTTAAGATAGTCAACACAACTAAATGAAGACACTTGTTATTATACCAACATACAACGAGAAAGAAAATATAGAAACGATTATAAAAAAAGTTTTTTCTCTTGCTGATTATTTTCACATTCTCATTGTTGATGACAATTCTCCCGATGGAACTGCCGATATTGTAAAACAATTACAAAAAGAGTTTTCATCGCGTTTACATATTCTCGAACGAAAAGGAAAACTTGGTTTAGGCACTGCATACATTACAGGATTTAAATGGGCTATCGAACACAATTACCCCATTGTAAATGAGATGGATGCTGATTTTTCGCATCCACCGGACAAACTCATTGACCTTCATGATGCTATTGCCAATGATAATTACGATGTTGCTATCGGTTCCCGGTATATCTCGGGCGTAAATGTGGTAAACTGGCCGATTGGTCGTGTTTTAATGTCTTATTACGCATCAGCTTATGTTCGTTTAGTAACCGGCATGAAAATAATGGATACTACTGCCGGATTTGTTTGCTACAAAATTGATGTTTTAAAAACAATAAATCTCGATGAAATAAAAATGAAAGGCTACGCTTTCCAAATTGAGATGAAATTTAAAGCATGGAAATACAAATTCAAAATAACTGAAATTCCTATCATCTTTCACGATCGTCAATTAGGTAATTCAAAAATGACCGGCGGTATTTTTAATGAAGCTGTTTGGGGTGTTTTAAAAATGAAAATTCGCAGTTGGTTTGAAAATTACAGTCGATGAGAACTCTTATTAAGAACGGACTTATTATAAATGAAGATAAAAGTGCAATAGGACACATTGTTATTCAAGACTCATTTATTGAATCGGTTTCTTATTCTAAGAATACTCCTGAAGGTTCTTTCGATAAAATTATAGATGCAAGCAAGCAATTGGTTATTCCGGGAATTATCGACACCCATGTTCACTTTAGAGATCCGGGGTTGACACACAAAGCTGATTTTCACTCTGAATCGAAAGCTGCATTATCCGGTGGTGTAACCAGTGTTTTTGATATGCCTAATGTTATTCCTCAAACCACTACAAAAAAACTTATAGAACAGAAAATAGAATCCACAAAAGAAAAATCTTTGGTGAATTTTGCATTTTACATTGGTGCTACCAACGACAATTTAGACGAACTTCTTAATATTAATCCTAAAATCATACCCGGAATTAAAGTGTTTATAGCCTCTTCTACCGGCAATATGCTTATTGACAACGAAATGGCGTTAAACAATATCTTTTCTAAGATACATCTTCCTATCGTCATTCATTCCGAAGATGAGTTGATGATAAATGCTAATCTTGAAAAAATTAAACAAGATTATAACAACAAAAAAATACCATTTTCTCTTCATCCTTACATTCGTTCTAGAGAAGCGTGTATAAAAGCTACCGAAAAAATGGTGTTATTAGCACAAAAACATCATACTCGCTTACATTTTTTACATATCACCACTGCTGAAGAGATAGACATTCTTTCTAATACAGATAACAATATAACAGCCGAAGTCTGTGTATCATATTTGCAATTTTCCGATGCAGATTATGCTCAATTAGGCAGTAAAATTAAGGTTAATCCGGCTATAAAGACAGAAAATGACAGGCTGGCACTCATCAATGCTATTGCCAACAACAACATACAAACAATCTCTACCGACCACGCACCTCATACAGAAACAGAAAAAGATGCCCCTTATCTAAAGGCTCCATCGGGAACGCCAAGTATTCAACACAGTTTTAATATTTTATTTGAATTATATAGAAACGGTTATTTTTCGCTTGAAACAATCGTTGATAAACTTTGCCATCAACCAGCCAAACTGTTTCAAATAGAAAAAAGAGGATTTATCAAAGAAAATTATTTTGCCGATATTGCCATCATCAATCCAAATACAAAATGGACTGTTTCCAAAGATAATATTTTATCGAAATGCGGCTGGTCGGCATTAGAAGGCACTACTTTCCATTCTAAATGCACACATACTTTTGTTAATGGCAATTTAGTTTTCGAAAATGGTCATTTTGACGAAACAAAAAAAGGAATTCCTATAAAATTTGACCGATAATGACAGATATAAAATCAATTCTCATCATTGATGAAGTTCATCATTATCTAATCGACAAGCTCACAGAATACGGATATAGCGTTGAATATCAACCAAATATAACAAGAGAAGAGATTTCTAAAATCATTCATCGTTATCACGGGGTTATCGTTCGCAGCAAAACCCCCATTGACAAAGAACTTATTGATAAAGCTTCCAATTTAAAATTCATAGGTCGTTATGGTGCCGGTATGGAAGGCATTGCTGTTGATTATGCTCAAAAAAAACATATTGTATGCCTAAATGCTCCCGAAGGTAATTGCAATGCTGTGGGCGAACATACTCTTGGAATGTTATTAGCATTGATAAATAATATTTGTATTTCTAATTGGCAAATCCACAACGGGCAATGGAAACGCAACAACAATTGGGGTGTAGAACTCGAAGGAAAGACCATCGGTATCTATGGTTATGGACACACCGGCAGTCAATTTGCAAAAAAGCTACAAGGCTTCAATATGCCTGTTTTGGCTTACGATAAATACAAAACAAAATTTTCTAATGATTATATTTTCGAAAGTTCACCGGAAGAAATTTTTGAGCAAGCAGACATTATCAGTTTCCATTTACCATTAACAACTGAAACAGAACACTTGGTAAACGCATCTTTTCTATCAAAATTTAAGAAACCTGTAATTTTGCTCAATACTTCCAGAGGTAATATCATCGACACAAAAGCATTGGTTGAAGCTATCCGAAATAAACAAATAATTGGTGCCGGTCTTGATGTGTTGGAAGTAGAAAAAACAACTTTCGAAGCTATTTCAGGACAAGACGCTACCCTTTCGGAACTACTATCTTTTCCCAATGTCATTATCACACCACACATTGCGGGATGGACCTATCAGTCCTACAAAAAAATGGCACAAGTTTTATTTCAAAAGATACAGCAATCTAACATATAATATCTGCTATTTTCTGCAAACATAATGCTTGGGCGGTTTCCCTAATAATTTGAAAGAAGCCGCTATTGATTTTCGCACTTCCAACGAACGAGTTACTTTATTCAAAACAACATCTGTTGCACCCGATAAATCGACAACTGCCACTTCCGATTCTAAGGATTCTCCATTAAAATCGCCGGCTCCCGATATATCAATGGCTAATGTTTTTACGATTCCATTTAATTTCATATCACCGGCTCCAGATATCTCTACCGAAGCCCTTGCTAAATTCAGATTTTTTGTTTTCACATCTCCCGAGCCACTAATTTCACATTCTAAATTCTTAATATTACCACCAATATAGGCATCACCACTACCGGAAACATTCAAAATAAATAAAACCGTGTTTAATGCCGGTATTTTCAAATCACCTGAACCGGAAACTTTGGCTTTAAAATTTATAGAAGAGAATCCTTCTTTAAGTGTTATATCTCCCGCACCTGACAAATTTACTTTATTTATTTCGGGCATTTCCACAAACACTTTCATATGGATTTGTTTATTTCTTTTAAAACTCTTCAAAAATATCCTGTCATTATAAATATGCAAGGCATCTCCCTCTAATTTTGTTTTTATTTTCCCAATACATTTTGTCGTGGACTCTACGGTAACTTTGTAATTTTTGGAAGGTATAACAATAACATCAACTACGCCACTAACATTTAATGACTTGAAATTTTTAATCTTTCGCACTTGACGAACATATTTTGAGGACTGTGCTGATGTAACTGAAACAACAGCTAAAAATAGAGATAATAAAATTACTTTAATTTTCATCGTTTTTATGTTTTAATTAGAATTACAACTTAAACGCACAACTTCTTCCAAAGTTACAAAAAAAAATAGGCAACTAAAATTAGTCGCCTATTTTTCATTTATAATCAATGTTTATTTCTTTTATTTCACCAATGATTTAAAAGTTGTGTCTTCGAAAAATTTAGCAAATTCCATATCTGTTTTTGCCAAATCTTTCAATTTTGCATCTTTCTCAAAAGCAGCTCTTAAATTGTTGAACATTGCTTCATTATCGCTATTGCGAACACCTGCAACAGCTTTTAAGTAAAACATCATTGCGTCATCTTTGTTTGGTGCACAATCAACCGTTTTCACGGCTCCTGCATAATCTTGATTCAACAATTTAGCTAATGCAGCATTGAACGAACAATCATTACCAAAATAAGTAACAGCACCTGAGTAATCACCTTGTTTGATAGAAAGTGTTCCTAGGTTATAATTTACTTCTGAACCGGCACCTGAAGCAGCCACAAAATGGGTTTTAGCTTCGGCTAAATTACCTTTCATAAAACAAACAACACCTAAATTATTTTCAACAATAGGGTTATTATCTTTCAATTGTTTAGCTTTTTCGAATAAAGTTTTAGCAGCGTCGACATCATTTTCTAAAATCTTCATTGCACCAGCATTGTTTGGTCCTCTCCAATCATTTGGATATATTTCCATAAATTTATTATAGATTTCAAGCTTTTTCGAATTATCGGTAAACAATGTAGCAGCATATAATAATTCTTCAACATTTAAACTATCCGGTTTAGCGGCATATATTTGTTTGATTTCATCATCGGAATATCCAATTTTGTCAACATCAACTTTAATGATTGAACGACGCAATTTTGGTAAAATCTCATTGGCAATTTCGGTATATACTTTCGACATATTTTTAATTTCCTTTTCGCGTTGATCAGGATCAGAATACATTGAAAGTACACGCAATACCAAATCTTTATCGGCTAATGAAGATTTTTCCATTAATTGTTTAAATCCAGCCCAGTCTTCATCTGTAATTTGAACACCGTAGATAGAATCGGAAGCTAATTTTTCTTGTTTTCTGAATTTCTTTTTCAAGAATTTTTGCGTTACATTTCCTCTATTGTTAGATAATTTAGTATTCAAATCCAGAGGTCCGTCCGGAGAAGCATATGCTGACAACTCAACTTTTTTCAAGTCTTTTCTTTCGTCAGCCATTACTTCATTGATATAATCCAATAATGCTTTGACTTCTTCTTTTTTCAATTCTCGTTGTTGCAAATTGGCTTGTTGTATTTTAAACAATACATCAGCTTCTTTACTTTCCGGAGTAATGCGTTGGAATTGATCTTTTCCAATAATTGGTTTTGGATCGACATTTACCAATCCCGGTGTAGCGATAACACCTGTTCCTATTTTTACGGGATCAAATGCCAATTCTTTTTTACCTTTTTTAGCTGTAATGCGTAATTCCAAATCGGAAACGCGCATATTTTCGTTGTAAGGTAATGTTTCGGTATAAGAGAAATCGCCACCACTTGTATAGCTGATTACCTTAAAGTTGTCTTGAACTTTCTCCCCTTGAACCGTTACCGGTTTGCAAGCTGTTTCGCCTGTTCCGCTAACCGATTTTAAGACAGGTGTTGCTACCAATATCACTTTTTTGTTAAAATATTTGGCAGGGAACTTCCCTTTGACTGTAATGGCTACGCTGTCGGCGTGCATTTCTAATGGATTTGGAGTTACTGTATACGAGATGGTTCCCGCATTTTTCTTCATCTTCTTCAAGCCGTTACAGCTTGACAAAGCAACAACAACCAATCCTACTAATACCAGTTGTAATAATGTTATTTTTCTCATAGTTAATTTAATTTTTCAGTGCAAATTTAAAAATTATTTCAAATAAAACACTTTTTTTACAAGATATACTCATTTATTTTTCTTTATTTTTCAACACGACAGTTTACAATTATACATTCGACGGATAATAATTTATTCCATTTTCAAATTTCGTTTGCCGTATTATTCTGTATAACGACTGTATTTCTTCGTCATTCAAAAAGTTATATTCATCGGCATTTACGATTACAACAGGGAAATCGGCAACCTCTTTGAAATACGAAAAATACGCCTCCTCCACTTGTTTCAGATAACCGGCAGAAATATCCTGCTCGTAATCACGACCGCGTTTTTCAATTTGAGCCAATAACCGTTCTATTTTTTGGTGCAAATAAATATATAATGACGGTTTTGGCAAACTCACATTAAAAATCTGATAGATGCGTTTATACAAATCATACTCTTCTCGTTTCAATGTCTTTGATGAAAAAATCAATGATTTATTAAAATAAAAATCGGAAATAATAAACGAATGAAACAATGAGGGCTGTTGCACTTGTTTTATTTGCTGGCAGCGTTCTACCAAAAAAGTTAGTTCTACTTGAAACGCATAGCGGTCAGGTTCTTTGTAAAACGATGGTAAAAAGGGGTTATCTTCAAACTTCTCGGGCAAAAAATAACCATTGTTTTGTCGTGCTACCGACTGTGCAAAAGTTGTTTTTCCCGCACCAATATTTCCTTCAACAACAATAAACGGATATTCTTCTGCCATTGTCAACAACTACTTTTTGGGCAAATGTTTCATTCCTATATTCCAAAATGCAAACGCATATTTGTCTGCCTGTTCATCTAATATCTTCGACACCGGTTTTCCGGCTCCGTGCCCTGCCATTGTTTCAATACGAATAAGCACCGGATTTGCACCGTTGTATTTTTCTTGTAAAGTGGCCGTATATTTAAATGAATGTGCCGGCACTACCCTGTCATCGTGGTCGGCTGTCATCACCAATACAGCAGGATAATCAACACCTTCTTTTATATTGTGCAAGGGCGAATAAGCATACAAATATTTAAACATCACAGAATCATCACTGCTTCCGTAATCATTCACCCAGTTCCAACCGATTGTAAATTTCTGAAATCGCAACATATCCATCACGCCTACTTCCGGGATAGCTACTTTGCACAAATCGGGGCGTTGATTGGTAACAGCTCCTATCAACAACCCACCATTGGAACCACCATTGACAACCAACTTTTCCGAAGAAGTATATTTATTGTCAATCAAATATTTTTCTGCTGCAATAAAATCATCAAATACATTTTGTTTGTGTTGTTTCATTCCTGCTTCGTGCCATTTTCGTCCATACTCACCACCACCGCGAAGGTTTGGCATTGCAAAGACAAATCCATTTTCGAGCAACACCAAACGCGATACACTAAACCGTGGCATTAGGCTAATGTTAAATCCTCCATAGGCATATAAGAATGTCGGGTTTGTTCCATCTTTTTTCAAATCTTTATGGTGCACCAAAAACATTGGTATTTTCGTTCCGTCTTTACTGTTATAAAATATTTGCTCCGTCACATAATCATCAAAATTAAAATCGATTGCCGGACGGAATTTTTTCTCCGATTGTTTTGTTGTAAAATCATAGCGATAAATTACCGATTGATACAAAAACGAATTAAATGAATAATAACCGTAGCGATGCTCATTGTCACCACTAAAATAGCTCACGGTTCCCAATGTCGGCAATCCTATCTCATTGATTTGTTTTCCTTTGGTATCATAGACAAACAATTTGCTGTGAGCATCAACCATATACGAAACAATCAAATGATAATTTGCCAAGGTAATGGATTTCAACACATTATCGGTTTGCGGAATAACCTCTAAAAAATCAGATTTCGTTGCAGGATAAACAGTTTTTACCAATTTATAATTTTCGGCACCTTCGTTTGTCTTAAAAAATAAGGTGTCATCAATATTCCCTACAAAGCCATACTCATAGTTATATCCATCGACCAATACTTTTAGGGGTGCATCATTTTGTAAATCTTTTATCCAAATCTGATTGCCCATCGTATTGTTTTTCTCACAAACAACGACCAGAAACCGTTCATCATCACTCACCGTAGCATAAAACATTCGTAACGGATCGGTTTGGTCTTCCATCACTATCTTGTCTGCCGATTGCGGTGTTCCAAGTTGATGATAATACAATTTGTGGTATTCATTTTTTACGCTCAACTCCTTACCTTTTTCGGGTGGCTGATAACCACTATAAAAAAAGCCGTTTCCAAACCAAGCCAATGCCGTAAATTTTGCCCAACGAATATGGTCTTTCAACAATGAATCGCCTTGAATATCTTTCACATAGATATCACGCCAATCGCTGCCACCCGTAGAGGTTGCATAAGCCAAATAATGAGCATCTTTCGACAATCCCATATCACTCAAGGCAATGGTGCCATCATCGGAAAAGGAATTGGGATCTATCAAAATGCGTTCTTTTCCTTCGGCAGTCTTCACATACAGCACACTTTGATTTTGCATTCCTGTATTTTTAAAATAAAAAGTCAACGAATCTTTCATAAACGGTGTGCTCATCTTTGGGTAGTTCCATAGTTGTTCTAAGCGTTGTTTCAATGAATCGCGATATGGTATTTGTGCCAAATAGTTTTGTGTTAATGTGTTTTCTGCCTCAATCCATTTTCGCAAATCGGGATCGGCTTCATTTTCCATCCAGCGATATGGTGCAGACACTTTAGTGCCAAAATAAGTATCGACAGAATCCACTTTTTTGGCTTTCGGATAAACAAGTGCTTGTGATTCGTTAGATGATGGTGATTGACACCCAACCAAAACGACTAATGCGAATAAACTAACAGCTATAATTCGTCTCATTTTTATAGTATTTAATTTTAAAAACAAACCTACAAAATATTTTTACAGCTACACTAAATATGCAAATAAAGACACCAACAAAATTCCAACGGGATTCAGAAAGAATCCATATTTTACCATTTCTTT
>CAZSHT010000070.1:0-8861 GCA_964606715.1 uncultured Bacteroidales bacterium
TTCTTCACACGGGAAACTTTTTTTACACAAAAAGTTTCCCGTGTATTTTTTTTGTGTAGCTTTGCGATATGGAAAAGACAGAATTTCTGAAAAAAGTTTATCGCTTATACCATCAATATGGGATAAAGAGTGTAACGATGGACGATGTGGCACGCGAAATAGGGGTGTCGAAAAAGACTTTGTATACTTGGGTGAAAGACAAGCAAGATTTGGTGCAACAAACAATGTTGCTCGAAGAAGAAGGATGTGGCGAAGAACTGCACGCATTTCGTAAGACACTCGAAAAATCACCGTCGCCATTGGAAGAATTGTTTCTTTTGTATCGAATGATTGAGCATTATTTGGCAGAATTTAATCCTTCGTTGGAATATGACTTGCGAAAATATTATCCGAAATTGTTTGAAGAAGTTGTGGAACGCCGTCGGGGACGCATTACGGAAGGAATGCGGAAAAATCTGACAAAAGGAATTGCCGACGGGTATTATCGCAACGATTTGAAAGTGGAGCTTATTATCCGTATGCATTTGCTGAATGTAGAGAGTTTGCGAACCGATGCGGGTATTTTCGACGGTAAAGAGTTTCCGATAGACTTAATCTTTCGGGAGACTTTCAAATTTTATATTCGGGCAATTGTAAAACCTCAATACATTACTTTGGTCGATAAGAAATTTCAAGAATTAGAACAACAAGTTCGTAATAAATAAATAAAATATGAGAGCAAGCAAAAACCTATTTTTTATTCCTTTTCTGACAGCTTTTATGGTCCTGTCGACAGCTGTCGGGTTACAGTCGCAGGTTCGGCAAGACAGTGTTTTGCAGATGAGTCTGGCATCGGCACGGGAATATGCTATTACCCACAATAAGCAGATGACCAATGCTTATCTCGACATTGTAAATGCACAACGAAAAATATGGGAAACCACGGCAATGGGATTGCCCCAAGCCAACGCAACCGTCGGGCATAACTATAATATTGATTTGCCGGTAACCCTTATTCCTGCACGAATGTTTAATCCCAATGCTCCGGAAGGAACCTATATGGAGATGAAATTCGGAACCGACCACAATACGAAATTCGGTCTGTCGGTAACACAGTTGATTTTTAGTGGACAATATATTGTGGGGTTGCAAGCTGCACGAATGTATAAACAATTGTCGGAGAAAAATGCCGAAAAAACAAAAATAGATATCGAAGAAGCAGTAACACAGGCCTACTATATGGTGTTGATGTCGCAAGAGATAGTGAGTGTGTTGGATAGCACTTATGAGCATACCCGGAAAATTGCCGACGATACCAAGCAATTGGCAAAAACAGGAATGGTAGAGCAAACCAAGGCCGACCAAATGAATTTGAATTTGTTGACTTTGGAAAATGCTTTATCATCGAGCCGAAATCGTTTGCAGGTTGCACGCCGGTTGTTAAAGTTTCAAATGGGATTGTCATTTGCCGATTCATTGGTGCTTACCGACAAGCTTACCGATTTGCTGAAAGCTGTCGATGTGCAACAGACAGTGTCTGAGAATTTTTCGGTTGATAACCATATTCAATACCAATTGTTACAAACGCAAGAGCAATTGCAACGCCTCAATTTAAAACGCGAAAAAGCCACTTTTTTGCCTACGCTGTCGGCATTTTACAACCATCAGGAGAGTATGATGGGCAATGAAATAAAATGGTTCGATGCCGATGGAAAGTGGTTTCCTGCCAATATTGTAGGGGTGAATCTTAATATTCCGTTGTTTGGCTCGGGACAAAAAATAGCACGGGTAGCTCAGCAGAAAATAGCATTGGAGAAATTACAAAATCAAGAGTCGTTGTTACAACAAAATTTGGTGATGCAAGTGTTGCAAGCCAAATCGGATTTGCAAACGGCATACAATAGCCTGTTGATGCAGGAGAGCAGTCGCGAATTGTCAAAAAAAATGTTGAATCACGCTGAGCAACGCTATCAGGCGGGAATGATTTCCGAAATGGAATACACGCAGTTCCTTACTCAATATTTCAATACTTTGAATGCGTATTATCAAGCGACATTTCAGGTGTTGCAGGCCAAGGCAAAATTGGATAAAGCAATGAATAAATTTTAATAAAACAACATAAAAAAACGAATAAAAAGATGAAAAATACAAGACCTTTGAAAAATACATTATGGCTAGTGATGGTGGCTGTTGTAGTTATTGGCATTTCGTGTAAACAACAGAAAAAAACAACCGATGATGCGACAACCGGCAAGGTGGAAGCTGTGTCGGTAAAAGTGAAAAAAGTGCAGATACAGCCGTTTTATCATTATTTGGAATTGACAGGTAATGTGTCAGCGGTGCAATCGGCATTTATCAGTCCGCAAATCAACGGGCAGGTGTTGGCTGTCAATGTCGAAGATGGTGATGTGGTTACTGCCGGACAATCGTTGGTGGAAATTAATTCAACCATCATTCGCAATAGTATCTCGGAAGTTGAATCGCAATTGGCATTGGCAACAACGACCTATGAAAAACAAAAAGAATTGTATGAGAAAAAGATTACTTCGGAGATACAGTTTTTGCAAGTGAAAACACAAAAAGAAGCTTTGGAAAAGAAATTGGCAACATTGCAAGAGCAGTTGAGTTTCACAAAAGTTTTGGCACCGTTTTCGGGTATTGTCGAAAATATCCGTATCAAAGTTGGTGAGCTTGCAGCCCCCGGACGACAGTTGTTGGAGTTGGTCAATCTCAATAAGATGAAGATTTTGGCAGATGTGTCGGAAAGTTATATCGCAAAAATTCATATCGGTGATTCGGTAGAAGTTCGTTTTCCCGATTATCCGTCGTTGCAATACCATATTCCCATCTATCGCAAATCGAATATTATCAATCCGTCGAGTCGTACTTTCAGTATTGAATTGCGATTTTTGAACAAAAATAAATTGGTGAAACCGAATATGATAGCCAATCTTCGTTTGTGTGATTATGCAACCGATAGTGCTTTGGTGGTGCCGTCTATCATCATCAAAAAAGATTTCGACAAGAGTTTTGTGTTTGTGATGAAACATAAAGACGGAAAAACAATTGCCGAAAAAATAACCGTGGAGACAGGTCAGAGCTATGACGGTAACACAATGATTACAAAAGGATTGTCGGAAAATGATGCCGTTATTGTTGATGGTTATAATCAAATTGTAGATGGCTCGGTGGTAGAATCTGTAAAATAATTATTGAAAAAAATGGAAAAACAAGATAACCTTTCGAAAAACGAAGAACCCGAATTTCGTGATTTTTCGCCTACACGGATAGCACTCAAAAATAAAATAACGATTTTTATTTTTACGGTGTTGGTGTTCATTGTGGGATATATGACCTATCAGAATATTCCGAAAGAATTGTTTCCGGAAGTAAACTTTCCGTATGTGATGGTGCAAACGATTTATCCGGGGAATGCACCGTCGGATATTGAGAATCTGATAACTCGCCCGATAGAAAAAGAAATAGACGGAATAAAAGGCATCAAAACCATTTCATCGACCTCGATGCAAGATGCTTCAATGATAATGATAGAGTTTACTTTCGAAACCGATTTGCAAGATGCCCTCAACGATGTGAAAGATGCTGTGGATAAAGCCAAATCCGATTTACCGACCGATTTGTTGAAAGATCCCATCGTGAAAGATATTGACTTATCGGAATTTCCGTTTATCAATGTTAATATATACGGTGATTTTAGTTTAGATGAGTTGAAAAAATATGCCGATAATCTTGATGATTTGTTTTCGGGTATCTCGGAAGTGTCGAAAGTAGAGATTCAGGGAATTGCCGACAAAGAAGTGCAGGTCAATGTTGATGTGCACAAGATGGATGCAATGGCGATAAGTCTTCGCGATATTGAAGGAGCTATCAAACAGGAAAATGTTTCTGTTTCGGGAGGCGATATAAAAGTGGCAGGAGCAACGCGTACAATTCATATTGATGGTGAGTTTAAATCGGTTGATGAGTTGAAAACCATTATTGTGAAGCATAAAAAAGGGAATATCGTGTATTTGGGCGATATTGCCGATGTGAAATTTACCTATGCCGATCCGAACAGCATCACACGCCTCAATGGAAAACCCGTATTGTCGTTGCAATTGGTGAAAAAAAGCGGGAAAAATTTATTGGCGGCTTCCGAACAAGTTTATAAGCTCATCGAAAAAGCACGAAAAGAACATTTGGTGCCACCTACATTGCATATTACAACTACCAACGACCAGTCTGATCTGATAAAAAAACAACTCGACAATTTGGAAAATTCCATTATTATGAGCGTCTTTTTTGTGGTGCTCATTCTCTTTTTGTTTTTGGGATTTCGCAATGCTGTTTTTGTGGGTTTGGCTATCCCTTTGTCGATGTATATGTCATATACCATCTTGGGTATGATGGGCGAAAAAATCAATATGGTGGTCTTGTTTGGACTTATTTTAGCATTGGGAATGTTGGTCGATAATTCCATTGTGGTAGTCGAAAATATTTACCGGTGGGTGAGTCGTGGATTTTCGAAGAGCAAAGCATCGTATTATGCTACTAGTGAGGTAGCTGTGCCGATTATTGCTTCTACGCTGACAACTTTGGCAGCATTTTTCCCATTGTTATTTTGGAACAGCACAATGGGGCGGTTTATGCATTATCTGCCGGTTGTTTTAATCATTGTATTATCCTCGTCATTGTTTGTGGCCTTAGTGTTGGTGCCGGTGTTTTCAAATGTATTTGTGAAGACAAAAGAAGAAGAGAAATCAGTAAATAAGAAAAAAATATTGTGGGTTGTTTTGGGCGGTTTTGTTTTGGCGGTTCCGCTGTATTTGATGTCGGCTGTTACAATTGCCAATGTGTTGATAATAACGGGGTTATTGGTTCTTGTCGGCATCGTTGTATTAGACCGGTTAGGGAAGTGGTTTGCAACAACTTTTCTCAATAAACTCGATGATATTTATACGCGTCTCATACGCTTTTCGTTGAGAGGGAAAAATCCGTATTGGTTTTTTATCGGCACATTTTTATTATTATTTTTAACGATTGCAATGATGAAAATGCGTCAGCCGAAAGTTATCTTTTTTGCCGATTCCAGTCCCAATTATATCAATGTGAGAGCAGAATTGCCCATCGGTACCTCGATAGAAAAAACAGATGCTTTTATGCGAAAGATGGAAACGGATATCAATGCGATTTTGAAACCGTATCGTTTTATGGTCAAGTCGGTATTGGTAAATGTGGGGAAAGGCGTGAAATCATCGGATCGTTTTGGTGGTACAAGCGGAAATGCTTATCAAGGAATGTTTACGATTTCGTTTATTGATTATAAAGATCGAAAAGGTATCAACACCTCGAATATTATGGCGGAAATAGGAAAGAAGCTAATCAATCATTATCCCGGAGTGAAGGTTACTTTGGAGAAAGATCAGAAAGGTCCTCCAACGGGAAAAGCGGTCAATATTGAAATTTCGGGAGAAGATTTTACCACTTTATTGCAATATTCCGATAGTGTGATGCAATACATTGAAAAACATAATGTGAAAGGTATTGAGAATCTGCAAGTCGATTTGGAGATAGGAAAACCCGAATTAGATGTGCACATCGACAGGAATCGTGCTCGCCGTTTTGGTTTATCGACAGCACAAATTGCGACGACGATTCGAACGGCATTGTATGGCAATAAAGTGTCGGATTATAAAGAAGGTGAAGATAAATATCCGATTCAGTTGCGATTCAAACGGATATACAGAAACGATGTGTCGACATTGATGAACCAAAAGATAATGTTTCGCAATCAAGGTAAGGTCAATATGATTCCACTGTCTGCCGTAGCCGATTTTACCTATAATACGACTTATGGCTCTATCAAACGAAAACAATTGAAACGGACGGTTACAGTGTTTTCCAATGTCTTGGAAGGATACAACAGCAATGATGTGAATAAGCAAATTAAAGAAGCTTTGGCATCGTTGAAAATGCCGGCAAATTATAAATATGATTTTACGGGCGAACAAGAGAAACAACGCGATGCAATGGCATTTCTGAGCAAAGCATTGATGATAGCATTGTTTCTGATAATGCTCATCTTGGTTACGCAGTTCAACTCATTGATAAAGCCCGTAATCATAATGTTTAGTGTTTTATTTAGCACCATCGGAGTATTGGGCGGTATTGCCATTTTTAATTTCGATTTTGTGGTGATTATGACCGGTATCGGCATTGTGTCGTTGGCAGGTATAGTGGTGAACAATGCAATTGTGCTTATCGATTATATTGAATTGCTGAAACAGAAAAGACGCAACGAATTACACCTTGCCGAAACGGATTTCTTGCCGGTAGAAGATGCCAACGAATGTGTGGTGGAAGGTGGACGGACGCGTTTGCGACCGGTATTGCTGACAGCTATAACGACAATCTTCGGTCTGTTGCCGATGGCTGTAAAAATGAATATAAATTTTACAACTTTATTCACCGAATTTAATCCGCATATTTATTTTGGCGGTGATATGGCTGATATCTGGGCACCGCTGGCACGAACCGTTATTTTGGGATTGACCTTTTCTACTTTTCTGACCTTGGTGATTGTGCCGGTGATGTATCGCATTGTGGTAAATGTGCAAAAAATTATTTTCGACCGAAAACAACGAACGCAAGAGATATCGATTTCCGAAAATTAGTTTTGAGAAAAAAATTATCAATTGTGAAAAAGTTTTTATCTTGCCTAAAATTTATTAAAATACATAAATATTATGACACGCGATAAAATTGCTGAACTGTTAGGCGAAGAAAAAGCCGCTTATTTATTGGATTATAAAAGTAAAACGATTTCGAAAGAAAAATTACACTTGCCGGGACCCGATTTCGTGGACAGAGTTGTATACGATTCCAATCGAAATACCAATGTGATGCGTAACCTTACGGCAATGTACAATCACGGACGATTGGCAGGTACCGGGTATTTGTCTATCTTACCGGTAGACCAAGGTATAGAACATTCGGCAGGAGCTTCGTTTGCCCCCAATCCCGATTATTTCGATCCGGAAAATATTATTAAATTGGCTATCGAAGGTGGTACCAATGCTGTTGCTACAACAATAGGTGTGCTAGGTGCCGTATCCAGAAAATATGCCCATAAGATACCGTTTATCGCAAAAATTAATCACAACGAATTGTTATCGTATCCCAACTCATTCAATCAAATAATGTTTGCTTCTGTTGATGATGCTTGGAATTTGGGAGCAGCCGGTGTCGGTGCTACAATTTATTTCGGTTCAGAAGAATCTAACCGGCAAATAATAGAAGTTGCACAAGCTTTTGAACGCGCTCATGAACTAGGTATGTTTACGGTGTTGTGGTGTTACTTGCGAAACAATGATTTCAAAAAAGATGGTGTCGATTATCATGTGGCGACCGACCTTACCGGACAAGCCAACCATTTGGGTGTAACCATACAAGCTGATATCATAAAACAAAAAATGCCGGAAACCAATGGCGGTTATAAGGCTATTGGTTTTGGAAAAACTTCCGATAAGGTATATTCCGAATTGACCAACGACCATCCGATTGATTTGACGCGTTATCAAGTGATAAGCAGTTATATGGGGCGTTCGGGATTGATTAACTCGGGAGGTGCCTCGGGCAATAATGATTTTGCCGATGCCGTTTATACAGCCATTGTAAATAAACGCGCCGGAGGAATGGGCTTAATCACCGGACGGAAATCATTCCAACGACCAATCAAAGAAGGAATTGCTTTGTTGAATGCAATACAAGATGTATATTTGTCGCCCGAAATTGATATAGCGTAGATGAAATATAGCACAATGAGGTGGTTTAAACGAAATAGCAAAGGCATTACAACCGAAACCAGCGAGAAAAAAGATATTAAAAGCGGGTTGTGGTTCAAATGTCCCGAATGTGGTGCCATATTGCCGATAGACAAGCATGCCGAAAATTTGAATGTTTGTTCGGAATGTGGCTATCATGACGGAATCACGGCACGGCGTTATTTCGAAATCTTATTCGACAGTAATAAATACGAAATCATAGCGGATGAATTGCGAACGGCCGATCCATTAAATTTTGTCGATACAAAACCCTATGCCGAACGCATAGAGAAAATGGTGGAGAAAACAGGCGAGACAGAAGCCATTACGGTTGCCGTGGGGAAAATGAAAAAACAACCCGTGGTTATTGCCGCTATGAATTTCAATTTTATTGGCGGTTCGATGGGATCGGTGGTTGGCGAACGCATCGCACGAGCCATAGACCATTGTATCGAAAATCGTTTGCCTCTCATTATCATTTCGCGTTCGGGCGGTGCACGGATGATGGAATCGGCATTGTCGTTGATGCAAATGGCAAAAACTTCGGCCAAACTCACACAACTTGCCGATGCCAAATTGCCATACATATCGTTGATGACCAACCCGACCACAGGAGGCGTATCGGCATCGTTTGCCATGTTGGGCGATTTGAATATTGCCGAACCCAAAGCGTTGATAGCATTTGCCGGCCCACGCGTGATAAAAGAAACGATAAAACGCGATTTGCCCGAAGGCTTCCAACGCAGTGAGTTCTTGTTGGAAAAAGGTTTCCTCGATTATATTGTCGAGCGAAAAAATTTGAAAGACACATTGGCAAAACAACTAAAACTATTTGCCAATTGATGATATAGAAAGGCCCTGTAGTTCAACTGGATAGAATATCTGACTTCGGATCAGAGGGTTGAGGGTTCGAGTCCTTCCAGGGTCACCCGCAAAAGCGTTTCTGAAAAAAAAGAAACGCTTTTGTTTTTACCGGTAAAGGTCCCGTAGTTCAATGGATAGAATGGCAGTCTCCGGAACTGCAGATACAGGTTCGATTCCTGTCGGGATCATTTTTTT
>CAZSHT010000071.1:0-8556 GCA_964606715.1 uncultured Bacteroidales bacterium
AAAAACACCTCAAAAAAAAACCGTTAATTTCAAAATTAAACTATGTTTGCAAATTAAATTTTATGTAATGAAACCTATTTCAATGGTTGACCTAAAAAGTCAATACCTTAAAATAAAAAATGAAGTCTCTGCCGGCATCTCAGATGTTATTGAAACAGCTAGTTTCATTAATGGTCCTGCCGTGAAAAACTTCAGCAATCATTTATCCGAATATTTGGGAGTGAAGCATGTCATCCCAACCGGTAATGGCACCGATGCCCTGCAAGTTGCCTTAATGGCATTAGACTTACAACCCGGCGATGAAGTTATCACCTCTGACTTTACTTTTATCGCTACTGTTGAAGTAATTGCATTATTAAAATTAAAACCTGTTTTGGTAGATGTGCATCCCGATTATTTCACCTTATTGCCGGAAGCTGTAGAAAAAGCTATTACCCCAAAAACAAAAGCTATTATTCCTGTTCATCTCTTTGGTCAAGCTGCTCCAATGGAAGAACTACTGGATATTGCAAAGCGACATAATATTGCAATCATCGAAGATACCGCTCAGGCATTAGGCAGTGAATATCAATTTAACAATGGAACCACCCAAAAACTAGGCACTATCGGAACAATGGGGTGCACTTCATTTTTCCCATCTAAAAACTTAGGTGGCTATGGCGATGGTGGTGCTATTTTTACTAATGATGATGCTTTAGCTGCTTACCTTCGCTCCATTGTTAATCATGGTATGACCGTTCGATATTACCACGATACTATCGGTGTAAATTCCCGGCTGGACTCCATACAAGCTGCTATTTTAGATGTCAAACTCAAACATCTTGACGAATACAACAATGCACGCCAAAAAGCAGCAAATTATTACAATGAAAAGTTTAACGACTGTACGAAAATCACAACACCGGCTATATTCTCTCACAGCAACCATATTTACCATCAATACACTCTCAAAATAGAAAATGCTGACAGAGATGCATTGAAAGACTATTTGTTGTCAAAAGAGATTCCTTGTGCAGTCTATTATCCGGTGCCGTTACACCTACAAAAAGCCTATCAACACTACGGATTTTCCGATGCCGATTTTCCTGTAACCAATCAACTTTCCAAAGTTGTATTATCTTTGCCAATGCATACAGAATTGGAAAAAGAACAATTGGATTATATAAGTTTTCATGTATTAGAGTTTTTAACTAAATAGATTATGGAAAAAGACAATTATTTTGCCCATGAAACGGCTGTCATAGACACAGAGACTCAAATAGGTGAAGGCACTAAAATATGGCATTTTTCTCACATTATGTCTCATTCCGTTATCGGCAAGAATTGTAATATCGGTCAAAATGTTGTTGTTTCTCCTAATGTTACCCTCGGTAAAAATGTAAAAGTTCAAAATAATGTTTCCATCTACACAGGTGTCATTTGTGAAGACGATGTTTTTCTTGGCCCCTCAATGGTTTTCACCAATGTAACAAATCCTCGCAGTGCTGTCAACAGGCGAAATGACTACGAAACAACGCTTGTAAAAAAAGGTGCTACGATAGGTGCCAATTCTACTATTGTGTGTGGTGTAACACTCGGCGAATATTGTTTTATCGGAGCCGGTGCCGTAGTCACAAAAGATGTACATGCTTATGCCCTTGTTGTAGGAAATCCTGCTCGGCAAATTGGTTGGATGAGTGCTTACGGACACCGTTTAAACTTTGATGAAAACAACATTGCTATTTGTCCGGAAAGCAAAGAAAAATATAGACTGATAGAAAACAAAGTAGAAAAAATAAATTAAATGAAATCTGAAAATTTTGCCATTATAGGACTCGCCGGCTATATTGCCATTCGTCATGTAAAAGCCATACAAGAAACCGGCAATAAACTGCTTGCAGGTTTGGATAAATGTGACAGTGTTGGCTTTATCGATTCGTATTATCCGGACATGGACTTTTTTACCGAATTTGAACGCTTCGACAGACATATTAATAAACTCCGACAACAAGGAAATGCCATTCGCTATACAAGTATTTGTTCGCCCAATTATCTACACGATTCTCATATTCGATTTGCACTTCGCAGTGGTTCCGATGCTATTTGCGAAAAGCCTTTGGTTTTGAATCCCTGGAATGTTGATGCTTTAAAAGATGTAGAAAAAGAAACAGGTCAAAAAGTAAACACCATTTTGCAGTTGCGACACCATCAAGCAATCATTGACTTAAAGAAAAAAGTCGATGCTAATCCTGATAAGATATACGATATTGATTTGTCATATATCACCAGTCGCGGTATGTGGTATCAGTTTTCATGGAAAAGCGATTCATCAAAGTCAGGTGGTATAGCCACCAATATAGGTATTCATTTTTATGATATGCTGACTTATATCTTTGGTGATGTCGAACAAAATATCTTACATTATACCGATTCAAAAAAATCAGCCGGTTATTTACGACTAAAACGCGCTAATGTACGATGGTTTCTCAGTGTTGACTATAACGACATTCCCGAAACCGTAAGGAAAACAGGACAACGCACTTATCGCTCTATCACGGTTAATAACGATGAAATAGAATTTAGTCAAGGATTTACCGATTTGCATACTCTCAGCTATCAAGAAATATTAAAAAATAATGGATTTGGACTCGATGAAGCCCGAAAATCAATAGAAATAGTACACGATATTCGGAATGCTAAACCTGTTGGATTTAAAGGCGATTATCATCCATTTTGTAAAAATATAAAACTATAAATCATGGTCAACGAATTATTAAACGGCGAAAAAAAATTAGCAGTAATCGGACTTGGATATGTTGGATTACCAATTGCCATTGAATTTGCAAAAAAAATAAAAGTTATCGGCTTCGATATAAAACCCGAACGCGTTGAGATGCTTCGCAACAATATTGATCCAAGCAATGAACTTTCGTCTGAAGATTTTGCAGGAACCGATATTCATTTTACGGCCGAAGCCGAAGATTTGAAAGATGCTCATTTTTTTATTGTAACTGTTCCAACACCTATTGACGAACACAATCTACCTGATTTAACCCCTGTTTACAAAGCCTCCGAAACCGTTGGTAAAGCACTTAAAAAAGGTGACTTTGTCGTTTACGAATCAACGGTTTATCCGGGAGCTACCGAAGAAGAATGCGTGCCTATTCTCGAAAAATTTTCAGGATTGTCATATCCCAATGATTTTAAAGTAGGATACTCTCCCGAACGCATCAATCCGGGAGATAAAGAACACACTCTTACAAAAATACGCAAAGTCGTTTCGGGATGCGATAAAGAAGCTGCAGAAGTAATTGCAGACACTTATCAAATTGTGGTAGAAGCCGGTGTTTTCATGGCTGCTAATATCAAAACGGCCGAAGCGGCAAAAGTCATTGAGAATACTCAACGCGATGTGAATATCGGATTGATGAATGAACTGTCAATCATCTTTAATCGTATAGGAATCAATAGTTACGATGTACTGGAAGCGGCCGGCACAAAATGGAATTTCTTAAAATTTTATCCCGGACTTGTAGGCGGACATTGCATTGGTGTCGACCCATATTATCTTTCATACAAAGCCAAAGAATACGGCTATCATCCTCAAATCATAGATGCCGGACGATTTGTCAACGACTCTATGGGAAATTATGTTGCCAAACAAACTGTCAAACGCTTATTAAATAAAAATGTCAACATTCTTGAAGCACGAATTCTCATTATGGGAATTACTTTCAAAGAAAATGTAACCGATATTCGTAATACACGCGTTGTCGATATCTACAATGAACTTCATACTTACAATGCCAATGTGGAGGTAGTAGATGCTTTTGCGAAAAAAGATGAAGTGAAAACCGAATATGGCATAGACCTTATAGATGAGCCTACAGGAAAATACGACGCTATTATTGTGGCCGTTAACCATAAACAATATGTCGATTTAGATGAATCTTATTTTAAATCTATCAGTTGCGACAATTGTTTATTGGTTGATGTAAAAGGTATTTATCGCGGAAAGATTCACGATATGTCATATTGGAGTTTGTAATTTCAAACAACCTCTGCGACTACAAATGTACTGCCGGTAACTAATATCATATCATAGTTATCGGCATTTTTTTGGGCTGTCTCAAATGCCAATTTCACAGAGCCATAACCAAGTCCATTCAAGTTATACTGTTTTGCTTTTCTCAGTAAATCATTTAATGGTAATGCCCGTGGTATATCGGCTTCACAGAAATAATATTGAGCATTTTCAGGAAACAACGGTAAAATATCATCTATCATTTTGTCATTAACAAAACCTGCAACAATATGCAAGCTTTTGTAGGGTGTGTTTGCCACTTGAGAAAAAACTGACTGCAATCCATCTTTATTATGAGCGACATCAAAAACAATTGTCGGATTGTAAGACAATACCTGCCAACGCCCCAATAAACCTGTATTCGTTATGACATTCGACAACCCCTCATAAATAGCATCGTTAGATATTTGCAACGATTCAAAAGATTTTAGCGTTTCAATAGCCGTAAGCACTGTCAAAAGATTTTTTTGCTGATAATTGCCCAATAAATCCAATTTCAAATCACGATATACGATGCTATTTTTTTGTTTTACATTAAACACTTGATATTCTTCGACAGCTTGTAAGACATAATCGATTTGAAAAAACTCGGTAGCAAAAGACAACGGGGCATTTTCTTTTTTTGCTTTATCAATAAAAATAAATTTTGTCTCATCTGATTTATCACCTATTACCACCGGAATGTTTGGTTTTATAATGCCGGCCTTTTCAATCGCTATTTTCGGTAAAGTATTACCCAAAAACTTTGTATGGTCAAAACCGATAGTTGTAATAATCGACAAAACAGGTGTTATAATATTAGTCGAATCCAATCGTCCGCCCATGCCTGTTTCGATAACGGCAATATCTACTTTTTCTTTTTTGAAATAATCAAATGCCATCAAAACCGTCAATTCAAAAAAAGAAGGCTGTATTTCATCAATCACCGGCTTAGCTTTTTCGACAAAACGGGTAACAACATCTTTGGGGATAAAATTTCCGTTTATTTTAATTCGTTCCCGAAAATCTTTTAAATGTGGTGAAGTATATAAACCCACTTTATAACCGGCCGATTGTAATACCGATGCCAACATATGTGAGGTGGAGCCTTTTCCATTGGTACCGGCAATATGAATTGTTTTGAATTGCCGATGAGGATGCTCAAAATAGTTATCCAAAACCAGCGTATTCGACAAATCTTCCTTATAAGCGGCCTTCCCTTGTCGCTGATACATAGGCAATTGGGAATACAAAAAACGAAGTGTTTCGTCGTAGGTCATAGATGTTGTTTAGGAAAGCAAAGATAACAGATTTTGAATCGTAAGGTAAATTAAAATAAAAGTTAAAAAATACGCTACATTTCATTTATTTAATATCTTTAAATTTCATTTTCAA
Source organism: uncultured Bacteroidales bacterium (assembly GCA_964606715.1). GTDB lineage: Bacteria > Bacteroidota > Bacteroidia > Bacteroidales > JALTDM01 > CAZSHT01. Next base: position 5,438 of record CAZSHT010000071.1, read on the forward strand.
ACAATCTTATGAATACCATTATAGACATACAAAATATTACCAAATCATTTGGTACACACAAAGCCCTCGACGATGTTTCCTTCTCGATACCCGAAGGAAGCATCTTTGGACTTTTAGGTCCTAATGGTGCCGGGAAGACAACTTTACTTCGCATCCTTAATCAGATTTTCAAACCCGACCAAGGCGTTGTGCTTTTCAAAAATCATCCCCTCGATGCCGATGATGTATTACAATTTGGGTATTTGCCGGAAGAACGCGGATTATATAAAAAAATGAAAATTGGAGAACAAGCTATCTACCTTGCCCAACTAAAAGGGTTATCCAAACAAGAAGCGACACGCCGGCTTAAAGAGTGGTTCGAAAAATTTGAAATCACCGAATGGTGGTATCGTAAGTTGGAAGAACTCTCAAAAGGAATGCAACAAAAAATACAGTTTATTATCACTATTTTGCATGAACCAAAACTTCTAATCTTCGATGAACCTTTTAGTGGCTTTGATCCCATCAATACCAATCTTTTGAAAAATGAAATCTTAGAACTGAATAAAAAAGGGGCAACCATCATTTTTTCCACACACAATATGGCATCGGTAGAAGAAATATGCCAAGAGATAGTCCTCATCAATAATGGAAAAAACATATTAAACGGAACCATTAATGAAGTAAAAAATCGCTACAAAACAGACCTTTACTCCGTTACTTTCGACAACGAAATTGCTCTTGAATCTATCCAAAATCCATTGTGGGAAATACAATCTATTCAGCAATCTCAGCACAAAACAACTGTAACCTTAAAAGTAAAAACCAATTCTGAGAATAACTTTCTTCTGTCTGAACTTTCTAAAATTGCAACGATTCGGTCTTTTTCCGAAGAATTACTTTCCATCAATGATATTTTTATCCGAGTTGTTGAACAAAAATAAAAAATACAATGAATAAGATTTGGCTAATCATACAACGCGAATATCTCACACGCATCAAAAAGAAATCATTTCTGATAATGACAATTATCGGTCCCATTTTAATGGGCGGATTGATTGTAGCACCTGCATTTCTGTCGCAACTCGACAAAAAAGAAGTTCGAACGGTTGCCGTTATCGACCAAACCAATGTTTTCTCCGATACTGTTATAAATTTTAGTAAATGGAACAACGCCAAAGCATTGGGACAACACATCTCAAGAAAAGAAATGATGCATCGTCGTTTGCCCGACACAAAATACATCAAATTTCAGTTTCTCTCATCAAAAACCAGTATCGACAGTGTAAAACAAGTTTTTGATCAAACCGATTATTACGCACTCCTATTTATCCCCGAAAATCTTTTGACTTCCCAAACCGTCAAAATTTATTCTACACACGAAGTTTCGATAAATATAAAAATGTACTTATCTAAGTTTTTCGACAAAGAACTGGAACGCGAAAAATTAAAAGCAAAAAAAATAGATCCGGACATTATCAAGTCAATACGAACCTCAATTGATGTAAGTAGTGTAAAATGGACTCCTACCGGTGAACAATCCAGTAATAGTGATTTAGCAATGGTTGTAGGAATGTTTTCCGGACTTTTAATTTATTTCTTTGTCTTTATGTTCAGTGCGCAAGTTATGCGAGGTGTTATTGAAGAAAAGACCAATCGCATTATAGAAATTATCGTTTCATCGGTCAAACCGTTTCAACTAATGATGGGAAAAATAATCGGCATTGCAATGGTCGGACTCACTCAATTCTTACTATGGATTATACTCACTTTCAGCATTCTGACTATTGTACAACAAACGACACCTCTTTCCACCAAAAGCCTGAATCAAGAAAATGTTAAATCTCTTATCTCTACGACTCAAACTTCGACACAACTACAACCCACCATAGAGACCTCTAATGAAACCGTTTCTGAACTTTCGAAAGCAATCATAGAGACAATCTCATCCATAAATTGGCTATTGATGGCTGGTGCTTTTTTATTCTATTTCTTAATGGGATATCTGCTTTATGCATCGTTATTTTCTGCCGTAGGAGCAGCCGTTGACAGTGAAACCGATACGCAACAATTTATGATGCCGTTAACGATACCCTTATTGCTTGCTTTAATAATGATGACAACCTTCATAGAAAACCCTGACGGCAATCTTGCCTTTTGGTTTTCTATCATTCCGCTGACTTCCCCCATCGTCATGATGGTGCGTATACCTTTCGGTGTCGCCCCTTGGGAGATCTTGCTATCAATGGGAATATTAGTTGTTACTATCTACTTCTCTATTTTATTATCCGCTAAAATATACAGAACCGGCATTTTTATGTACGGGAAAAAACCAAGTTACAAAGACCTCCTCAAATGGCTCAGATATTAAAAAAATCAAACATATGAAACCAATCATAAAAACTCTTCTCATACTTGGTTTTGTTCCAATATTATTTTCTTGTCAACCGGAAGAAGACTCGGCAACTTCGGCTTATGATGTTCGAAACACCATTATCGGTTACTGGAAAGTTGATGAAACAAGTTCGGAATACGGAAATTCTAAATACACTGTGAAAATAACAGCTGGAAATGACAGCAATGAGATTTTTATTGACAACTTCTATAATATTGGTGATGACAAACAGATAAAAGGTATTGTTTATAAAGATTATCTGATAGACATCAAAAACCAAACTGTCGATGGTTTTATTTTTCAAGGAAATGCCACTATTAATAATTCCTCAAACCATATTACTTTTTCCTATACAGCCGATGATCAAGGTGGTATTATCGACACTATTTCATCAAGTTACACAAAATAACAAACCTCAAACAATAAAATATTAAATTTAATATCCGTTCCTTTAATCTTACAATAAATTTTTATTTATCTTTGCACTCCATTTTTAATAAATAGAAGCAATGAAAAGAACATTTCAACCTTCAGTACGCAAGCGTAAAAACAAACATGGTTTTAGAGAACGCTTATCATCCGTTTCAGGGAAAAATATTTTGAAAAGAAGACGCGCAAAAGGGCGTAAAAAACTGAGTATATCAGACGAGTTCAACGGATTTAAAAAATAGTTAACATATTTTTAATAACTTTTCATTAAAAATATGTTAATTAATTTTTCTATTTCATAATACACTGTTATCTT
>CAZSHT010000072.1:0-8314 GCA_964606715.1 uncultured Bacteroidales bacterium
GACATTGCCTTACTCGACATACAAATGCCAAAGATGAGTGGACTTCAGGTGCTCGAAAAAATAAAAAAAACAAAAAAAGAAATTCCTGTTATTGTGCAAACAGCTTATGCATTAAACAACGAACGAGATGCCTGTTTCAAGAAAGGTTGTGACGACTACATTGCTAAACCTGTAAATTTTGAGGAACTCATTAACAAACTACACCATTTTTTAACCTAAATAAGACTCTCTATGTTTGATTTCAAATCTTTAGACAATGCCACCTTATCGCTACTCATCAATGCCATAGAGCAAAGTGACAATACTATTGTCATTACTAATTTTGATGGAAAGATTGAATTTGTAAACAAACAATTTACCATTAGCACCGGTTATAGCAAAGAAGAAGCTATCGGTCAAAATCCAAGAATCTTAAAATCGGGACGACAAGACGATGCTTTTTATAAGAAACTATGGGATACCATTACTACCGGAAAAACATGGACCGGCGAATTTCAGAACAAACGAAAAGATGGGACTATCTATTGGGAACAAGCGACCATATCTCCTATTTTAGATTCGAAAGGCAAAATCACACACTATCTGGCTATCAAATTAAATATCACAAAACAAAAAGAAATTGAATTTAAATTAGCCGATGAAGAATTACGATACAAACACCTTATTGAACAACTCCCTATGGGATTTCTTTCTATTGATATTAACAATACAATACTTCTTGTAAATGAAAAATTTTCAAATCTTACTGTAAATTTTCTTGACACATTAGATATTAATGTAGGATACAATCTATTTTCTATAACACACCCCTTTATTGAAGAAATAAAAAAACATATTACACCATTCAAGGGAAATATAATCTTTGAATATTCATTTAATAACAAAGAGAATATCGAAAAAACATATAGAACATTAATTTACAACACATTAAACAGCAAAAACATCCCTATAGGCATCAATATTTTAGTTGATGATATCAGTGAAAAGAAACAAGTTGAAAAAGCCATAATAGAAGCAAAAAAAGCTGCAGAATATCACAATAATTTAAAAAATCGTTTTCTATCAAATATCAGTCATGAAATCAGAACACCACTAAACAACATTTTGGGTTTTTCTAAACTACTGGAAGAATCCGTTACTGATAAAGAAAACAGAGAATACCTTAACATCATTACAAGCAGCGGAAACCATCTTTTAAATCTCATTTCCGATTTAATTGATGTTTCAAAAATAGAAGCCGGAAAATTAGAATTAAACAACCAACCGATAAAGCTATCAAAAATCATTAATGCATTAAAAGCATTGTTTCAATCGGAAACAACCAATCACAAAAAAGAAAATCTCACATTTCAAATAGAATCACCTGTTAAAAATGAAAATATTATTATCGAATCCGATGAAATTCGACTGATGCAAATTTTCTCCAATCTGCTCACCAACGCCATCAAATATTCAAACAAAGGCACCATTACATTTGGTTATTCTATCGAAAACGAAAATGAGATTTTGTTTTGGATTAAAGATCAAGGTATCGGTATTGCTCCTTCTAGTCAAGACCTTATTTTCGACCGTTTTTACAGAATTCCTTCCGACAATGCTCAAAAATACGGGGGAACAGGATTAGGGCTTTCTATTGTAAAAGAACTTATCGCCCGTATGAACGGCGAAATTTATTTAAATTCAAAACCCGATGAAGGCAGTACTTTTTTTGTGAGACTTAGAACAAAAATATTAAGACAAGTAAAACACTCTGATTCAATCATTTCAAAAAACACTTCCTCTTCCACAACGATAAAACCTTTAACTATTCTTATTGTTGAAGACATTAAACACAATACTTTACTACTAACAACAATCTTAAAAAAATACGCCAAGAAATTCTTATTGGCAAAAGACGGCATCGAAGCTGTCAATATTTTCAAAGAAAATGCCGATACTATCGACATTATTTTAATGGACTTAAAACTTCCGTTGCTCAATGGTATTGAAGCTACAAAAATGATTCGTCGAATAAATAAAGAGATACCCATTATCGCCATTACGGCATCTGTATACGAACAAGACCGTTTACAAGCTCTCGAAGCCGGTTGCACAGACTTCATCAAGAAACCCATTTCAAAAGAGGTCCTCTTTGAACTAATCCCTAAGCTTATTTCAGGCTAAAATTTAGGCTCCCTTTCCACAGCAATTTTTGTATTTTTTGCCACTACCACAAGGACAAGGATCGTTGCGTCCTACTTTCTTCTCGACTCGTACCGGTTGTATTTTCTTGGGCTTATCTTCCGCATTATCGGGAACTCCTTCCTCATTTCCTCTTCCTACCGAATATTTATCAAGGTCTAATTTTCGAACTTCTTTCATTTCTCGTACATCTTCTTCGCGTTCCAAATGAATATGTGCTTTTGTCAATGAAGAAGTTACTTTTTGATTCAATTCAAAAAGCATTGCTTTGAATAATTCAAAGGCTTCAAATTTATAAATCAACAATGGATCTTTTTGCTCATACGATGCGTTTTGCACCGATTGTTTCAATTCGTCCATTTGACGAAGATGCTCTTTCCATACTTCATCAATAGAATTTAACAACATTATTTTTTTCAATGCTTTTATCAATTCTATGCCATTATTATTAATGCTTTGTTCCAAATTTATAACCACTTGGAAAATTCGTCTTCCGTCAGAGATTGGCACCACTATATTTTCGTAGGCATGGCGTTGACTTTCATAGACATGTTTCAATACCGGCATGGCCTCATTCACTATTTCATCCATCTTTCGTGAGAACTGTTCTAAAATGGATTTCGAAAGGATGTCAAACAATTTTGATTCATCGTATTTCAAAAAATCGGCTTCCGACACAGTCGTATCATAAGCCATGTTTTTCAACAAAGACAATTTAAACCCTTCGTAATCACTCTCCGGCTGATAATTGGAAATTATAACATCAAGTACATCGTAAAAGATATTTGCAATTTCTACTTCCAAGCGTTCTCCAAGCAATGCATGACGGCGTTTTTTATAAATCACCTCCCGTTGTGAGTTCATCACATCATCGTATTCCAACAACCGTTTACGAATACCGAAATTATTCTCTTCTACTTTCTTTTGAGCGCGTTCTATGGACTTCGAAATCATCGGATGCTGAATTACTTCTCCGTCTTTCAATCCCAAACGATCCATCATCTTTGCAATACGATCGGAACCAAACAAACGCATCAGATTATCTTCGAGCGACACAAAAAACTGTGATGAACCGGGGTCTCCTTGTCGTCCTGCCCGTCCTCGCAACTGACGGTCGACGCGTCGTGATTCGTGCCGTTCTGTTCCGACTATAGCCAACCCTCCGGCTTGTCGCACCTCTTCGCTCAATTTAATATCCGTTCCACGACCGGCCATATTAGTTGCAATGGTTACAATACTTTTTTGTCCGGCTTCGGCTACAATTTCGGCTTCGCGTTTATGATGCTTTGCATTCAGGACATTATGCTTAATTTTTCGAATTGTCAACATTCGACTCAACAACTCTGAAACTTCCACTGTTGTTGTCCCAACAAGCACTGGTCGTCCGGCTTCTATCAATTGAACAATCTCATCAATGACAGCATTGTATTTTTCGCGTTTGGTCTTATATACCAAATCATTGGCATCTTTTCGAATAATCGGTTTATTGGTAGGAATAACCACTACATCTAACTTATAGATATCCCACAATTCACCGGCTTCCGTTTCGGCTGTTCCCGTCATCCCTGCCAATTTATGATACATGCGGAAATAATTTTGCAAAGTAATGGTTGCAAAGGTTTGTGTGGCAGCTTCTATTTTCACATCTTCTTTGGCTTCTATCGCCTGATGCAAACCATCGGAATAACGACGACCATCTAAAATCCGTCCTGTTTGTTCATCGACAATCTTCACCGCATTATCCATCACCACATATTCCACTTCTTTTTCAAACAAGGTATAAGCTTTCAATAGTTGGTTTATCGTATGTACGCGTTCCGACTTAATGGCATAATCGCTCAATAATTTATCTTTCTGAATCAATTTTTCTTTTTCCGTAGCTTGCGATTGTTCTATTTTTGCCACTTCCTCTCCTACATTTTGCAAAACAAAAAATGACTCATCATTTACGCTTTTCGACAATTCTGTAAGTCCTTTATCGGTAAGTTCCACCGAATTATTTTTCTCATCAATGGTAAAATACAAATCGTCGGTAACCTCATGCATTCGTTTCATATTGTCTTGCATAAAAACATTTTCTGTTTTTAGCATCAACGCACGCATACCCTCTTCACTCAAAAATTTAATAATCGCTTTGTTCTTGGGCAATCCTTTGTGTGCTTGCAAAAGATAAAACCCGCCCTCTTTCACATTTCCTTCTTTTATCAATCGCTTGGCTTTCGACAATACGGCATTGACCAATTCGCGTTGATTTCTAAATAAATTATCAACCAACGGTTTATATTCTTTAAACAATTGATTGTCGCCTTTCGGTACAGGTCCCGAAATAATCAACGGTGTACGGGCATCATCTATCAATACCGAATCGACCTCATCGACAATCGCATAATGGTGTTTTCGTTGTACTAAATCTTCCGGACTCAACGCCATATTATCCCGCAAATAATCAAACCCAAACTCGTTATTAGTGCCATAAGTAATATCGGCCAGATAAGCCTGACGGCGTTGTTCTGAATTGGGTTGATGATAATCGATACAATCTATTGATACGCCATGAAATTCAAACAACGGTCCCATCCATTCGGCATCCCGTTTTGCCAAATAATCATTGACCGTAACCAAGTGTACTCCTTTTCCTGCCAATGCATTTAAAAAAACAGGCAAAGTTGCCACCAAAGTTTTTCCTTCTCCTGTCGCCATTTCGGCTATTTTCCCTTTGTGCAAAACAACACCTCCAATCAGCTGTACATCATAATGCACCATATCCCAAACAATTTCGGTACCTCCTGCCACCCAATGGTTTTGATAAATTGCTTTATCACCACTAATGGTTACAAAATCTTTTTTTACCGCCAATTGCTTATCAAAATCATTAGCTGTAACTTCGATGGTTTCATTTTCTTTGAATCGTCGTGCCGTTTCTTTCATAATGGCAAATACTATAGGCAAATGCTCATCTAATGATTTTTCTATTGTCTCATTTACTTTTTCTTGCAATTTTTCAATCTTCTCATAGATTGTTTCCCGTTCGGCAATCGTCACCTCCGAATTTTCAACTTGACTTGTCAAATCAGCTATTTCTTGTTCTATATTTTTGTATGAGTTCAGAATCTCTGCTCTAACAACTTGTGTCTTTTGGCGAAGGTCATCATTCGACAACGACTGTAACTGTACATATTCTTTATTGATAAGCTCTACATATGGCTGTGTTTCGGCTAAATCGCGATCGGCTTTTGTTTTCACAAAAGTCTTTAATACTTTATCTAAAATTCCCATTATTTTTCCTATATCTAATTTTAATTTACAAAAATAATTTAATTTTACGATATTGTTAGCAAAAGAATGAAACACTTTAAATTTAGAACGGTGAACATTTTCGCCTGTTTGTTGTTTCTTTATCATAATTCATAAAAACAGCTCATTTCATTTACAATCTATGTGCAACGATTTATTTGACATAAAACAACAAAACATTGATCTTTCAAAAGGTATCTTGTTAGTGTCTTCTCCTTTTTCAGAAGATGGTCTTTTTCAGAAATCTGTCGTTTTGCTCGTAGAACACGATGAAAATGGAAGTCTTGGATTTATTCTCAATAAACAAACAGATTTTAAGGTCGAAGAAGTTGTTTCCGAAATAGAATCTTTTGAGGCTCCTATTTTGATAGGTGGACCTGTTTCACCAACAAACTTATTTTTCATTCATCGAAAATCCACTATCCCGAAATCGTATCATATCATTGGAAACACTTATTGGATGGGCGATTTTGAAGCGTTGATAACTCAAATAAATGCCCATCTGATATCCCCCGACAGCATTCGTTTTTTCTTTGGCTATTCGGGTTGGACAAAAGGACAACTAGAAGCCGAGGTGAAAAATAATTTTTGGCTATTGGCATCTTCACGAAAATACGATATTTGGAATGACAACAATCTGTGGGAAACTATTTTGAAGGATATGGGAATAGATGAAAATTTACTGAAAACAATTCCTGATAATCCTTCTTTGAATTAATTTTTTTCCTCTTTTAAAGTTTCCAGCGTCGTTTCCAGTGTTTCCCACTCGGCAAACAATTGATCGTATTTTTTTGTCAATTCTGAAATTTCCTTAAACACCGGCTCATATTCTTCCGACGATAAATTCTCTTGTAATTTTTCGTTGGCTTTCATTTGCCGGTCTTCTACATCTTTTATTGCTTCCTGAATCCGTTTTATCTTATTTTCGAGATTTCTCAGTTCGCGTTGTTGTTGCTTGCGTTGTTCGTAATTTTGTTTATTACCGGAAATCTGTTTTTCTTTTGGTTGTAATGATTTTTCTTTTTTCCGATAACCCAACAAATCGGGATGGTCTATTGCTTTCTTTCTCAGAAATTCATCAATACCGCCAATATGCTGTTTCACTTTATGATTTTTAAACTCATACACCTTATCGACCAATCCTTCCAAAAAATCACGATCGTGAGAAACCACTATCAAGGTTCCGTCATAATCTCGTAACGCTTGTTTCAAAACCTCCTTCGACGGTATATCGAGATGATTGGTCGGTTCATCGAGTATCAACACATTATAGTTTTTGAGTAAGAGCAACGATAAGGCCAAACGAGTGCGTTCGCCTCCCGACAAGACTTTCACCTTCTTGTCGACATCATCGCCACCAAACAAGAACGCTCCCAAAATATTCCGTACCTCTTTTCGTATCTCTCCTTGTGCCTCGTTGTCTAATGTTTGAAAAACCGTCAGTTCATCATCTAATGTCATCGCTTGATTTTGAGCAAAATATCCTATTTGCAGATTATGTCCTTTTTTCAAAAAACCGTCATAGGAAGTCTCTTCCATCAATATTTTCACCAAAGTTGATTTTCCTTCTCCATTTTTTCCGACAAATGCAATTTGTTCATTTCGTTCTACCACTAAATCAATTCTATCGAGCACTAATTTATCGCCATATTTCTTCGTCAAATCTTGCATTTCCACAATGACACTGCCGGCACGAGGTGAAGGCGGAAATTTCAGATGAATAGATGCCTTATCTTCCGGATCTATTTCGATGCGTTCCATCTTATCGAGTTGTTTTATCTTCGATTGCACCTGTACAGCCTTGGTCGCTTTGTAGCGAAACCGCTCTATAAACTCTTCTGTTTTTTCTATTTTCTTTTGTTGATTTTTGTATGCATTCAACAGCTGTTGCCGTCGTTCTTTTCGCAATTCCAAATAATGTGAATAGTTTGCCTTGTAATCGTATATTTTCCCCAAGGATATTTCAATGGTTCGCTTTGTTACAGCATCTAAAAAGCGTTTATCGTGCGAAATTAACACCACTGTTCCGTAATAATTTTCAAGAAACGATTCAAACCACATTATCGCCTCTATATCAAGATGATTCGTTGGTTCGTCAAGCAATAATAATTGAGGGCGTTGCAATAATATTTTTGCCAATTCTATTCGCATTCGCCACCCTCCGCTGAGTTGAGCTGTTGGTTTTGAAAAATCATCCGGCAAAAATCCTAATCCTTTCAACAATTTTTCGGCTTCGCCTTGCGGATTGGAAGTTTGCAGAAATGCTAATTGTTCGGTAAGATCTGTCAGTCGGGAAAGCAATTTACCATAAGCCTCCGTTTCGTAATCATCGCGTTCTGCCACCTCTTCCGAAATACGATCTAATTCGTTCTGTAATTGCTTGATTGAATCAAATGCTCTTAAAGTTTCTTCCAATACCGAAGTCGTATCGTCATAGGGCAAATGTTGTGGCAAATACCCTATTGTCAAGTCGGTTGGTTTTGCTATTTGTCCTTTCGTCGGACTCAGCTCGCCTACTATCAATTTGAGTAATGTTGATTTTCCTGCACCATTTTTCCCAACCAAACCAATGCGATCTTGTTTTGTAATCTGAAAACTAATATCGTTCAACAATTCAAAAGCACCAAAATGTACCGTTACCGAATCTATAGAAACCATTCGTTAAAAAATTTTGGCAAACATAGTTAATTTTCATTGTTTTTTACAAATAAAAATCGGTCGCCTTTTTCAAGGCGACCGATTTTCCTATTAACTAAATTAAACCTAACGCTTATTGTTTCACAATTTTGTAGGTTGTAGAAACTTTATCTCCTACAATCTTCATCAGATAAATTCCTGA
>CAZSHT010000073.1:0-8281 GCA_964606715.1 uncultured Bacteroidales bacterium
AAGATAAATGATTTCCCTAACCAATACTGATATGGTGTTCCTGTTTTTACAAACAGATATACTTTTGATTCTACTTCGTCATATTTTTTCTGGTCATACCCCCACTCTATCAAACGATAATTGGCTTCGGCACCTTCTTCTGTCAATGGTTCTTTTGCTAAAAGAGTAAATTCATCAACGGCAGTAGCTTTTTCGCCCATATTATAAAACGACATTGCTATAATGTAATGAGCTCGGCGTTTTTCGGCTTCTGTTACTTTCTTTTCTTTCAACAATGCAATAGCATTTTTCTTAGCCTCGTCATAATGCTTCAATCTATAATTTAATTCTACCATCTTCCGCAATGCCATTTCAATATATTCGGGCATTTGTGCCTCATTATACAGTCTGGTATAATAAATTAATGCCGTATCATATTTTTCCTCGCTATAAGCTATGGTCGATAAACGCATTAATGCCAACTCTGTAAATTTCGACGGTATCTTTATCACTTTTTTATAATGTTGCATTGCATCATCATAATCCTTTGTATTATTATCACATTCCGCGATATAAAAATGGGCATTAACACTGAATTTCCCTGAAGAAAATTTGGTTAGATATTTTTCAAACATCGGCTTTGCTGTTTGGCAATCACCCGACATATATACTTTTTCCGCAGAGGTATACAACAAAGAATCTTCTTCTGATTGCGACAAATAATCTTTCAATCCCTCTTGACTCAAATAATCGGAATAATCTTCCACCGCACCTTTATCAACATAAACCGATTTCAACATTTGAATAGCTTCTTCCATATACTCTGTTCCTTTGTAATGGTCTACAACATATTGACAACTATTTTTCGCTTGCTCATATTGATTCATATTATAATAGATAATTCCTTTTTTGATATATGCCAACGGCACATACGAACTGTTTGGATAAGTCTCTGTCAACAAATCAAAATCGGCCAGAGCCATCTTATATTCTTCCATATTGGTATAAGTTTCGCCCCGCAAATAAATAGCATCATCGACATAAGGCGAATGACCGAAATCATTTATCAATTGCGTAAGTACTATTATTTTTTGGCTTTCTTTTCCACTCACAAAACCATAGCACAACGCTTCTTGATACAACGAATAATCGACATCGAATTTATTAATATCAACAGCTTTACTATAATAATCAACAGCTATGTCGAATTGTCGTGCCAAATAAAAATAATCTCCTATTCTATTGTAAGCATCAGCAATAATTTTGGTTTTGGCATTGGGATAATAATCGACAAATTTACGGAACCAATTTGATGCCTCTTTGTAAGCTTGTTTTTTGAAATAACAATACCCAATATTGTAATGGGCCAACTTATACTCTTCCATATCATAAGCTCCCATTGCCAAAATAAATTTCTTATACCAATTTAATGATTCATCATATTTTTTCATACGATACAATGCCTCGGCTTTCCAATACAATGACAAGGCCGCTATCTTTTTATCTATCTTACTTTCTTCCAGTGATTTATCATACATTTCCACAGCCTTTCCATACTCTAATTTTTTAAAATACTCCATGCCTCTGTAAAAAGCCACGCGTTGATAAATTTCATTAGCATCTTCGTATTTTGTTTTTATTTTATCCAAAGCCTCCATTGCTCCTTGATAATCTTTTGACGAATACATTGCTTGTCCCAAATAACCATACATTTCGTCTAAATGTGATGATTTCGGATAATCTTTAATAAAATTCATTAGAATTTTTATCGATTTTGTAAATGGTGCATACGACAATTCGTATGATAATTTCGCATAATTAAAAGCGGCATCTTCCTTTATATTGGGATAAAAATCATATTGCGAAGCCATAAAAAAAGCATTCAATGCTTTTTCTTTTTGAGAAAGCCGTATGTAACTCGATGCCAATAAATATGCAGAATTTTGCGACAAACTATCTCTTTCGTTTATCGTTTGCTCAAAGAATACGGTTGCCTTTTTGTAATTCTTGTTCATATAATATAGATACCCCAATTCAAAATTATCAATTCGCGAAAAGCCCTCATCGTCTTTTACCAAATCGTAATATTTCTCCATGTAAGGCAAGGCTTTATCATATTGTTGCATACGATAGTAAGCGTCGGCAACCAAGCGTGTTAATTCGGTGCGTCGTTTCACTGTCGATGAATCCAACAACGCCGGAGCGTATTCTATTACTTTATCATATTTCTTTTGCAGATAATAAATCTGAGCAATATAGTACGGCACAAAAGCTTTGAATAATTCATTTTCCCGCAATTCTTCAAAATGTTCCAATGCAGTCTGATAATTTCTCTTAACATACTGAATATGAGCATAAAAATAAGTTGCCGGCACAGCATACTTAGTTTGAGAATCTTTTATCTCTCCCAACAACGATTCCGCGTCATCATATTTCTCTTTCACAAAATAAGAATGTCCAAATTTGAAATAATATTCGGCCAACAACGAATTATCCAATCCGTCAATATCTACTTTTTTGAACCATTTTATGCACTGTCCGTATTTTTGTTGCGAATAAAGATAAGTTGCTAAATAATAATAGGCAATATTCAAGCGTGAACTTTCCGGATAATAATTTATAAAATGCACAATCCGACTTTCAGCATCATTATTAAATAATTTGATAGCACAAACAGCCGCATAATATTCGGCATCAGTCCTATTATCTGAATAAGTTTCGCCATATTCCGTCACAATATCAATAAATTGTTTTTGTGCTGCGGCATATTTTTCTTTATTAAACAAATCAATTGCTGTTGCCAAACGCGTTTCAATTTGTGAATGCGTCAATGTTTCTTGTGCCGACAAAAACAGTGGAAGTCCCAGTAATAAAGAAAAGAATATATATTTTATCTTCATAAATCCGTATTAAATGAAGTTATAAATTTCGTTTTTTAATCCATCTATAAATTGTGTAAATTTATAACAATTCACCGCAACGAATATTGCAAACAAAAGAAATAATTAACAATTGGTTGTTAATATAAAAAAGGGAAATAATACGCCATTTCCCTTTTTTATAACGGTATCTTAAGATTTATTTTTTCACCTGTCGAACGGCATCGATAATTGTGCCATCTACCCATTTTATAACGCCAATAATATGGTCTGTAAATTCGGGTCGTTTCGGCTTTCCACAAATGGCTTCGGCTTCGGCTTTCAATTCTTGTATGGTTTTTATAGGCAATCCCGAACCTTTTACCGCTTCCAACAAATCGGTTCGCAACGGATTGATTGCTATTCCCCGTTCGGTTACAATAACATCTATCAATTCGCCCGGACCTACAATTGTTGTTACCTCATCAACAATAATAGGGATTCTGTCGCGAAACAACGGCAAGGGTAAAATAACGGTTTTTCCAAATAATGCATTTTGCCAACCACCTATTCCATGTAGCAAATACCCGTCGGAATGTGTAACCACATTGGCATTGTAATTTACATCAACTTCGGTAGCTCCTAAAATTACAATGTCCAACATGCTGGCAAAGTTACCTTTGCCATGGTAGTTATAACTCGTAAACGGACTTGTCCACACATGGCTATTATTATCACGCATCGACCGCACCCCTTCTAAGTCAAAAGTCTGACCATCAAGAATATAATCGACCAATCCTTCCTCCAACATTTGCACCATATACTTATTGCTTCCACCTCTGGCAAAACGGGCTTTTATTCCCTTTTCTCGCATAATGGTTGCAAAATAATCAGACACTGCCAAGGAAGTTCCTCCGGCTCCTGTTTGGAACGAAAATCCATTTTTAATCAATCCGGCAGCATCACAAAACTTCGCTGTAAGCTCTGCTAAAAATAAGCGATCGGGACTATTGGTAATTTTAGTCGTTCCCGAAATAATTTTTTCAGGAATACCCACTTGCTCCATTTCCACAACAAAATCGACATAATTGCCTTGTATTTGCCATGGCGTACAAGGAAACTCCCGTAAATTGTCGGTAGCCACAATCACTCTGTCGGCATATTGCGAATCAGCCAAAGCAAACCCCAATAAACCACTGGCAGAATCGCCATACAATCCATTGGCATTACCAAACGGATCGGCACAACCGGCTCCTATCACTGCAATATCTATCTCTATCTCACCATCTTGCACCGCTTGATACCGACCACCATGCGAACGCAATACAGCCGTTCCTCGCATTTTTCCGTTAGAGGCAAAACGCCCCAATGGTCCGTTCATACTTCCTTCGATGTGATGAATCGTACCATCTTCCAGGTATTGTATCAAATGCTCGTGGCATGGAAACGATGCCGACGGAAACCAAATCAAATCTTTCACTCCCAACTCCTTCGCTACATCAAAGATTTGATTGGCCAATAAATCGCCATTACGAAAATGATGGTGTGTTGAAATGACCATTCCGTCTTTCAGTCCTGCTTGTATAAGTGCATCTTTCAATGATGGTTGCAATTTATTTCCATCATCAGGATAATGAGCACAAGTTTCTATGTGCGGCGCATGTTTTCGTCCTGTAGGAATATATTTTCCAACACCTTGAAAAGGCACTTGCGGTTTTCCGTTTACTTCAGTCGGAACCAAACGATCTACTGCATTTTTCACTAATTTCATAATATCGTATATTTTTTATTATTCTACTGTTTCTTTCCAATTTTCCGGCAAAAGCCCTAATTCTTCGGCTAAATGAATTGTTGTTTCTGCCCGTTTTACTACCGGCGGATCAATCATTTTGGTTCCTAATGAAATCACGCCTTTTCCTTCGGCTTTGGCTTTTTCAAAAGCTAAATAAATCTTTTTTGCTTTCTCTATCTCCTTCTCCTCCGGTGCAAATCCTTGATGAATTACCGGAATTTGTCGCGGATGGATACATCCCATTCCTTCAAAACCCATTGTCTTTGAGCGTTTTACATTATCCAGCAACCCATCCATGTCACGCACATCGGAAAATACCGAATCAATAGGCTGTATGTGAGCAGCTTTACAAGCGTTTACCATTCGCATACGCGCATACAAAGATTCTGTTCCTTCCTTGGTGCGTTGCACTCCCAAATCGGCGGTATAATCTTCCAATCCTATTGCCAATGCCGCAATATTAGGTGAAGCTATCGCTATAGCAAAAGCATTTTCAACTCCTAAAGCACTTTCTAATATCGGCATATACCATATCGGATAAGTTATATCATATTGTTTTTTCAGTTTCTCTACTTTCGCATCAACTTGCTTTATTTGTTCAGGCGTTTCTACTTTAGGCACTAAAATAAGATTGACATGATACGGCACAATAAATTCCAAATCAGCCAACCCCCGTTCTCCTTGATTGATACGCACCATGCGTTCTACGCCATAAAAATCAACTTGGCACAATGCATTTCGCACCAAATAACGAGCTTCGTCTTTTTTGTCGGGTGCTACAGCATCTTCCAAATCCAAAATAATTCCATTGGCTTGATGAATACCGGCATTAATCATCATACTTGGTGTATTACCCGGAATATATAACCGCGAAAATCGGAATTGGTCTTTTGCTGTTTCATACCTATTGGTTTCCAATACCGGTAATAAATATTTTTTATCGGTATCAACAATCTGTTTAACAGCCGCTTCTATACGGGCAGCCATTACAAATGGTAAAGCCCCTTTATCTATCAATTTAATTTCGGCTGATTTGATTTCAAAAGACTGCATCATATCATTTACCAATGCACGAATATCATCGCCAAACATTGGCTCTACTTTACTTGATAAATCTAACTCTATAGTCCCTGAATTGGTTAATTTTATTTCCACATAACAGTCGGAACGGACTTTCGGTCCTTGATTTCCTGCAATTCCTATTTTTGACATAATATTATTGCTTTTATTTTTTTACAAAACAAATAAAAATTACAACGGCAAACATCACTTATCTTAAGAAAAAAATAACAAAATTGAAAATATTATTTTTATCAATCCAAAAAGAAAAATCCGTATCTTTACTATTCAAAAACAAAATCCGTTATGGTTCAACATCTTTCTATGACTCTTCCGCCTTTTTCTAAAGGTTTCCACTTGATAACCCATCATATTTTGGAACATCTGGGAACACTCCCCGAAAACGGACTGCTTAACATATTCATCACTCACACATCTGCCGGTATTACCATCAATGAAAATGCCGACTATACCGTTCGTTCCGACTTTGAAAACTTTCTCAATCAATTTGTTCCGGAAGATTTTCCTTATCAGCATTCAGCCGAAGGAACAGACGATATGCCTGCACATATAAAGGCTTCGCTAATAGGATTTTCTGTTACAATCCCTATCATCAACAGACATTTAAACCTTGGCACTTGGCAAGGCATTTACCTTTGTGAATTTCGTCGTCATGGAGGAAACAGAACTCTCATTCTCACCATATATTCTTAAGATATGCCTGTTATTTCCTCTGCAAAAATTTGGTATATCACCATCCTTATTTTACTACTTCCTGTTGGCATTCACTGGAAACTCTTTATCAACGGCAGATATACAAGCGGAAAAGTAATCGGGTATCATATCCTCGACTTCAATAATAAAATTATCTTAAAAGAAACTGTAAAAAATGTTGATTTGGTTAGCATTATCAATGTAACAATGAATAACGACACACTTATTTATGCTCCAAAAAATATTATTTATGCCATTGATAAATCGGTATCTATCATTTATAACCCCAAAAAACAATCAGACTATATAATCTTATCTTTCAGTGGGTTATACTTATCTCCCAAAGGTGCTTTCTCTTTAATTATTCTAATTTTCTGGTTTGCTTTTTTATTGGCAAACAAAGTCCTTTCAAAAAAACGACAATAAGCACTTTTGCCATTAAGACTTTCCTTATATTTGTTCAAAAAAAACTCATGAAACAAGAAAAATTACGCTTCATCATTATTCTCGGCTCTATTGCCGTTATTGTCCTTATAATTTTAAGTTCTTCTATTTTTAAAATTATTCATCCCGGCGAACGCGCTGTGATTTTCAGAAAATTTACAACCGGTCTTGACAAAGAAAATGTTTTTACTCCGGGATTTCAAATCATTGCTCCATGGAATGATTTATATATTTACGATGTCCACGAACAAAAAATAGATGAAACAATGGATATTTTAGACAAAAATGGTCTATCTTTAAGTGTTGATGTAACTTGCCGATTCAATCCCATTTATTTCAAAATCGGTTATTTACACGAAAAATTTGGGCGTTCTTATATCGAAACCCTTGTCATTCCCGAAGTGCGTTCTGCCGTAAGAAATATTATGGGAAAATATATTGCCGAAGATATTTATTCGAAAAAACGCTCGGAAGTCGAAACTCAAATCATCACACAAACAAAAGAAACTCTGCTACATAATTATATTGATATGAAAGCATTGCTCATTCGCTCCATAAAACTTCCCGAAAAAATCCGTCAATCCATTGATGCTAAACTGCAACAAGAACAAGAAGCTCTTGCCTACCGTTTTCGCTTAGAAAAAGAAAAAAGTGAAGCCGAACGAAAACGCATCGAAGCAAACGGTATTGCTATTGCCAATGATATCATCAACAAAAGTTTGACAGATAAACTACTGAAAATGAAAGGCATTGATGCCACCATTAAATTATCCAATTCACCTAATTCAAAAACTGTTATCATAGGAAGTGCCAAAGACGGATTACCTCTTATATTAGGAAATGACTAAAAACAATATATTATGAAAAAATCTATTTATCTCACATTAATCATTCTAATAGGATTGTTTACAGCTTGCCAACAATCTTCACAAAAAAAAGAAAAAAAACAAAACACTGAAACGATAAAAGACAGTCCCGACAATAACCTGTCTTTTTCGGACACGGTAAAATATCTTGTCAAATTGAGTAATAATGGTGAAGATGTTCCGCCTTTTTATACAAATTCGCAATCCAAAGTTTTCTTAGAAACTCTTATCGATTCAGTGAAAAATGGTAGTTTGAAAGCTTTCGACAGCTTCGACAATCATCAATTGTCATTCGATGAAATAGAAACTTCTCTCGGCGAAGGCAACGACACCATTTCAATGGAAGATCCGGAAACAGGTGAACTCATTCAAAAAATCACAAATGACACTTTTGATGTCAATGATATTCAGGAAGTTTATTTCTACGAACACTGGACATATAATCCCAAAACTTTACAAATCGACAAAACAGTTTTCGGCATAGCACCTGTTATTTATACTGCTGTCGACGATACTACCGACCATCGTATCAGACGCCGCTTGCCATTTGTCGTTTATTTCTGATTTTT
>CAZSHT010000074.1:0-8267 GCA_964606715.1 uncultured Bacteroidales bacterium
TTATACAATCCTTCGGAACGACCGGCCTTTCTGATAACAGAAGCATTAAGAGGAGCAGGAGCAATATTAAAGGATATAAACGGTAATGCGTTTATGGAAAAATATGACAAACGAGGTTCCTTGGCACCACGAGATATTGTAGCAAGAACTATCGATAATGAAATGAAAAATTCCGGAAGTAAGCATGTTTTCCTTGATGCCACCATGATTTCAAAAGAAGAATGGGAAACACATTTCCCTTCGATAAAAGCAAAATGTGCAGAGCAAGGAATTGATGTTACCAGTGATTATATTCCTGTAATTCCGGCAGCTCATTATCTATGTGGAGGCGTAAAAGTTGATATGAACGGTTGTAGCACCATTGAAAATTTATATGCAGGAGGAGAAGTTTCGTCAACAGGTCTGCATGGAGCCAATCGACTGGCATCTAATTCGTTACTGGAAGCAATTGTGTATGCCGAACATTCAGCACAACACACTTTGCAAAACATTAAAGATGGACACGACATTACGACCGAGATTCCCGATTGGGATGCCAAAGGAACAACCTATCCCGAAGAAATGATTTTAATTACACAAAGTGTAAAAGAATTGAGAGAGATAATGTCTGATTATGTGGGAATTTTTCGAACCGATTTGCGTCTAAAACGGGCTTTGACGCGTCTCAATATTCTATATGAAGAAACAGAATCTTTGTTTAGACGCTCAAAAGTGTTTAAAGATATTTTTGAATTACGAAATAAAATTAATGTAGCTTACCTGATTGTGAAAATGGCATTGGAACGAAAAGAAAGTAGAGGTTTACATTATAATAGTGACTATCCGTATAAAAAACCAATCTTAAAATAAAAACCAAGTCTATGAAAAAAACACTTCTCGTATTAATAGTTCTAAGTTTAGTATTTGTCCGGCATTTATGGGCGAAAATTGTACCGGTTGATTTAGCAAAGACTGTTGCAAAAAATGTATTTTACGAACGAGTAAATCTCACAAAAGCAATGGCTTATGATGATATTCGCCTGAAATACATCAAAACTTATACTGATGATACTCAGGAGTCTTTGATGTATCTGTTTAGTGATGCTAAACAAGCAGGTTTTGTATTGATTTCTGCCGATGATTTAGTGGAACCTGTTTTGGCCTATTCGTTTGAGAGTGACTTTGATGAAAATATTCCGGCAGTAGAATATATGTTGGAAATTTATAAAAAACAGATAAAATATGCCAAAGAAAAACGATTGACAGCATCGGATGAAATAAAACAAAAATGGGCAAAATATTTATTTGGAACAGATGTGTCATTGAAAAACAAATCAATAAAAGCAGGTGAGCCATTATTGCGTGTTATGTGGGATCAAGGAACATACTACAACACATCGTGTCCGGCCGACGCATCAGGTTCCGACGGCCATGTTGTAGTTGGCTGTGTAGCAGTATCAATGGGGCAAGCAATGAAGTATTATAATTATCCGGCTTACGGAACCGGTTCAAAGAAAAGTTACGATAGCCAAAACGGAGGATACGGAAACTTTTCTGTTAACTTTAATCGCCGTTACAAATGGCGAAATATGCCGTTTTCGGCAACAGTTTATAATAAAGATTTAGCTGATTTATTATTTCATCTTGGAGTGGCTGTCCGAATGCGTTGGGGTCCTGATGGTTCAAGTTCTTCATCAGGATTTATAGTTGGTGCATTAAAAAACTATTTTTATTATTCAGATTCTGTTAAAGAAATATACAGAAATGATTACTCCGATTCAGAATGGGTTGCTATAATAAAAAATGAAGTCGATAATCATCGACCAATGGTATATTCCGGTTCGGGAAGTGGTGGCGGACATGCATGGAATTGTGACGGATATCAAGGAGACAAAGTACATATGAATTGGGGCTGGGGAGGTTCCAGTAACGGATATTATTCTATTGACAACTTAGTAGCCGGCGGCTATGACTTTAATGATTATCAATCATTGATAATTAATATTGAACCAAAAAACAATTATCCATCTTGGTGTATTGATGTGAATGATACTATTGATGGAACCGAAGGTTCTTTCGATGATGGTAGTGGATATTACAATTATAAAAACAATAAGACCTGTGAGTATTTGTTAGCACCTAGTTGTGCCAGTCATATATCTCTTTCTTTTGATGAGTTTAATTTAGATACCAATGATTTGTTGATTATTTATGATGGAAATTCTGATACTGCCCCTGTATTAGACACATTATCAGGAGCAAATCCACCGGCAGGGAAGGTTTTTGAAGCTACTCTCGATACTATGTTTTTAAAATTTATTACTAATGATTCTATTGTTGATGACGGATGGATTGCTACTTATACAACATCGAAATGCAAAGGAACACGAACTATTACAGATACCTCCGGAGTGCTTACCGATGGTAGCAAAAAATGTGACTACAACAATAACTCATATTGTATTTGGAATATCAAACCAACAAATCATCCATATGCCATATTATTGACTTTTACCGAATGGGATATGCCGGAAAATGACACCAAAGATTTTGTAAAAATCTATAAACAACGAATAAGTACGGCCAATACCTTGGCAAAATATACAGGGGCTGATAGTCCAAAAGCCATTTTGGTAGAAGATAGTGTTGCTGTTATTCGTTTCTATTCCAACAGAGAAATTACGGGAGGCGGTTGGAAGATAGAATATACGACAGTAGGTGTTGGTTTCAATTTGAATAAGTCATTTATCAATAAAGTATCGGCATCACCAAATCCTTTTAATAATGATGCCAATATTAATATCACTTTGTCTAAATCAACAGAAATAACAATTCAAGTTTATAATGTTTTAGGAATAAAATTAGGTGATTTCACAACTTCATTGATGCAAGGAGAAAACACATTACAATTATCAGACATTACAAAAACAATGAATGATAAAATATATTTTGTGCAGATAAGTGATGGTACTAGCGTTAAGGTGTTGAAATTGATGAAATTATAATTTCTTTAGGATTGTTTAAATAAGTTTCTGCCTGACGAATAAAAAAACAGCTAAAAAAAGTATAAAGACGATGAAGCCTTTGGCAGAACGCATGCGTCCGGTGCAATTTGAAGATTTCGTAGGACAGAGTCATTTAATAGGTAAAGGCTCTTCTTTTAGAAAAGCTATCGAATTAGGAAATCTTCATTCAATGTTGTTTTGGGGACCTCCGGGAACAGGGAAAACAACTCTGGCAAAGATGGTTGCAAACATTTCCGGACGGGATTTTTTTCAATTGAGTGCGGTTGATTCAGGAGTGAAACAAATTAGGGAGATAGTAGAACGAGTAAATGATAATGGATTATTTGGTGAAAAAACACCTATTTTATTTATCGATGAGATTCATCGATTTTCGAAAAATCAGCAAGATGCTTTATTGGGAATAGTAGAAGAAGGAAAAGTTGTTCTGATTGCTGCCACGACAGAGAACCCGTCATTTGAAGTTATTAATCCGTTGTTGTCGAGATGCCAAGTATATGTGTTAAAACATTTAGAAGAAAATGATTTAAAAAAAATTGTTCACAGAGCATTGACCAACGATGAGGTCTTGAAACAATATTCTGTAGAAATAAAAGAATGGGAAGCATTGTTATTGGCTTCAGGAGGCGACGGACGCAAGTTGCTTAATATTCTGGAAATGGCAATTGGTGTTGTAGAGAAAAATCTGATAATAACTAATGCATTTATTCAATCATTGTTACAACAACAAGTAAGTGCTTATGATAAGGGAGGAGAACAACATTATGATATTATTTCGGCATTTATAAAATCGGTGCGTGGCAGTGATGTTGATGCTGCAATATATTGGCTAGCTCGAATGATTGCCGGAGGTGAAGATGTAAAATTTATTGCTCGACGATTGGTAATATTGGCAGCTGAAGATATTGGATTGGCTAACCCAAATGCTTTGTTGTTGGCAAATGCTTGTTTCGAGGCAGTCAGCAAAATAGGTTACCCTGAAAGTCGTATTATCCTTTCGGAAACAACAATTTATTTAGCCACCTCACCAAAAAGTAATTCAGCCTATATAGCAATTGACAAAGCATTGGAATATGTAAAAGAAACAGGTGATTTACCGGTTCCATTAGCTTTACGAAATGCTCCTACAAACTTGATGAAATCATTGAATTATGGCAAAGGTTATAAATATCCACACGAATTTGATGAGAATTTTGTAAAACAAAATTATTGGCCGGATAAATTGAACGAAAAACCTAATTTTTATATTCCTCAAAACAATGTTTCTGAAAAACAGATTGAGAATAGACAGGAAAAGCGTTGGAAGAAATAATTGATTACTTTAAGATACCTTTCCCCTCACGAATAATTTCCAATTCATCTTTGGTGCAATCTACAATTGTAGATGGTGTAACATCACCATAACCACCATCAATGACAATATCAACTTGTTTCTCGAAAAGTTCATGAATAAGTTCCGGATTAGTCGGATATTCATTGATGTCATCGGGAATGGTTAACGAAGTTGTCAAAATAGGATTGCCCAATTGTTTCACCAATTCCCGGGCAATATTGTTATCCGGAATGCGTATTCCAACGGTTTTTTTTGATTTTCGAAAATGTTTTGGAATCTTATTGTTAGCATTCAGTATAAAAGTAAAAGCTCCCGGAAGGTTGTGCTTTAAAAGTTTAAAAGTAGAATTGTTAAGGGGTGTGGTGTAATCAGCTAAATGGCTCAAATCGTAACACATAAACGAAAGATGTGTTTTGCTAAGGTTGATATGCTTAATCGTTGCCAAGCGTTCCATAGCTTTGTTGTTGAAAATATCACAACCCAAAGCATATACCGTATCGGTAGGATAAATAATCACAGCACCGTCCTGTAATGCCTTTACAATACCATGAATACGGCGTGGATCAGGATTATCGGGGTGAATTTTGATTAACATTTTTTTCAGAAAAACGATTAGGAATTTAGTTTATGATAATCGGCTAAAAATTTTTCTAGCCCTTTGTCTGTTAGAGGATGTGATAAAATACCTAAAATAGACGATAATGGGCTGGTTACA
This sequence comes from uncultured Bacteroidales bacterium, assembly GCA_964606715.1. Lineage (GTDB taxonomy): Bacteria > Bacteroidota > Bacteroidia > Bacteroidales > JALTDM01 > CAZSHT01. Next base: position 5,051 of record CAZSHT010000074.1, read on the forward strand.
ACATCTGCCCCCATACGCATACATTCAATAATGTGCATCGGGTGACGAATAGACGCTGCCAGTATTTGTGTTTGAAAACCATAGTTACCAAAAATTGTAACCAAATCATCAATGAGTTGTAACCCATCTTGGGAAATATCGTCAAGGCGTCCGACGAAAGGTGATACATAAGTAGCTCCGGCTTTTGCGGCAAGAAGAGCTTGCCCTGCGTTAAACACCAATGTGCAATTGGTTTTAATATTTTTTTCCGATAAATATTTGATAGCTTTAATACCTTCTTTAATGACAGGTATTTTTACGACGATATTAGGATGCAGTGAAGCAAGTTTTTCACCCTCTCGTATCATTCCTTCAAAATCAGTTGAAATAACTTCGGCACTTACCGGCCCGTCAACGATTTCACAAATGGCTTTGTAGTGATTCAATATATTGGTTTCACCACTGATGCCCTCTTTTGCCATTAAAGACGGATTTGTCGTTACACCATCGAGAATACCAAGATCGTTGGCTTCTTTTATTTGCTCTAAATTAGCTGTGTCGATAAAGAATTTCATAATGAAAAAGTTTAAATATGATAAAAAAAAGAGGGTAAGCTACCTACATCGCACTGCTCAACCATCGTACCCTTGCTTTCTTCCGAACCTGGGGGATTAGACAGGAGCTAGTCGTATAGGACTTACCCGTTGCAAAGATATTACATTCTCTTATTTGCACAATATTATAATCCTAATTTTTTTGCAATATCTTTTGGAACAGCATTTTTGTTAATCATCAGTCCGGTTGTTTTACATTTTACAAATTCGGCAGAAGCATAAAAATAACCATGAAGCGGATTATCAACATCCCATGAATTTTTCACTAAGTAATATCTGGTTCCATTTTGGTCGTGACCATATCCTACGATATGCATACCATGGTCATCTGTCGATTTCCAATTATCGAAAGCTTCTTGACGCATTTCTTGAGTCACCTTTTTCTCTTTTACAATATGTTCAAAATTATATAGATAGGATATTTTATCTTTTCTATCCATATTGAGCCATTTGTCTTTTTCAAGACCTGTTTGATTTTCTGCATCTTCGTCCGGTAAAATAGCAATTCCATTTCGCCAAGAAAATCCGCGTTCACTAACATCACTGGCCCATGCTACTGTATAACCATTATCTAATGCATTATCCAAAATCCTCATCATATCATCTAATGGAACATTATAAATATTTTCCCATAGCCAGTTGTCAGGTAATTCAAGAGGAAATTTTTGATAAAAAGGGTGATGAGTGTAAGAAGTTACTTCAATGTAATTGTCAGCATTTAAACCTAACATTTTTGCAAAACTTTTTGGTGTGTATTCTTTCCCTTTATAAGTAAATTTTGAGGGATAATCACCTAAATAAGTATCAAGAATCTTATCGAACCCGATATGCCAAACAGGTGTAATTTTTTTGTTTTTATTTTTGATAATTGCATCAACATAATTTTTCAAAACAGCATCTAATTCTCCGTGAACATGTTTTTTAGTTCCATAATGTAACCCTGGATAAACTTCTTCCGGAACAAGTCCGTAATTCTTCAAGACATAGGTAACATCGTGAAAAGCTCCTCCGCTGCCAAAATTAAGATTTCCATGCAATCGTACATATTTTGTTGCTTTATCGGAATAGCAATTTCGAACAATAAACATTTCAGATAAGTCTACTGTTTCCTTTTTTAAGCGAAGAACTTCACTTTCCAAAAAAGAAGCTCCGGAAAAGCTCCAACATGTTCCCGAACGATATTGATTTTTGACTGAAGTTGTTGGTATTTTTTTATCAAGCGTAATCTGATAAGCCTTAATTGTATCGGTTTGGGCAAAAATAGTTCCCGTCAAAAAGACTGCTAACAAGAAGAATGTAAATTTAAGATTTCTCATGATTTTTATTTTTTTATTTTATTAAATATAACTCAAAAATAGTAAAATTCTTTCAGAAATAAGGTGTGGGAATATGAATATTTGGTTTTTGATAACCAAAAGTCTTTACATTGTGAAAAAAAATATGATTGGAAAATGAGTTTTTTTTTTGATAATTAAAATTTTCCTATTACATTCGTAAAATTAATTGAGAATAGTTTTTGTAAAAACAATAAAATATGAGAAATAAGTTGTATCTTATATTGAGCCTAATATTTATTTCAGGAACAATATTGGCTGGTGACATAGAATTAGACGGTGTTTATCAAGGAAAAAATTTATATGTAATGAATCCGTTTGCTTCATCAGGCATTGGATTTTGCGTATATGAAGTAAGAGTCAACGGACAACTTACTACCGATGAAATCAATTCAAGTGCTTTTGAAATAGATTTATCAGTCTATCAATTTAAAATAGGAGAAAAGGTTAAGGTTGTTTTGAAACATAAAGATGATTGCATGCCTAAAGTGTTGAATCCTGAAGTATTAGAATCGAAAAGCACATTTAGTATTGTGTCGATGAATATTGATAATGGCAAATTAGTATGGACAACCCAAAAAGAAGCCGGTTCTTTACCTTTTATTGTAGAACAATTTCGATGGAATAAGTGGGTGAAAATTGGGACTGTAAAAGGAAAGGGAACTCCGGGAAACAATACTTATTCAGTAGTTGTTCATCCATATGCAGGAAACAATAAGTTTAGAGTAAAACAAATTGATTATACCAAGAAACCTCATTATTCCAGTGAGTTTACCTATAAAGCAAAATTACCTCCTGTTTCTTTTACACCAAAGAAAGTAACAACGGAAATAACCTTTAATGTTCCCACGATGTATGAAATCTACGATTATTATGGAAATATTGTAAAAAAAGGATTTGGTGCAAAAATTGATGTATCCGGTTTGAAGAGTGGAGAATACTTTTTGAACTATGATAATAAAATGGATACTTTTAAGAAAAAATAATTTCTAAAATCGCAGTTGTTTCATTTCCGTATTAAAACAGTTTTTATTAATATTGCAATCCTTTTCGGAGAGATGGGTGAGTGGCTGAAACCACCAGTTTGCTAAACTGACGTACTCGCAAGGGTACCGGGGGTTCGAATCCCCCTCTCTCCGCTTTTATTTTGTTCTTTTAAGGCAGAAGAAAAACCATTTTTCTTTCTTGCTTATTTTTTTGGGAGAGTTGCCGGAGTGGACGAACGGGACTGATTCGAAATCAGTTGTTCTGCTTAGCGGAACCAGGGGTTCGAATCCCTTACTCTCCGCA
>CAZSHT010000075.1:0-8229 GCA_964606715.1 uncultured Bacteroidales bacterium
TTCATCATCAAAGCCGATGTTGACGGTTCTATAGAAGCGTTGGCTGATGCTATCATTAAGTTAAGTAACGAAGAAATTAGCATCAATGTTATTCACAAAGCCGTAGGACAAATATCCGAGTCAGATGTAATGTTGGCAACAGCTTCCGATGCCGTAATTATCGGATTCCAAGTAAGACCATCATTATCGGCTCGGAAACTAGCCGAAAAAGAACAGGTGGATATTCGCTTGTATTCTGTCATATACGATGCCATCAATGAGATTAAAGATGCAATGGAAGGTATGCTCTCGCCGGAAATAAAAGAAACGATTATCGGCTCGGCAGAAGTACTTAACATTTTTAAAATATCAAAAGTTGGAAAAGTACTTGGATGTAGAGTCGTTGAAGGAAAAATCACACGAGATTCAAATGTTCGATTGATTCGTGACGGAATTGTAATCTTCACCGGAAAACTATCTTCTTTGAAACGCTATAAAGACGATGCCAAAGAAGTCAATATGGGTATGGAATGTGGGTTAAGTATCGAAAACTTTAGCGATGCAAAAGTCGATGATGTGGTAGAAGCTTATATCGAAACAGAAGTAAAACGAACCTTATAACACCCTAAAATGACATCATTTAACATCGGAAATAAATTTGGGATTCGCATTTCATGGTTATTGTTTTTGATGTTAATTTCATTCTTGGTCTCCATAGGATTATCTTTTTTGGTTGTCAAAATCGAAGGTCTTAGTTTTTTTGACTTAGTCGATACCTCGGCAACTATCGCCAATGGACACATCAACATCTTAAAATGGTTTCAAATCATACAATCCGTATTTTTATTTGTCGTACCGGCATGGTTTTTTGCTTATTTTATCGGACAAAAACCGGTTGACTTTTTATCCTTAAATCAAGGGGCACACCGAAACACATATCTTCTCGTATTTTTATTGATGGCAGTGATGTTTCCCGTCAACAATTACATAGCCGAATGGAATCGCAACCTTTCTTATCCCGATGCCTTATCCGGTTTGCACAATTGGATGCTACAACAAGAAACTACATTATCACAAATAACAGAAGAGTTTCTAAAAATACATTCGCCTGCCGATTTTTGGGTTAACTTTTTGATGATTGCCATCATTCCCGCTATTGGCGAAGAATTGATATTCAGAGGTGTCTTGCAACGCTTATTTTCCGATTGGACAAAAAGTGTTCATTGGGGCATTTGGATAGCTGCCTTCCTTTTCTCTGCCATTCACATGGAGTTTCTAACATTCATACCGCGATTTCTACTCGGAGCAATGTTTGGCTATTTATATGTATGGAGCCAATCGCTGTGGTTACCTATATTTGCTCACTTTTTAAATAATGGAACGGCCGTTGTCATTGCCTCATTGGAACAAACCCATAAAATACCGGCAACCATAGAGACAGCCGGACAACAAAGCTATTGGACATTTTTTTACGGCATGATAGCAATTGGAATTTTGTATCTTATTTTTAGACAAGAAAAACGCGTTTACCGTGGATAAAAAACAATTTTTCAAAAGTGTTTTTTCGGAAACACAAACCGTCTTGGAACAATTTATTTCCAACGACACAACAATGCAACAAGTTTTATCGGCTGCCGATATTTTTGTTGCTTCTTTACAAAAGAATCACAAAATAATAGCTTGCGGAAATGGCGGTTCAATGAGTGATGCCATGCATTTTGCCGAAGAGCTGACAGGGCGTTTTCGACGCGACAGAAAACCGTTTCCCGCAGTAGCAATCTCCGACCCCGCCTACCTTTCTTGTGTTGCCAACGATTATGGTTACGACAATGTATTTTCACGATTCGTTGAGAGTTTTGGACAAAAAGGCGATGTCTTATTGGCCATCAGCACCAGCGGAAATTCTGCCAATGTAATAAATGCCGCTAAGGTGGCAAATGAAAAACAAATGAAGGTAATAGCATTGTCTGCCAATGACGGCGGAAAATTAAACCCGCTTTCCGATGTGATGGTAGCGGTCTCTCATAGCGGTTATTCCGACAGAATACAAGAAATACATATCAAAGTCATTCATGCTTGGATACAATATATTGAAGAACAATTAGTCTGATAAAATGCTTGTAAAAACAAATGCAGCGGCGTTAACAGGAATTGATGCTATTCTTATCAGCGTAGAAGTATTTACTACACGCGGAGCAAAATTTCATCTGGTAGGATTGCCCGATAATGCCGTAAAAGAAAGTGAACAACGCATCTTTTCGGTATTACGAACCAACGAATACCATGTGCCAAAACAAAAAATCATCATTAATATGGCTCCTGCCGATATTCGCAAAGAAGGAGCAGCCTATGATTTAACTTTGGCTATCGGTATTATGGCAGCAGGCGGACTTATTCCTCACGAACGACTGCAAGACTATATCATCATGGGCGAATTATCACTCGACGGAACCATAAAACCGATAAAAGGCGTTTTGCCCATTGCCATCGAAGCCAGAAAACGAGGAATAACAAAACTTATATTGCCAATGGCAAATGCAACCGAGGCTGCCATTGTTAATGACATAGAAGTTTTTGGCGTCAACCACATTACAGAAGTCGTTGATTTTCTGAACGATAACTCAGAACTTAAAAAAATAGAATTTGATACTCGTGCCTTATTTTATGAGAAAATGAGTCATTATCCGGTAGATTTCTCGGAAGTAAAAGGACAGCAAAATGTAAAGCGAGCAATCGAAATAGCAGTATCGGGAGGACATAATATTGTGATGATTGGAGCCCCCGGTTCAGGAAAAACAATGATTGCCCGACGCATTCCCACAATACTACCACCTTTGACATTAAGTGAATCTTTAGAAACAACAAAAATTCATTCTATTGTCGGTAAATTGCAAGAAGAAGGTCTCATCACCGAACGACCATTTCGGGCACCGCATCACACCATATCCGATGTAGCTTTGGTAGGAGGTGGCTCCTATCCGCAACCGGGAGAGATATCATTGGCACATAACGGCATTTTATTTCTGGACGAACTGCCGGAATTTAAACGCACTGTGTTAGAAGTATTGCGACAACCACTGGAAGATAGAGTGATAACTATTTCACGCTCAAAATATACGATGAACTATCCGGCTAATTTTATGTTGGTAGCAGCAATGAATCCGTGTCCCTGCGGATATTACAATCACCCCGAAAAAGAATGTGTATGTAGCGTTGGTGCCATTCAAAAATATTTGCATCGGCTGTCAGGACCGTTACTCGACAGAATTGACATTCATTTGGAAGTAACACCTGTCCCTATCGACAAATTAGGTTCGGCAGAAGCCGGTGAAACAAGTGCTGTTATTCGCAACCGCGTTCAAACAACACGAAAAATACAAGAAGAACGATACAAGGAATACGATGGCATTTACACTAATTCACAAATAACGCCGGCATTAATAGACAAATATTGCCAACTAGACGATGCCAGTCAAAAATTATTACGGGTAGCTATGGATAAATTAAAACTATCGGCACGAGCCTATCATCGTATTCTAAAAGTAGCTCGCACTATTGCCGATATGGAAACAAGTGAACAAGTAAAAGGACACCATATCGCAGAAGCCATTCAATTTAGAAATCTGGATAAAGAAGGTTGGTTGGGATAATGTATAAAAATCAGCATACTATGAAAATAATAAGTTTTATTGTTCTATATCTTGGAATATCATTGATAATGACAGCATATCCGGGGAAAATAAAAAAATCATTTACAACACCCGGACAATTTGTTACAGGCATCACCTATGATGGAGCAAATTTATGGATTGCCGACAGAAAAGCAGATAAGCTATTTTGTGTAGATACAAAAACCGGAAAAATTTTGCGGTCTATTGCAAGTCCGGCATATTGGCCAATGGGATTGGCTTACGATGGAACTTATTTGTGGAATGCTGATGTAAAAGGCGGTATTCCTTTGGCAGAGCATTACGAAGGCATTATCTATAAAATAGATCCGAACGATGGCACGGTTTTGCATCAATTGATTTCTCCGGCAAAAACACCAAGAGGATTAACTTGGGACGGTCATTATCTATGGGTAGTTGACGATGCCACCGACAAACTCATACAATTTGATGCCAACGACGGCACAACGATAAAAGAATTTTCAGCACCTTCCGGCGGTTCCTCCGGATTGGCATACGACGGAAAATATTTATGGGTATCCGACCACAGTGCCAATGCTATTTATATGGTCGACCCTGAAAACGGAAAAGTCTTAATGATACTAGATGCTCCGGGGAACAACAGTATTGGATTAACCTACGACGGAACTTATCTATGGAATGCCGACCGCGATGTAAATAAAATTTTCCAAATCATCACAAACGATGATGAATTATATAAAAAATGGGCACCACGAAAATCAATTATCACCTATACACATCTGACAACTAATTTCGGTCCCGGAAAAGTAAAAACTGCTGATATTTATTTGCCTGAACCGGAAAATAGAATTAATCAAAAAATAATAAAAACTATTCGATATTCACAGAAACCTCAATGGCTGACAGATAAATGGGGACAACGCGTTGCTCATTTTCAAACAACCAATTTACTTTCGGGACAACAATTTGAAGTTACCGAAACCATAGAAGCAGAAACCTACAATGTGCGTTACTTTATTTTTCCTGACAAAGTAGGTTCTTTATCGGAAATACCACAAGACATTAAAACAAAATATTTGGTAAACGATGCTAAATATCAATATGATAATCCGGTCATTGCCTCTGCCGTAAAAGAAGCTGTTGGCAATGAAACAAATCCATACCGGATAGCTCGTAAGATATACGATTATTTGATGCCACGAATGTATTATGAAATGACAGGTGGCTGGAACACCGCTCCCACAGTATTGGCACGCGGTAACGGTTCGTGTTCGGAATATTCGTTTGTATATATCGCAATGTGTCGAAAAGCAGGACTGCCCGCTCGTTATGTCGGCTCCATCGCATACAGAGGCGAGAAACGAGCTATGGACGATGTCTTTCATCGTTGGGTAGAAGTATTTTTGCCAAATTACGGTTGGATACCTGTTGATCCAAGCGGTGGCGATCAAAAATCTCCGGCAGCTCAGGCTCGTTATTTCGGACATCTTTCCAATCGGTTTCTTATTACAACACAAAGTGGTGGCGGATCGGAATATATGGATTGGACCTACAATTCAAATGAACATTATGTAACCACCCCTAAAACCTTTGTCGTTCACGAATATTTTGGCGATTGGAATGATTTGGAAACAAAATAAGTATCCGGTTGTTTCTATAAAAAAATAAATTAAAATAAAATGATTCATTTTTTCAAAAAATACCATAAATGGCTTTCCATTATCCTAATAATTTTTATCTTAATCTTCTCTATTTCAGGCATTATACTAAACCACCGGCACCTACTTGCCGGATTCGATGTCAGTCGCAATTGGATGCCCGAAGAATACCGTTACCATCATTGGGACAATGCGGCAGTGCGAGGAACATTTAAACTGAATGAAGACAGTATTTTAATTTATGGAAATATCGGTATTTGGCTTACCGATAAACGGGCAGTTCATTTTTCCGATTTCAACACCGGACTACCGGAAGGTATTGACAACAGAAAGATTTGCAAGATATATAAAACCAAACAAGGAATCCTTTTGGCAGGCACATTATTCGGGTTATACCGCTATGATAAACTAAAAAGAAAATGGAACTATATTGAGGTTCCCTTAGATGATGAACATATCGTTGATTTCTCAGAAAAAAAAGATACTCTTTTAATTCTAAGCCGATCTTATCTTTTGAAAACGACTGATATTACTCATTTTTCGGTAAAGACACTTCCTATACCGGAAGATTATGACAACAAAGTAAGTCTATTCAAAACATTATGGGTTATTCACAGCGGTGAACTCTATGGTCATATCGGTGTTTTGTTGGTTGATTTAATCGGACTCATTTTCATCTTCCTGAGTATCACCGGATTAATCTATTTTATAAACCCATATCTGATTCGAAAAAACAAGAAAAAAGATAAATCGGTAGCTCATCTTTCTAAAACCAGTCGTTGGTCGTTGAAATGGCACAATAAAATCGGTTGGATAACGGTATTATTTTTAATCATTACCGCTACGACAGGTATGTTTCTTCGTCCACCCTTATTGATTGCCATTGTTAATTCTCGCGTAGGAAAGATTCCACATACCACTTTATCGACACCAAATCCCTGGAATGATAAATTACGACGAATGATATACGATGAAACCCACAACCGTTATATCATCTCAACGCTCGATGGTGTTTATTTTTCTGATGATGATTTTTCATCTTCACTAAAACGCTTCAAACATCAACCTCCTATCAGTGTAATGGGACCTAATGTTTTTCAAATGAAAAATGATTCAATATTTTTGGTTGGTTCTTTTTTGGGTTTATTCGAGTGGAACCCGAAAGCACTAAATACATATGACTATATTGATAAAAAATTATATCATGAACCTACAAGTATTGGGAATCCAATAGGAAATCATTTGATAACCGGCTACTCAAATGATTTCCAAAACGGAGAAGTATTCTTTGACTACGGTGCAGGTGCATATTATGTAGCCAATAGAAAACCTTTTGTTCCGATGCCTGAGATTCTTGAACAACAACCTATCTCACTGTGGAACTTTGCATTGGAATTTCACACCGGTAGAATTTTCTTGTCTCTCATCGGAAATTTCTATATTCTTTATATTCCGCTACTTGGCTTATCGGTATTGTTTATTCTTATTTCCGGCTTTATCGTATGGTATACACGACATCGAAAAAAGAAACCTATCGAACAATAAAATAAGGATTCAACAAATTCTCTTTGTTGTAAACAAGAGGCGTTCCATCTGTTTTAACAATTGTTTTCCCGGCTCCTAAGACTATTGCATGTCCCGCCGCAGTATCCCATTCCATTGTAGGACCAAAACGGGGATAAATATCTGCTTTTCCATGAGCCACCATACATATTTTAAGCGAACTTCCTGCCGAAATGATTTCAGCATCAGGATATTCTTGCCTAATGACAGAAATAAAATTTTCTGTTTCTTCATTCATATGCGAACGACTTCCGACAATACGATAAGGTCGTGATTCGGTTACAGGCAAACGAACCGCTTGTGCAAGCAAATCATCCGGTGGCATCACAAGATTTTCCAAGGAAAGATAAGAAGCTTGCGAAATAGGAACATCGGCAAAATACAATTCTTTCTTTACAGGCAAAACGACCACCCCCATTTCCGGCAAATGATTGTGAATAAGGGCTATATTAACGGTAAACTCATCGTTTCGTTTGATAAATTCTTTTGTTCCGTCCAGCGGATCGATAAGCCAAAAATAATCCCACTTTTTTCGTTCATCATAAGCAATATCTCTCCCTTCTTCACTAAGAACGGGAATATTGGTCGAAGAAAGCACTTTCACAATGGCATTATGTGAGCGTTTATCGGCTTCGGTAAGTGGCGAAGAATCTTCTTTGTATTCCACCTGTCCGTCGAAATGATTATAAACAGACATTATCTCTTTTGCTCCCTCTATGGCAGCGTCTATTGCTATGCGTAATGTTGGATTCATCGAGTATTTATTTTTTGTAAAAATACAATTATTACACCATACTGTTTTATCTTTATTTCTTGAAATGTCGAAATAAGATGAATAAAAAAGATATTCTATACAAATTAAATCAGACTTTGCCCGGCAAGATTGCTCAATACAAAATGGCACCTTCCGACAGGCATAAAAAAGAACAACAAAGCAATGGCATTTATCACGATAGTGCAGTTGCTGTAATATGCTATCGAAACAATGATAATTGGAATATTTTATTGAGTAAACGCCAATCCGGATTATCACACCATAGCAATCAAGTCAGTTTTATTGGCGGACAATACGACAAAACAGACACCTCATTACTGCAAACGGCGATTCGTGAAACAAAAGAAGAAACAGGTGTTTTGTTAAATGAGAGAGAGATGGTTTGTCAACTAACACCGCTGATAATTCCAACCAGTGGTTTTAAAGTTTTTCCGTTTGTATTTTTATTGGAACAAAAACCGCAATGGAAAGTTAATTCCGATGAAATAGAACGACTTCTACATATCTCATTAGATAATCTCTTAGCGTTGAAACGCCAAGAAATACAAACGGACAATAACTTAATAATTCCTTATTTCATTATTGATAACGAAACGGTATGGGG
>CAZSHT010000076.1:0-8193 GCA_964606715.1 uncultured Bacteroidales bacterium
CTTGCAAGTAAAAATCGGCTAATACAATAGCCGTAACGGCCTCAAAGATAACCGGTGTGCGTAGGACTATGGCTGTGTCGTGGCGACCTTGTATGGAGAGTGTTGTCATTTCTTTTTTGGCAAAATCAAAAGTCTGTTGTGGTTTTCCGATACTTGCCGCAGGACGCATTGCTACACGAAAGACCAAATCATTGCCGTTGGTCAATCCGCCGGCGATTCCCCCCGAATGATTGGTTGCTGTTTTTCCTGTTTCGTCTACAAACGCATCATTCAATTCACTGCCTTTCATTGTCGCAACACGAAAGCCCTCACCAAATTCAATTCCTTTTACTCCCGGCACCGAAAATGCCAAATGGCTGATACACGATTCCACACTATCGAAAAACGGTTCGCCAAGAGCAACCGGCACTCCACTTGCCACACATTCCACAATACCGCCCACCGAATCATTTTCGGCCATTGCTTGTTGTATCTGTGCCTCACCATTGGTTTCGCCGTTTATCGTTTTCACATAAGCACGAATATCAATTGTATCCGTTATTTTTTTTGCCACAACGCCTGCGGCTACCAAAGCCACTGTCATGCGTCCGGAAAACTGTCCGCCACCGCGATAATCATTAAATCCGTTGTATTTTTTTCGTGCCGTAAAATCGGCATGTCCCGGACGCGGAACTGCCGTTATCGACTCATAATCGGCAGACCGAACCTCTTTATTTTGAAACAATACGGTGATAGGTGCTCCCGTCGTGTAACCGTTGAACACTCCCGAAACAATCGATGGTATATCTTGCTCACGGCGTGTGGTTGTTCCTTCGGCACCACTTTGCCGGCGTTGCAAATCGGCTGTAAAATCGGTTTCGCTCAATGCAATTCCCGCAGGACACCCTGCAATCGTTACGCCCACCACAACATCGTGTGATGCTCCAAAAATCGTTATCCGAAAGATGCGTCCAAATTGATTCATCAAAAAAAAATGTTTTAACAAAGATAATAAAATCTCCAAAACTTCTTTTTGTTACCTTTGCAAGAAAACGACAATGTCTATTTTTCGGTTGTATTTTACGGAAGGTATTTTCCACATTTTAAATCTGTCTGCCTACGACCATATTTTGTTTGTAACACTGCTTACGGCTGTTTATTTTTTGCGTCAGTGGAAAGCCATTCTCTCTCTGGTAACCGCTTTCACCATTGGGCATTCCATCAGTTTGGCATTGGCAACATTAGATATTGTAACCATTGCTCCCAAATACATCGAATTTTTTATTGCCATTACCATCTTGCTTACGGCCATAGAAGATTTATTTTTAAAAACAGACCGCGATTTCAATCCGTTTTCAACAACCTATTGGATTAAATACGGCATTGCCCTCTTTTTCGGACTGATTCACGGACTCGGTTTTTCCGAAACTCTGCGAAGTATGATTGGAAACCATATTGCCCTTCCGTTGCTGTCGTTTAATCTGGGTGTCGAAATCGGACAAATCGTTGTGGTGCTTGTCGCTCTCGGCACAGCTTATCTCTTTGTCGAAAAATGGCAAGTAAAACACCGCGATTGGACTTTGGTATTGTCCGGTATGGGCATTGGTGCTACTATTATTTTCATCATCGAACGCTGGCCGTTTTAAAAACTTTTTTTTCACCTATGACTTTTTCGCCCAAAAAATCGCTCGGACAACATTTTTTAATAGACCAAAATATTATTCGAAAAATCATCGATAACTTTACGCCTGCCCAAGACAGTTTTTGCCTCGAAATAGGTCCCGGACAAGGTGCTCTCACAAAACATTTGTTGAACTTTTGCAACGAAAACATTCTTTTTATCGACACCGACAAAGAAGCTGTTGACTTTTTGCAAGCACAGTTTCCGACTGCAAAAAATCAATTCGTATTACTTGATTTTTTGCAATATGATTTTTCCGATTTTCCTCAAAAAAAACTATCGTTGATTGGTAATTTGCCCTATAATATCTCCTCTCAGATTTTTTTCAAGGTTTTGGAACAACGACAACGCATCGCCACTTGCACTTTTATGATTCAAAAAGAAGTGGCAGAACGCATCGCTGTTAAAGAAGGCAGTAAAACCTATGGCATTTTAAGTGTGCTGTTGCAAGCCTACTACGACATAGAATATCTTTTTGATGTCAGTCCCAATGTCTTTCACCCACGCCCCAATGTTCAATCGGCTGTGATACGCCTCACACGCAACAAGACGGCAACATTGGCTTGCGACGAAACATTGTTTTTCAGAGTCGTAAAACAAAGTTTCGGACAACGCCGCAAGATGCTCCGCAAATCGCTGAAACAACTCCTTCCCCAAAACACTCAAATCCTCGAAGAGTTTCTCACAAAACGACCGGAAATGCTTAGTGTCGAAGATTTTGTAAATCTGACGATGAAACTCACAAAATAAACTCCCTGTTTTTCAAAAAATATGTAGTTTTGTAAGTTAAGAATTATATATCACACATGAAATATACTATCCTTATCCTTTCGTTTTTATCTATTGCCGTCCTCACCTATGGGCAAGACACTCTGAATCAGACAGATGCCAACAATCTAAGACAAGGATATTGGAAGCTGTATTATAAAGAAAAACCTCAACAGGTAAAAGAAGAAGGACGCTACAAAGACAATAAGAAAGAAGGTATCTGGAAAACATATTTCATTACAGGAACAATAAAAAGTGAAGTAACTTATAAAAATAACAAACCTGACGGCTACGCCAAAATTTATTATCCCACAGGGACACTCCAAGAAGAAGGCATTTGGAAAGGCAATAAATGGGTAGGAAAATATCATTTCTACCACAAAAACGGTAAACCCGCCTACGAATGGAACTACAACGAATCGGGAAAACGCGAAGGCGAACAAAAATATTATTACGACAACGGACAGTTGATGATTGAAGGAAATTGGAACAACGGCAAAGAAGACGGTGTGATAAAAGAATATGACGAACACGGAAACCTGAAAGTAGAAAAAACTTTTGCCAACGGAAAAATAGATATCACTTCCGTAAAAATACACAAACCTTCGGCAACAACCGCCAAACAAAATCCCAAAGAAACAACAAAGAAAGTAACCAAAAAATCTGCTCCAAAGCCCGACTTAGAAGATTTTAAAGATACCGGATACCGTATTTTACTTAACAGTAAAAAGCAGAAATGGAAAGAAGGTGATTTCAAAAAAGGAAAATTGATAAACGGAAAAGAATTTTTCTACGATGAAACCGGAAAACTAACAAAAATCAATATCTACAAAAAAGGAAAATTGACAGACATAGAATATAAAGACTGAGACACACAACGATGAAAACAACACTTGAAATTTATAATACCCTCACTCGAAAAAAAGAAACTTTTGTTCCGCTGATAAAAGAAAAAGTCGGTATGTATGTATGCGGTCCTACGGTTTATGGTGATCCTCATTTGGGACACGCCCGCTCGGCCATCACTTTCGATTTGGTCTATCGCTACCTGTTACACTTGAACTACAAAGTGCGTTATGTTCGCAACATCACCGATGTAGGTCATTTGGAACACGATGCCGACGACGGCGAAGACAAAATAGCCAAAAAAGCACGCCTCGACAATGTTGAACCTATGGAAGTGGCTCAGTATTACACCAACCGTTACCACGACGCCATGCGTTTGCTCAACACCCTTCCGCCAAGCATAGAACCCCACGCCTCGGGACATATCATCGAACAAATGGAAATGGCAAAGACCATCGAAGAAAACGGCTATGCCTACCGCAAAAACGGCTCTCTCTATTTTGATGTCGATAAGTTTAATCAATCGTTCGGCTACGGAAAACTTTCCGGCAGAAAAATTGAAGATTTACGCCAAACAACTCGCGAAAATTTAACCAATCAAGAAGAAAAGAAAAACGCTTTTGATTTCTCATTGTGGAAAAAAGCCGATCCGAAACACATTATGCAATGGAACTCCGAATGGAGCAAAGGATTCCCCGGATGGCACTTGGAATGTTCCGCTATGAGCACCAAATATTTGGGTAAGCAATTTGATATTCACGGCGGTGGTATGGATTTGATTTTTCCGCACCACGAATGTGAGATAGCCCAATCGGTAGCCGCCAACGGCGAAGAAGCTGTTCGCTATTGGATGCACAACAATATGATTACCGTAAACGGTCAGAAGATGGGAAAATCACTCGGTAACTTCATCACCTTATTTGAGTTTTTCACCGGCAACCACAAAGGTCTTGAAAAAGCCTATTCGCCAATGACAATTCGGTTTTTCATCTTGCAAGCCCACTATCGCAGTCCATTGGACTTTTCGAATCAAGCTTTACAAGCCGCAGAAAAAGGTTTGGAACGCCTTTTCAAAGGATACGAAACACTTCAAAAAATAAAACCTTCCGACACTTCAACAATCTCTGTCGAAGACTGGAAAGAAAAACTCTATACCGCCATCAACGATGACTTTAACACCCCTATTCTAATCGCTCATCTGTTTGATTTGGTAAAGATTATCAATAAATTATCGACCGGCGAACAAACCGTTACCGAAAATGATTTGACCGCTCTAAAAACAATGTTCAACGATTTTACATTTGAGATATTAGGTTTGTCGAAAGATTCTCAAAACAATGCGGAAACTTCCAATTTATCAGATGAATTGATTGATTTGTTGTTGACCATTCGCTTGGATCTTAAAGCCAATAAGCTTTTTGCCGAAGCCGATAAAATTCGAAATGACCTGAAAGCTCACAACATTATTGTGAAAGATACCAAAGACGGTTTTGAATGGGAATATGCTGAATAAAGAGATTTTTGATAATGAATTTAAAACACTTCTTCGACACAGCATTTGAGCACTTAATCTACTTCAACCACTATCAACCAAACGATAAAACGACCAAACAATCTTATTTTTACTTTGCCTATCTTTTGCTGTTTACCGGCATTGCTTTTTTGCTGGGCAGTCTGCTCAACTACGGTTTTAAATTTGACTTTGTATTTATCGGCACACACGCCTTAGCCCTTGTAGCATCGCTCCTTGCCTATTGGATAATACTCATTTTTCTATTCGACAA
Organism: uncultured Bacteroidales bacterium; assembly: GCA_964606715.1. Taxonomy (GTDB): domain Bacteria; phylum Bacteroidota; class Bacteroidia; order Bacteroidales; family JALTDM01; genus CAZSHT01. Next base: position 5,059 of record CAZSHT010000076.1, read on the forward strand.
AATCATTGGCTACTATGCTTTCGACAATGATAAAACAGCCAATCGGCATTTGCTGATATATGCTTCTACACCTTTTTTTGCCGGCGAAATTCTTGGCAACATTATTTCTCCCGACAGCTATTTCTTTATCAATTTTGTATTTTCGTTTCTCAGTGCCTATTATTTTGAAATGGGATTGACAAAAAATAATGATTTCCAAACTTCCATCCGATTGGGAATCTCCATTCTGCTCTATGTCTTTCTTATTTTTTCGTATTTCTTTATCAACACAATACTCGTCTCGCTCAATTAATATCTCTCCGTATGGAACAAGACATTGTCAATATTCGCTACAAAAAAGCTGGATTCAATTTTGAATTCCTGCAAAAATTTGTTGCCGGATTACAACTCAAAGGCACCGAAATAAAATCTGTTCGACAACGACAGGTCAATTTCAACGATGCATATTGTTTTTTCAAAGAAGGTGAGCTATTTGTCAAGGGAATGCATATTGCCGAATACTCACACGGCAATATCTATAACCACGATCCGCAACGCGAAAAAAAATTACTTCTCAACAAAAAAGAATTGAGAAAGATACAAAAAAGTATTTCAGAAAAAGGTCTTACCATTGTGCCCATACGCATATTCATCAATCAGAAAGGACTGGCAAAACTAGAAATCGCCATTGCCCGCGGAAAAAAACAATATGACAAGCGAGCTACCATAAAAGATCGAGATGCCAAACGAAATTTACAAAAAAAAGATTATCAATAAAAATAGATTACTTCAAACCAATGATGAATCGAAAACTGCTAAATGAAGAGTTAAATCGTAAAAGTATTGATGAATTTAAGGATACGGCTAAATATCCTGTCGTTGTTATCCTCGATAATATTCGCAGTGCCTTGAATGTAGGTTCGTTTTTTCGCACTTCCGATGCTTTCCTCATCAATTCAATATACTTGTGCGGACTAACAGCAACCCCGCCAAACAAAGAAATATACAAAACCGCCCTTGGTTCCACAGAATCGGTAAATTGGAAGTATTTTGAAACAACACCATCGGCTGTTGCCGAACTCAAAAAAAACAATTATACCGTTATTGCCATCGAACAAGTGGAAGACAAAGTTTTCTTGAATGATTTCTTGCCACAACCCAATGGAAAATATGCCTTCATATTTGGTAACGAAGTAAAAGGTGTCGACCAATCCGTAATTGACCTTTGTGATTTCTGTATTGAGATTCCGCAATTCGGTTTCAAACACTCGCTCAATGTATCGGTAACTGCCGGCATTGTTCTGTGGCATACCATTTCCAAATGGTTGTAAAACGAATGTTGTAAAACCGTTTTAGCACAACAAAAAAAAATTAAATTTGCTCAAAATCTAACTACGATGTTCAACAAATTTATAGCTAATATTCTGCCCTACTTTCCCAAGAAGATAGTGTGGCTTGTTTCTAAAAATTATATTGCCGGCGATAAACTCGAAGATGCTATTCGGGTATCGAAAGAACTCAACGCCCAAAATACCCTCGTAACCATTGACCTTTTGGGTGAATTTATCGACAATCTTGACGAAGCTTCCGAAAACAAGAAACAATATCTCACCATCATTGAAGAAACAACAAAAGCCGGCATCAAAGGAAACTATTCGGTAAAACCTTCAATGTTCGGTCTCCTGCTCGACACCGAAGTTTGCTATACCAATATTCGCGAAATTGTAAAAACTGCCACACAATACAACAACTTTGTTCGCCTCGATATGGAAGATTCGCCTTGCACCGATTTGGAAATAGACCTTTATAAACGCCTGCGAGAAGAATTTCCCACCAATGTCGGACTTGTTTTTCAATCGTATATGCGACGCACTCACAGTGATTTGGAAAAATTATTCAATGAATTTCATCCGCAAAACACCCCAAACAATTATCGGCTTTGCAAAGGTATTTATGTAGAACCCAAAGAGATTGCCTATAAAGACTACGACGAAATAAATCAGCATTATCTCAAAAATTTGGAATTTTTATTGAAAAACGGTGAATATGTAGGCATTGCCACTCACGATAAATATTTGGTAGAAAATGCTTATAAATTGCTCGAAAAATATAATGTTCCAAAAGACAAATACGAATTTCAGATGCTCTACGGTGTAACACCTGCTTTGCGAAAATCGATTATCGACAAAGGGCATAAGATGCGGGTTTATGTGCCATTCGGAAAAGACTGGTTCGGCTACTCCACTCGCCGTTTGAAAGAAAATCCTAAAATGACCAATCATATTATCAAAGCATTTTTTCATAAAGGGTAAGCTTCTTTGGTGGCTACCCGCTGTTATCGTCATCGTATTTTCCAATTGCCAAAAACAAGCATCGCTTTCTGTTGCTTTGCAAGCTATTTACCATTTTGACAATACGGTGCAATCGATTGTAAAAACTTCTTCGGGAAAGCTGTTTCTGCTTACTCGCAAAGACAGTTCCGCCAGTTCACTTTATCTGTCGACCGACAGCGGAAAACATTGGCAACGCACATATACTTTTGATGATGCACTCTATAATATCTATAATGTAAACGACTCATCTCTATGGGCTTGTGGCATTTCTGCTAATTTATATTATTCTACAGACAATGGAAATACTTGGCAAAAAAAATTGAATAATGAAGATAATGGTTGGTTGATGCAACAAAATCCTATTTTTCGAAAAGCTATTTTCACTCCAAACAAAAATGGTATCATCGTTGGTGGTTCATTCTATAAAAACGGTTTTATCAATTTTTCCCCTTCGGGTAATGGCGGTGACTGGCATTTTCATACTCTCAATGCAGAACTGCACGCCGTAAGTCGACTCAACGACACCTCTTTTCTCATCGTTGGTTACGGAACTTCCATTATCTTCCATACCGGTTCGGAAACTACAGAACGCACCGATTTCAAAGGCGACAACCTTACCGATATTACCCCACAAGCACCGTTTATAGCCTGCGGATACGAAACAGGTATTTATCAATATTATCCGGACAGAAAGAAATGGGAACGCCTTTATAAAAACGCATTTAACCAACACTGGCAAGCTATCCGAAAAGATATTGTAATCGGTAACAACGGATTATTATTTGATTTATCATCAAAACAACCCATACAAACTTCTATAGAG
>CAZSHT010000077.1:0-8161 GCA_964606715.1 uncultured Bacteroidales bacterium
ACAATAATATCCGCATAGCGTTTGGTAGGTTCTATAAATTGCAGATGCATTGGTTTAATGGTGTTGTCGTAGCGTTCTATTACTTGGTTGACCGACCGACCGCGTTCAATGATATCGCGTTGAATGACACGCATCAGACGATCATCGGCATCAGCATCGACAAAGACACGGAGGTCAAACAAATTGCGTAACAATTTATTTGTGAAAATCAAAATACCTTCGACAATGATAACGGGTTTAGGTGCAACCGTAATCGTTTCTTCACTACGCGTACAGGTGAGGTATGAGTAGATAGGTTGCTGAATAGTTTGTTTAAGTTTTATCTCGTTGATATGCTTTATTAATAAATCAAATTCAAGAGCATCGGGGTGGTCAAAATTTATCTTTTGTCGCTCTTCCAGAGGGATATGGCTATTGTCTTTGTAGTAAGAATCTTGCGGAATGATAACCACAGAATCTTTTGGCAGGCGTTCGGTGATTTTTCGAACAACCGTTGTTTTTCCGGAGCCGGTTCCTCCGGCGATACCTATTATTAACATAATTTTTTATTTTTTTACTAAATCCAATTCTTCTATTAAGCGATGTGTTTCGGCATATTTATCGATAACGAATAATACATATCGAATATCCACAACAATATTGCGACAAATAGAAGTGTCATAAATCAAATCGCTCATAGTCCCTTCCCAGTTTCTGTCGAAATTGATGCCTATGAGTTCGCCGTCAGCATTAAAAACAGGACTTCCCGAATTGCCACCGGTAGTATGATTTGAGGCTAAGAAACACACCGGTAAGCGATTGTTTTCACCATATGGTCCAAAGTCTTTATTCTCATACAGTTGGGCTAATCTTTTTGGAACGATATAGTCATAAACTCCCATTTTTCCTTTCTCAATGATACCCGACAGATAAGTTTGGTATTTATAAACCACACCATCGCGAGGCTCATAGCCGCCAATCTTTCCGTATGCGACACGCATCGTAAAGTTGGCATCGGGTGAGAGTCGTTTTTTGTCTTTGTAAAATTCTATCTGAGCAGACATATACAAGCGATTCAACGAATCTAACTGAGCTTGAAATTGGCTGTATTGCGGTTGGATATGAGTAAGATAAAAATCGATGATAGCATTGCGAAATTGATAAATAGGATCATTCAATAAAGTGGTAATGTTTTGAGAAGACAAATCATTCAATAGCGGATATAATTTGGAGGAGTCGGTAGCAACAGAGTGTTCAAGCAACGATTTGACATATTGTATAGCATCATCGTTGGTTTTGAATTCGGTAAACGGGGCAAATTGGTATTGTTTGTCTACCTTCTCAAAATATTGTTGCAACACCATTTCAAAGATTTCTTTGTCGATAGGCAAATAAAAATCCTTAAAAAATCGTTTGGCTCTGCTTTGCAGTAGTTTTTGTATTTTATTTTTTTCTTCATCGGTTTTCTTATCCCAGTCTTTCAGAAGAGAAAAATTTCGCGTCAGCGACATCAAGTTGGGAGCCAAAAGACCTTCAATGATATATTGCCGAACAGCAACCAAAGGTTTAATATCGTGATATATCGTTTTGTAATGGGGCAATAATGAGGCATATTGTTTTTGGTTGTTCGATTGAGCCACCCATTGTGTAAATTGTTTTTCGAAATTTTGTTTTCGTTGAATCCCGTTTACACGATCGATACCCATATTTTCACCAATCCATTTTTTCCAATAATTGGCAATGCCGGCATATTTGGCAGCATATTGAATACGCACTTTGTCATTAGTTTTCATGTATTTATCCATTGTATCCAAAATATGACGACGCAAATCAATGCTGATAGGATTTTTGGTTTGAGTGATAACTTCGATGGCATATGACGGTAAATATTCTTGTGTCGTTCCCGGATAGCCCATCACCATTGTGAAATCATCTTTTTTGAATCCTTTCAGTGAAATTTTGAAATGTTTTTTAGGTTTAAGCGGTATATTTTGTGGTGAATATTTCGCCGGATTACCCGCTTTGTCGGCATAGATACGAAAAACAGAAAAATCACCGGTATGACGGGGCCACATCCAATTGTCGGTATCACCGCCAAATTTACCGATAGCCGATGGAGGAGCACCTACTAAACGAATATCACGATAGATTTTATAAACAAACATATAGTAGGCATTGCCATAATAAAACGGTTTTATTTTGATGTCGAATATTCCGTTAGCATCATTTGCCTTTATCAAAGCGTCGCTGTTTGCTTTTATCTTTTCTTCGCGTTCTTGTTCTGTATCAGAAGGTTTTACATTGGCCAAAACTTTGTTTGTAACATCTTCGATGCGTTCCAAAAAAGTAACGGTAAGCCCTGCAATGGGAATCTCATCGGTGATTTTTTTTGCCCAAAAGCCATCGGTGAGATAATCATGTTCTACCGAACTAACCGATTGAATGGAGCTGTAGCCACAGTGATGATTAGTGAAAACAAGACCTTGATTTGAGACAATCTCACCCGTGCAACCTCTGCCAAAAATAAGCACAGCATCTTTCATACTGGCATGATTGATATCATAAATATCTTTTGCCGTAAGATGAAATCCTTTCTTTTGCATGTCGGCAATGGTGTATTTCCCAAGCAACATGGGAATCCACATGCCTTCGTCGGCTCGTGCGATGGTGGTGATGAAGACAATGAATAATAAAATAAAGAATTGTAGTTTTTTCATTAGATTGTATTTTAGGTGCTTAAAAATACAAAAAAAAGGAAATAGAGTTACAACAAAGCTGAAAATGAAAGAGTGCAAATGAAAACTTGTCCTTATTTTTGTCTTTCAATTAAAAAAAGGAAATAAGAGTGAAGTATTTAAATTTAATCCGTTGGAAAAATGTATTGATAGTGATAGCCACAATGTATTTGATGCGTTATTGCGTAATAAAACCATTTTTGGAATATGGCGATTTGCCGGTGATGTTGTCATCATTCAATTTTCTTTTGATGGTTGTGTCGGTGGCTGCTGCTGCTATTGCCGGCTATTCCATTAATGATTATTTCGACCTTAAAGCCGATAAAATCAATCGTCCCGATGAGGTCTTGTTGGGCACAAGCATACCGTTGAAACATGCGTTATATATCAATTATGTTTTCAATGCAATAGCCATTGCTGTTGCTTTGTGGTTTGCTGTTCGTTTAGGTGATTGGAATTATTCATTTGTCTTTGCATTTACCACCGGTATTTTGTGGTTTTATTCTACATCTTATAAGTCAATCCCGATTTTGGGAAACTTGATAGTTGCATCATTGGTGGCGATGGTGCCGATTTTGGTGGTTGCTTTCGAGATGATTTTATTCTCTAAAGCTTATCGTGCAGAGCTATCTTCGGGAACAATAAATTATATGCCGGTAATGTATTTCGTAACAGGATTTTCGGTATTTGCATTTATGGTAACTTTTCTTCGTGAGATGGTGAAAGATATGGAAGATAGAGAAGGCGACAAAGAAGTCGGGAAAAAAACAATGGCAGTTGTCTTCGGCATAGCGACAAGTAAAGTTATTGCTCAGGTGTTGTTATGGGCAACCGTATTTTCAATTTATTATGTAGCATTCAAATACCTGCCGGGAGATTGGATATCACTAGCATATTTTACTATATTTATTGTTATCCCGCTATTATATGTTTCGTGGAAATTACAAAAAGCAAATCTGCCGAACGCCTTTCATTTAGTTCAGCAGATTCTAAAAATAATATTGGTTACAGGACTTTTGTATGCCGTATTAATCTGTGTTCAGTTGGCCTAATAGGATTCTATTATAGCTAAGAAATCATCACTTTTTAGGGAAGCACCACCGATAAGCCCGCCGTCGATATCGGGTTGTGAGAATAATTCATTGGCATTGCCGGGTTTTACACTGCCACCGTATAGAATAGACATATTATCGGCAGTCTTATTATCGTATTTTTGGCCTATCAGTTTTCGAATAAAAGCGTGCACCTCTTGTGCTTGTTCGGGCGAAGCTGTTTCGCCGGTACCAATAGCCCAAACCGGTTCGTAAGCAATAATAAATTTTTGAAAATCTTGTTTCGAGAATTTAAAAATAACTTCTTCCAGTTGTTGTTCAATAACTTGAAGGTGTTTATTACTTTTTCGTTGTTCAAGATTTTCACCAAGACAAAAGACAGGTGTCAAATGATGATTGAGCGTAGCTTGTGCTTTTTTTAGCAAAATGGTGCTGTCTTCGTGGTAATATTGTCGGCGTTCGGAATGCCCTACCAGAATGTGTGTTGCTTGTAATGAAGCTATCATTTTTGCCGATACTTCACCGGTATAAGCACCCGATTCTTCGGTGGCACAAGTTTGTGCTCCTACTTTAATGCGTTCTGTGTTGATGACTTCCATTGTTTCGTGAATAAACGGAAACGGTGGAAATAAAATGATTTCCACATCGTCGATGTGTGCCGATGAGTGTGCTGTTTTTTCATCAATTTCAGCAGCCAAGCGAATGGCTGATTCCAGTTCGGTATTCATTTTCCAATTTCCGGCAACAATTTTTTTTCTCATAATAGGTTCATTTTTTATTTTGATAATTTTATGCGAGGATCTAAAAAAGTATAAGTAATATCAACAACAATATTGATGATGACAAAGATAACGGAAATCGTCAGAACGACACCCATTACCACCGGCAGGTCATAATTGTTGAGAGCACTCACAATGACATATCCCAGACCTTTCCATCCGAAAATATACTCAATAAAAACAACTCCTGCCATCAATGAAGCAAACCAGCCTGAGATTGTTGTAATGATGGGATTGAGTGAATTTTTGAGAGTATGCCGATAGATGACTTTTTTAAAGTCGAGACCTTTGGCATAGGCGGTACGGATGTAATCTTGCCCAAGAGTGTCTAAAACTGAGTTACGCGTAAGCTGACTAAAAACGGCTAATGGACGAATAGCAAGTGTGAGTGTGGGGAGAATAAGATTTTTGAGCATCAAATGATAGCCATTGCCGAGATCATCTATTTCAAATAAATTTCCTGTCAGATTTAGATGTGTGTAATCTCCTAATATATAGGCAAATATCCAGCCAATAAGAATGGCCGCAAAAAAAGAAGGCAACGACATTCCCAAAGAGCTGAACAGCAAAATGCCTTTGTCGAGAAAACTGTCTTTTTTCAATGCCGAGACAATGCCCAAAAAAATGCCGAGAACAGAAGCAATGAAAATAGACAAAGTGGCAAGGATAAAAGTGTTGAACAGAGTATCACCGATAATAGCAGAGACTTTTCGTTTGTTTTGGTATGAACGGCGGAGATAAGGTGTTTTGAAAACAAGAATACGATTTTTTGTTGTCAGCAAAATAAAATGTCGGTCGTATTTTTCGGTATCAAAATAAAAAAAACTATTCCGATGAGTTGAATACAACGCTAAGGGCGATAGGTCATTGAGATAGTTGATATAGCGTTTCCAAACGGGTTGGTCGAGTCCTAAATCTTTTTTTACAATACTGATAGATGTGGCATCGGTGTGTTGTCCAAGAATCATTCGTGTAGGATCGGGCATCACATTGAAAAGGAAAAAAATAAGCGTGATGACACCCCAAAGCACTAAAATACCGTAGCCGACTTTTTTTAGAAGATAGCGAGCCATTTATTTCCAATTAATAGTGTGAATGATTTTTTCAATATCGTTTCGCAGGTATTTCACCGAAGGTCTCAAAGAATCGGCATTGGGAGCGACATCAAAATAGAGTGCTCCACGCAAAAAGTGGGTTGTGCTGTCGGTGGCATAAAACTGAATATTGGAAGCGGCATTGCCTTTTATGTCGAACAAAAAGCCATAGCAACGGCGGGTGCTGTCGCCGATGTATTCTTCATCGATGGCATCGGCTTTTATGGTGTGTTTGTAAACAAAATTTTCCGATTCTTTAATGAGCTCATCGAGTTTGTTTTTACCCACGGTCTTGTAGGTGAAAAAGATACGGGCTTTCAGCGAAGGATAGACGAGGTTTATCCACGCGGAATCTTTTTTTTGAACATCGACCACAGCCAATTTTTTGTTGATAAGAAAAGAATAGGGAAGTGATAATGAATCCAAAGTGTCGTATTCGGGTGCAGGAATCGTGATGCGGTAATATCCCCACGGTTTTGGAACATAATGGTCTTGGCACGACAAGAGTGCGAAAAAGACGAATAAGAGCATAATGTATTTCGAAAAAAAATGGTTATTGGGATTCATCAGTCGGAAGTTTTTCAACGATTATTTCTTTGATGCGTCGCTGGTCGATAGATTTAATTTTAAACAAAAGATTTTTGTAGCGAATGATTTCGTTTTGTTCGGGAAAACCGCCTTTTATTTTTAGCAACAGACCTGCCAACGATTCTATGTCGGAGTTGATATCATTGAAAATTTCAAAATCGATATCCAGTATCTTACAAAAATCTTGTAATAATATTTTGGCTTCAAAGACATATTTGTTTTTCGAAATAAGTTGGTAAGGACGGCGGTCGTTGTCGAGCTCATCGGAGATTTCGCCGATGATTTCTTCCAAAATGTCTTCGAGTGTAACGATGCCGGAGGTTCCTCCATATTCATCGATGATAACAGCCAAATGAATTTTCTTGGCTTGAAATTCTTGCAAAAGTTCGTTTATCTTTTTGCTTTCGTGAATGAAATAAGGTGGTCTAATGAGCGATTGCCAATGAAAATTCTGTCCTTTCCCCAAATGCGGTAAGAGGTCTTTGATAAAAAGAATCCCTTGCACATTGTCGAAATCTTTCTGAAAGACAGGAATCCGTGAATATCCGTATTTATTGATGGTTTCTATCACTTCATTGAAAGGTGTTTTGATGCTGAGGGCTATTACATCGACGCGCGATTTCATAATCTGACGCACTTCAATATTGGAGAAGTTGACAATGCTTTGCAAGATGCGTTCTTCATCATCTTTGAGGTTGTCTTCGGTAAGTTCAATGGCGTGCGACAATTCGTCGATGGAAAATTGTTGATTTTGTTTGGGCACCAATTGTTTGAAGATGCCGGAAGTTTTTAGCAAAATATTGGTAACAGGAGAAAACAACCAGATGATTGATTTTAGAGGATAAGTCATCAGCAGGGCAAACGCGACGGGCTTGTGATTGGCAATCAATTTTGGAATGATTTCACCAAAGAGCAACAAAATGAAAGTGATAATAATAACTTGAAACAAAAATTGGGCTCCGGTGCTTTCAAATACAAACAGATGTGAGGTGAGGTAGGTCGAAATAATAACAATAGCAATGTTGATGAAATTATTGGCAACCAAAATTGTGGCCAATAATTTTTCACTCTTGTCTAAAAGCGAGAGCAACAAATGTGCTTTATCCGTATTTTTTTCTTTGAGGGTGTTTAAGTCGGCAGGTTTGAGAGAGAAATATGCAACTTCTGAACCCGATATGAGAGCCGAAGCTATCAATAGTAAAACAATAACAACCAACTCTATTGCATTATTGAGTGTAATAGAATTGATTGTTATCTGAAAAAATGATTGGATATATGGAGAAACAAGGTTGCTTTCCAAGTGTTGTCTAATTTAAATTAAAATGGTAAGTCGTCCACTTCTTCCGACTTGGTGTTGTCGGTCTTGTCGAACGATTTTGTTGGAGCAGGAGCAGCTGCCGGTTCGGAAGAGCCGGTTGTTTCGGTGTTTCCGGTTCGACTGCCAAGCATACGGAAATTGTCGGCTACAATCTCAGTGATATAGCGTTTGTTACCGTCTTTGTCGTCATACGAGCGGGTTGTGATTTTTCCTTCTATGTAAAGCATCGTTCCTTTTTTAACATATTTTTCGGCAATTTTTGCCAAATTTCGCCAGCAAACAATATTGTGCCATTCGGTATTTGAGATGCGTTCTCCGCTTTTGTTGGTGTATGATTCGGAAGTTGCCAATGAGAATTTTGCAATGGTGAGGTCGTTGTCTAGATATTTTACTTCGGGGTCTTTTCCTACATTGCCTACGAGAATAACTTTGTTTACCATAATGATTGATTTTTATAAATTAGAATAGACTTACGAAAATAAATGATTTTTATGAGAAAAACAGAATAAGTCGATTGAAATTTTCTTAAAAATGAAATATTGTATTGCTAAATGATTATTTGTGTAAAATGGGGACTGATTTTATATCTATTATTTTAGTTGAATGCTAATATTTT
>CAZSHT010000078.1:0-7847 GCA_964606715.1 uncultured Bacteroidales bacterium
CGGCATATATGCTAAACAATACATGTCTATACCATTTTACTCTCTATTTTTATCCATTCATTAAAAACACATACTTATGAACACAAAAGATAAAGGTTTTGACACAAAATTAATACATGCCGGCGATTTCGAAGACGCCTACGGCAGTGCCGTTGTTCCTATTTACCAAACTTCCACATTTGCCTTTCGCAATGCCGAACACGGAGCAAATCTCTTTGCCGGAAAAGAAAAAGGATTTATCTATACCCGTATTGGTAATCCTACCATTGAAGCATTGGAAAATAAATTGGCCGAACTGGAAAACGGCATCGGTGGCGTTGGCTTTGCCTCAGGGATGGGAGCCGTTTCGTCGGTATATCTCTCATTTCTGAAACAAGGCGACCATATGGTCAGCACGGCTGCCATCTACGGTCCTTCACGCAGTATGGCCGAAACAATGTTGACCAATTTAGGTATTGAATCGACACATATTGATACTGCCGACTTGGACTTATTGGAAAAATCCATTCGCCCCAATACCAAATTATTGTATTTGGAAACTCCCGCCAATCCCACCATACGACTCACCGATATTGAAGCAGCTTCAAAAATTGCCCACAAACACAATATCACCGTAGTGGTTGACAACACTTTTTCATCACCATATTTGCAACAACCTTTGGATTTAGGGGCCGATATTGTTTTGCATTCTCTCACCAAATTCATCAACGGACATGCCGATATTGTTGGTGGTGCCGTTATTTGCAAACACGAAGAAGACTTGAAAAAAGTCCGAAAAACAATGACTTATTTGGGGAATAATATGGATCCTCATCAAGCCTATTTGGTTATTCGTGGTGTAAAAACTTTATCGCTTCGCGTGCAACGCGCTACCGATAATGCCAAAAAAGTAGCTGAATATTTGGAAAATCATCCTAAAGTAGAATGGGTAAAATATCCCGGTTTAAAATCTTTCGACCAACATGAATTGGCAAAAAAACAAATGAAAGATTTTGGCTCTATGATTAGTTTCGAAGTAAAAGGCGGACACGATGCCGGCGTAACTTTGATGAATAATGTACATCTGGCTCTATTGGCCGTATCGCTTGGTGGCGTTGAATCCCTCATTCAACATCCGGCTTCTATGACCCATGCTTCTGTTTCGAAAGAAAACAAATTACAAGCCGGTATCACCGATGGTCTTGTTCGTTACTCTGTTGGTATTGAAGAAGTTGAAGACATCATTGCTGATTTGGATCAAGCTTTGGCAAAAATTTAATATTGCCTTTCAAAATACAATATTAAAAAAGCCCGAAGAACGCTATTTCGGGCTTTTTTAATTTGCAAACAATAAAAATATTGTAACTTCGTAAGTTCTATAAATTCATTTTCAGAAAATGCGGCGTTATCTGTTTCTGACCATATTATTTTTTCTGTCAACACTCTCCGGTGCTTTTGCCACACACAATAGAGCCGGCGAAATCACCTATAAGCAAATAGGTCCGTTGACTTATGAAATCACTATTGTCACTTACACTTATACGCTTTCTCCTGCCGACCGCCCTGAGCTCACTGTTCAATGGGGTGACGGCAATTCCGAATCGGTATCGCGCATCGAAGAAGTCTATCTCCCCAATGATTACAAACGCAACACCTACAAAGGACGACACACCTATCCCGGTCCGGGCATCTATGAAATAGTAATGGAAGATCCCAACCGTAACGAAGGTATCTTAAACATTCCTAATTCCGTAAATGTGCCGTTTACGATTAAGACTATCTTGCAAATCAATGCCGAAGTCGGCAACAACAATACTCCTGTCCTCCTCACCCCACCTATTGACAAAGCTTCTGTAGGCCGTTTGTTCGTTCACAATCCGGCTGCTTACGACAGCGATGGCGACAGCCTGTCTTACGGTCTTACGGTATGTCTTGGTGAAAACGGAGAACCTATTGCAGGCTACACCATACCACCGGCCAGCCACGAATTTTATGTCAATCCCGTTACCGGCGACTTAGTGTGGAACTGCCCTACACAAACAGGAAAATACAATGTGGCAATGCTCATTGAAGAATGGCGTAACGGTGTGAAGATAGGAAAAATCATTCGCGATATGCAGATTGATGTTCAAGAAGCCGAAAATCATCCGCCTGTGATACAAGATTTGCCCGACCTTTGCGTAGAAGCAGGAACAACCATCGATATAAAAATCATTACCACCGATCAAGATAATGACCATATCACTGTTGAAGGGTTAGGCGGTCCGTTTGTTGTCGAAGACTCCGCCAGTTTCACAACTCTTTCCGAAACAGCGGGGAAAACAGTTTCTGAATTTCAATGGACACCTTCCTGCAAAAATGTTCGTAATCAACCTTATGAGGTCGTGATAAAAGCTACCGACAATGCCGACGATTTGGAACTCGTAGACATGAAAAGTTTTATGATAAAAGTCGTGGCTCCGGCTCCCGAAAATCTGCAATTGACACCCGGCAACAACGAAATGATAGTATCGTGGGATGCCGACTATTGCTCCAATGCCAAAGGATATTATATCTTCCGGCGAAAAGGAGCATACAACTACACTCATGACTCTTGTGAAACAGGTATTCCTGAATCGACAGGTTATAAAAAAATAGCAACCGTAAACGGAGCATTGACGCTATCGTTTCTCGATGATAACGACGGAAAAGGGTTGGCACAAGGATACACCTATTGTTACAGGGTTGATGCATTCTTTGCCGACGGTGCCGAAAGTTATATCTCCGATGAAGTTTGTAGTGAACTCATTCGTGGTATTCCCATCATCACCAATGTGAGTGTCCTTACTACCGACAGTCTCAACGGGAAAATGTTTGTTGCATGGTCAAAACCTACTGATTTTGACACTATCAACTTTCCGGGACCTTACGAATATAAAGTGTGGCGTTCCGAAGGTTTGTATGGCGAAAATCTGCATTTAGTTGCCACACTTCATGATATTAATGATACTATTTTTTATGATTCTCTTCTCAACACCAAGCACAACCCTTATTCCTACAAAATTGAATTTTACAATGTCTTGTCCGGTGGCAATGAAGTCCTTATCGGACATCCGCAAATAGCCTCATCGGTCTTTGTAAAAACTCGTTCCGACGATAAACGATTACACCTTGACTTTGAGAAAAATGTACCTTGGATAAATGAAAAATATGTTGTCTATCGCGAAAACGACACCAACGGTTTCGACTCTATCGGTGTAACTTCTTCGGTGTCTTATATCGATGAAAACCTCACCAACGGAAATACCTATTGCTACAAAGTAAAAAGTATCGGGCATTATAATATCGACAGCATCATTGACCCTATCATAAATTACAGTCAAAAAGCTTGCGGAACCCCCAAAGACACCATTCCACCAAACCCTATCTCTTTCAGAATAAACAGCTTATGCAACGACATGGAAAATGTTATCTCATGGACACTTCCCAATATCGAACAACAAGGTATTGTTTATTACAATATTTATTACTCTCCCATATATGACCAAGAACCCGAATTATTGGCAACAGTCGACAATCCTCAAACCAATGAATATGTCCACACACCTTCGGAATCAATGGCCGGATGCTATATTGTAACCGCTGTAGATTCTGCCGGCAACGAAAGTTCTTCGCCAAAAGTGTGCATCGACAGTTGCTCCTACTACGAATTGCCCAATGTCTTCACGCCCAACGGCTCTCCGCCCAATGATATTTTTCATCCGGGACCGTATAAATTTGTTGACCATATCGACTTAAAAATATTTAACCGTTGGGGAACCCTCGTCTTTGAAACCACCAACCCCGACATCAATTGGAACGGTGAATATCTGAACACCGGGAAATTGGTAACGACAGGTGTCTATTATTACATTTGTGATGTCTATGAGCATCGGTTAACGGGCATTGTGCCTCGCAATATTACCGGATTTATTCATGTATTTACCAATGGACGAAATCAACCGGCAAACTAATATGTTTCGTCTTTTTGCAATCGGCATATTGTGGTCAACCATCAGCATTTCTATATCGGCACAAACCGATTCATTAT
Source organism: uncultured Bacteroidales bacterium (assembly GCA_964606715.1). Classification (GTDB taxonomy): domain Bacteria; phylum Bacteroidota; class Bacteroidia; order Bacteroidales; family JALTDM01; genus CAZSHT01. The sequence goes on from CAZSHT010000078.1 coordinate 4,049, forward strand.
TTTTCAAAGCATTGGGATTTCTGCATTATCACCGGTATGACTCGTCGGCCTATTATCTCAAAACAATTTTACAAACCGACCCTTCAAACACACATTATCAACAAACATACGCAACGGTGCTGAGTGCTCAAAAAAAATGGCAAGAAGCCCTTGCTATATACAAAAACCTGAATTCGAACAACCGCTATTATAAATTGTCTCGACTCTATGCCCTGTTGGATGATACCGCAAAAAGTTTTTTTTATTTAAAAAAAGTTTTGCAACAAAAAGAACATACTCCACTCGTTGTTTTACAATCGGACAGTGCTTTTGCAAAAATAAAAACAACTCCTCAATGGGATTCTCTGTTTGAAAATCATCAAGACAAACCCTATCAAGAGCTCCTCAACCAAATAACATATGACACTAATTATCAACACTATACACAAGCCATAGAAACCATCGACACATATCTGAAACAACACCCGCAAAAACATTTTTTGTATTATTTGGAAGGGGTTATTTTGGAAAGTCAACACGATACAGCCGGTGCATTGCCCTATTTCAAAAAAGCCTTCGACCTCAAAAGCCAAACGACAACTTACCGTTTGGCTTTTGCCCGCTCGCTCATCACAAATAAAAAATACAAGAAAGCCATTGCCATATTAAGCTATTTTACACAACACAAGACTTATCAGGCAATTTTTCTGAAATGGCTGGGCATTGCTTATTTCAAAACAAAAAAATGGAATCAAGCTGTTTTTTTTCTGAAACGATATACCCAATTTTTCTATAACGATGATGAAGCTTATTTTTTGTTGGCACAAGCATACACCAATATACGACAACGCCAAAATGCCCTATTGGCAATCAACAAAGCCATCAAATGCAACACTAAAAACACTTCTTCGTATATCAAATTTCGCGGAAAACTCTATGTGAATATGAAGATTTACCGAATGGCACTTATCGACCTGAGAAATACATTGGACATACACCCCGACGATGGGGAGAGTTATCTCTATTTGGGCTTGGCCTATCACGGCATCGGCAACAAAAGAGATGCTTGCAGAGCATTGGAAAAAGCCGTTGACTTGCAATTTATGGAAGCCAATAAATACCGCTTGAAATTTTGTCATTAATAAAACAATATAAGCTATGAACAATTTGCATTTGCGTTTCAAATCACACCCTTGGCACGGTGTCAATATCGGCGAAAAAGCACCTGAAATTCTCACCGTATATATCGAAGTGGTTCCCCTCGACACTATCAAATATGAGGTTGACAAAGCTAGCGGATACCTAAAAATCGACCGCCCTCAAAAATATTCCAATGTCATTCCTGTGCCTTATGGTTTTGTGCCACAAACATTTTGTGGCGACCGTTTGGCTGCTATTGCCAACGAAAAAACCCTTCGCGATGATATTGTCGGCGATGGCGACCCGCTGGATATCTGTGTGTTAACCGAAAAAAGCATTCCCCACGGCGATATTCTCGCCATTGTAAAACCTATCGGTGGCATTCGTATGATTGACGGTGGCGAAGCCGATGATAAAATTATTGCCGTATTGAAAGACGATATGGTATATTCGGAATACAACGACATTTCGGAACTTCCTATTGGCATTATCACCCGTCTGCGACATTATTTTCTCACCTATAAAGACATTCCCGAACAAACACGAAACACCAGTATAGCCGGTGTCTATGGTCACGCTGATGCGATGGAAGTTATCCGTGCCACAATGGAAGACTATAAAGATTATTTCAAGAAATTAAAAAAATAAAAAAAACATTAAAACACCTGATTGATAGCCTCAACAGGATTGAGACCGGCAGCACTGCGTGCGGGGAAATATCCCGATAATAACCCGATGACTGCCGAAATAAGCAAGCCTTTCAGCACATTTCCAAAGCCAATGAATAAGTGCATCGAAATAAATTGATTGGCAACCGAAAATCCGCCATATACCAACAACAACCCGATGATACCTCCCAACAATGAAAGAATCACCGACTCCGACAAAAACTGAAACATTATAAACGCATTCTTGGCTCCCAACGCTTTTTGTATCCCAATGATTTTGGTGCGTTCTTTCACCGACACAAACATTATGTTGGCAATTCCGAAACCTCCTACCAATATGGAAAATATGCCGATGAATAAACCACCCATATTGACCATCGAAAAAATCTGCTCAACACCTTGACTTATCATACTCGATTGGTTAATTGCAAAATTATCGTCTGCCGACGGTTTCAACTGCCGTATTTTTCGCATCAACAGGCGAATCTCTGCTTTCACATATTCCAAATCGGCTTTTGGAGACGGCTTTACCACAATTGCCGGATTATATTGCTCGTTGTCTAAATTCATAAACTTTGATGCCGTATTCAAACCTATCAGCACCATATTGTCCAAACTGTTTCCAAATAATCCTGAGCCATAGGGTTTTAAGACACCTATCACGGTATAGCGTCGTGTGCCTATGTGTATTCTTTTTCCTATAATGGTTTTGCTTGGCGACAACTGTTTGGCAATAGCATCACCGACAATGGCAATATAATTGCCTTGCCGGTATTCGCCTTCACCGAAATACCGCCCTTGTAACACCTCGGCATCTCTTACTTTATTGAAATTATAAGTGCCTACCATCACAGTCGTATTGTTGATGGAAGCACTTTTGTATTTCACCGTAGCATTAAAATTCCCCGTAAAAGCTACGGCATCGGCACCTTTCAAATTTTTCAGCAAATATTTGTATTCTTTGCGTTTTGGCACCGGACGATTGATAAACTTCCACCACGGGTATTTGCCACCCATTATCCACGGCCATTTTTGCACATACACCAAATCGTCGCCAATGGTGCTGATACTCTCTTCGATACTGCCTTTGAGTGAGGATATCACCGAAAATACCGCCACAATAACAAAAATACCGATGGTAATTCCCAACAGCGAAAGCACCGTTCGCAAACGATTCACAATGAGTGAATTGACAGCAAATCGAAAACTTTCTTTTAACAACCGGAGAAATAACACGCTCGTTCTTTTTGTTTTGATGAAAATCAAAAATATACATTTTGTTTGAGATTGATTATGTATTTGTTGCGTTTATTCAAAAAAATGATTTGCCAATTCCTCTGTTTAGTATTGTAAAATATATAAATTTGCAAGTCTATGAAACGCTTATTGTTCGGTTTTACTTTTTTTCTGATTCTAATGTCTTCATTGCAATCGGAAGCCCAAGACAGCAAATGGAAACGCTTTCGCCAACTCGAAGGTCCCGAACGCCGATGGGTTATCACCCACCTGTTCAAAGCAAAACGGGCTTTTCGCATCAGTATGGAAGCCCTGCATTTGGCTGATTCACTGGCACAAGACACTATTCTCGATGGTGATTTGCACGACGGACAAGTCGATGCGTTTCGCCACGCTTATTGGATGGCTCGCCTCACTCAAACAATCGGTTGGCGTGCAGCAAAATCACTGGGAAAAGCTCACGAAAAAAGTAATTATAAACAATTTAAAAAAGGTCTGCGAAAAGAAGAAAATGCTCTCCCCGACAAACCATCTTCGGATATGGATTTTTATAACAACGATACAGGTATTCAAATTGGTCTTAACTATCCTCACCTGCCTGCCGACTCATTACAACAACTTGTGATTGAAAAAATTCGCAATGGCGACTTGATAATTCTGAAAAAAGACAAGCAAGGACATTATCTCGACAAAAACGGCAACCCCATTGATACGACTCAATATCGCCGGTGGGAAACGCCAAAATGTTTGGTGCCGTCAAATTTTGAACGACCGTA
>CAZSHT010000079.1:0-7652 GCA_964606715.1 uncultured Bacteroidales bacterium
CCAAACAATGCCATGGCACCCATTTCTACAGCTTCGTTGATGGGAACTTGTCGTTTTTCTTCCAACGGAGTAGCTTGCATTATCAAATCATTGACAAAGAGTTCCACTTGTTTCAGTTCATCATCGGTTACTTTCTGAAAATGAGAAAAGTCAAATCGCAAATGATGGTTATCGACAAGAGAGCCTTTTTGCTCAACATGGGTTCCCAAAACTTGTCGCAAAGCATAATGCAAAAGATGTGTCGCTGTATGGTTGCGAGCTGTTTGCAAGCGTTTCTTTGCATCGACGACTGCCCGAAAAGGAACATCGATATGCTGTGGCATTTTCTTTACTACATGAATAATCAGGTCGTGTTCCTTGATGGTGTTCAGGATTTCTATTTTTTCGCCTTTTTCGTTTTCGATATATCCCGTATCACCGGCTTGTCCGCCACCTTCGGCATAAAACGGTGTGATGTTAAATACCAAATGAACTTTGGTTTGTTTTTTATCTTTTATGATGCGCGCTTTTGCAATCTTAACAGAAGCTTCCAATTGGTCGTATCCCACAAATTCTTCTACGCTGTCGTCGAAGAAAACTTGCCAGTCTTCGGTTTCTGTTTCGGCAGCTTGTCGCGAGCGTTGTTTTTGTTTTTGCATTTCGGCATTAAATTCCTCATCGGAGAAATGCAAATCGTTTTCTTCCAAAATCAACTGCGTCAAGTCTTTGGGGAATCCATAGGTATCGTAAAGAACAAAAGCTGTAGCCCCGTCTATTTTTGTTTGATTGGCTTTTTTTGTTTTGGCAATGATGCCGTCTAACAATAGCAATCCTTTTTCGAGGGTATTGAGAAACGCGCGTTCTTCTTGTAAAATCACTTTCGTGATAAAATCTTTTTGCTTTTGCAATTCTGAATATTGGTCACCAAAAATGGACATCAAAGTAGGTAACAGCTTATAGATAAACGGTTCTTTTTGATGCAAGAAAGTGAATCCGTAGCGGATAGCCCGTCTCAAAATTCGCCGAATGACATAGCCTGCACCGGTGTTTGAGGGTAACTGTCCATCGGCAATGGCAAAAGAGACTGCTCTCAGGTGGTCGCTTACCACACGCATGGCAATATCTGTTTTCTCGTCGTTACCATATGGGAGGGAGCTTAATTTTTCCACTTCTTTCAACAGCGGTGTGAATAAATCGGTGTCGTAGTTGGAAGTTTTATTCTGAACAACCATACACAAGCGTTCAAATCCCATTCCCGTATCGACATGATGTGTCGGCAATTTTTCCAAAGAACCGTTTGCCAAGCGATTGTATTGGATAAATACCAGATTCCAAAGTTCTATCACCAACGGATTGTCTTTGTTTACCAATTCGGCACCGGATAATTTTCGGCGTTCATCATCATCGCGTAAGTCTATGTGGATTTCCGAACAAGGACCACATGGGCCTTGTTCGCCCATTTCCCAAAAATTATTTTTTTTGTTATCAAATAAAATATGATCGTCGGGTAGATATTTTTTCCAATAGCCAAATGCCTCATCATCGGGCTCTAATGATTCTTCTTTATGTCCCTCAAAAACAGTTGCATACAATCGGTCTTGCGGGATTTGCAAAATTTCGGTAAGAAATTCCCATGCATATTCGATAGCTTCTTTCTTGAAATAATCGCCAAACGACCAATTGCCCAACATCTCAAACATGGTGTGGTGGTAACTGTCGCGTCCTACTTCTTCCAAATCGTTGTGTTTTCCCGAAACACGCAAGCATTTTTGCACATCGGCTACACGGCCGGCTTTAGCCGGTTTTATGTCCAAAAAGACATCTTTGAATTGGTTCATACCAGCATTGATAAACATCAATGACGGATCATCTTTTACGACTATCGGTGCCGACGGAACGATAAGATGGTCTTTGGATTTAAAAAAATCCAGAAATTTTTGGCGAATTTCTTGTGAAGTCATCATAAGTCAAATTTTTAATACGCTTTAGCAAACAAAACGCGTTGTTTCGATGGTTTTCCGGTACGGATACATTGACCTTCTTCGGTTTTTCCGTCGAGCGGTATCAGGCGAATAGTCGCTTTGGTTTCTTCTTTAATTTTCAGTTCGGTTTCGGTTGTTCCGTCCCAATGTGCCAACACAAAACCACCTTCTTTGATATGTTTCTTAAATTCATCGTAGGTGTCAACGACAAAAGTATGGGCATCTCTAAAAGTTTTGGCTTTGTTGAAAATATTTTGTTGAATCTCATCCATCAACCCGACAACTGTATCGACAACCGTGTCTTTCGAAATAGTTTGTTTCTCGAAAGTATCGCGACGCACCACTTCTATTTGTTTGTTTTCCACATCACGCATACCGACTGACAAGCGTACGGGAATACCTTTCAGTTCGTATTCCGCAAACTTATAGCCGGGCTTATACCTGTCGTCATCATCAAATTTTACGACAAGCCCTCGTTTACGCAACTCTTCTACAATCGGAGTTACATATTGACGAATTGTCTCCAAATCTTCTGTTTTCTTGTAAATGGGAACAATAGCCACATGCAACGGTGCCAACTTGGGTGGTAATACCAGTCCGTTATCGTCGGAATGTGCCATTATTAAAGCACCTATTAAGCGGGTAGAGACACCCCAAGAAGTTGCCCACACATATTCCAATTGGCTTTCTTTATTTAGAAATTTAACATCAAATGCTTTTGCAAAGTTTTGTCCCAAAAAATGCGATGTCCCTGCTTGCAATGCTTTACCGTCTTGCATCATTGCCTCAATGGTGTAAGTATCTTCGGCTCCGGCGAAGCGTTCATTTTCGGTTTTCACTCCTACCAATACCGGCATTGCCATCCATTCTTCGGCAAAAGTTTTATAGACATTAATCATTTTTTTTGCTTCCGTTTCGGCTTCTTCGCGAGTGGCATGTGCCGTATGACCTTCTTGCCATAAAAATTCGGCCGTACGCAAAAACAACCGTGTCCGCATTTCCCAACGCACCACATTGGCCCATTGATTTATCATCAAGGGTAAATCGCGATAGGACTGAATCCAGTTACGGTAAGAATCCCAAATAATGGTTTCGGAAGTAGGACGAACGATAAGCTCTTCTTCCAATTTTGCATCCGGATCGACGACAATGTCGCCATTTTCCGTTTTTAAACGATAATGCGTTACAACGGCACATTCTTTGGCAAACCCTTCGACATGTTTTGCTTCTTTATTGAAAAATGACTTGGGTATAAACAATGGAAAATAAGCATTGGTATGTCCTGTTTCTTTGAACATCTTGTCGAGTTGGTCACGCATCTTTTCCCATATTGCAAACCCATGAGGTTTGATAACCATAGAGCCTCGTACTGCCGAATTCTCAGCGAGTCCGGCTTTCGATACAATATCGTTGTACCATTGCGAGTAATTAGTTTCTTTTTTTGTGATTCCTTTTGCCATTTTTTGGTATGGTATTTGTAAATTGAGTAGTCAGAATTTTTTAGACTACAAAAAAAGCTAAAATTTCGTTATTAAAGTTCATTATATATCAATTAATTGGAGGACATCATCATGAAACTCGGAATACAGAAACTCATTGCACCGGCGATATTTACTCTCTTATTGAGTTCTTGCTCAATATCGTATTATCAACCAAGCAATCAGCCCTACGATGATACTTATGCTTCGTGGGATGACGATAAAGAAACTACAACACCTGTTGCCGTAACAAAAACAGAATCCGTTCAACCGGCTGATGTAAGTTCGGAAAGCAATTATAACCAAGAAGAATATGTTTCGGAAGACACTGCTTATAGCGATAGCTATGACAACAAAAGTGCATATGGCAATGATGATGAAGGTTATGCCGATGATGGTAGTGGCAACACTTACATAACCAATAATTACTACGATGACTATCCTGTCGATTATGCTGCTGAGTTTAGACGCTGGGACGACGATTATGTGGGAGTCAGCTATTATTCTCCCGTTTATTCTTCATTCTATGTTGATCCATGGGCAGGATGGGGTATTTCTTTCAGTAGCGGATGGGGATACGGTTATTCGAGTTATTACTATCCGTATTATTACCGACATCGCCCGTATCGATACTATTCTCCGTATTACAGTTATTATTATGGAGGATATAACAGCTATTATTACGGTTACAACAACGGTTATTATAACGGCTATAACGACGGTTACTATGACGGTTATTACGACAACTATTATTACAATTATTATAACCCGAATGTGTATTCTTATGCCCGTCCCGAATCACACCATCGAAACGGAACCGTTAGTAACGGAGCTCGTGGCAACAGAGCACAAGGAAGTGCAACACAAGGCAATCCCAACATAACACCTCTTGGCGAACGCACAAAACCGAGTGTTTTACCTGTAACCGGAAGTAGCAAACCTATTACATCCGGTGTGACAAACAGTAAAACCAATACGCCTGTAACGACTATTGCAAAACAACCTGCAAGAACGGTAACTCCATCGACAACACGACCTGTAAAGCCTGCCGGAACGACGACAATATCTAAACAACCGGTTCGCACGCCACGAACAACAATTCGGACGAATACAGTGAAACGCCCTGCAACACAACGGGTAAATCATTCTACGACGCGTCGACACATACCGCAACAACGCCGACCAACTACCACTCGCACAAATCACAACATTAACCGTTCGACTATACGACCACAACAACGCCCTGCATCTTATAACAAACGCTCTTCAAGACCTCGCACCAATGCCATTCGCAACAGTCGTTCACGCACCCAAACAAGAACTTATTCGCGTCCGCAACGCAATACAAACTACCGTTCTTATCAACGCCCTGCGTCTCGACCGTCGACACCTTCACGCACAACACCGAGCTACCATCGTTCGACACCAAGCCACTCATCATCGCCGAGTCGTTCGTATTCGTCGCCCTCGCGTTCATCATCGTTTTCCCACTCTTCTTCATCGAGAAGCAGTAGTCCTTCGAGTGGTCACAGAAGATAACATACACTTATTGATTATTAAAACAAATTGACATGAAACATTTTAGTTTATCTTTCGGCACATTTTTATTTGGCATCGTTTTGTCACTGAACCTTTTGGCACAGAATGAAGTAGATGCTCTACGGTATTCACAAATTATCCCCGGTGGTTCTTCTCGTTTTACATCAACAGGAGGTGCGTTCGGTGGTATTGGTGGAAATATCTCTGTTGCAGGTACCAATCCTGCCGGACTAAGTATTTTTAAGTCATCATCGATGGATTTTACACCTGCTTTCGGATTTAATACCGTTAACAATACTTTTGGAGACACTAAGTTTTCTGATTTTAAAGGCGGACTTCAAATCAATAATTTGGGATTTGTATTTGCGGCAAAAACAGGCAACGAATCAGGGTGGAAGAGCACAGCTCTCGCCTTTAATTATACCCGTAACAACAGTTATGGTCAGAATTTTTATGTCGAAGGCGTAAACAATTCCAATTCCATCACCAATTATTTTGCTGCTCTCGGAAAAGGGAAACACATCGGCGAATTGGACGATTATGCCGAAGGATTGGCATATAGTGCCTATTTGATTGATCCGGATACCAATTCCACAACTTCGTATCATTCTATTTATGATCATTACGGTGAATCGCAACAGTTTTCGGTTGCACGACGCGGTAATTTGGGTGAATATCAATTGTCGTATGCCGCTAATTATAACGATCATCTTTATTTGGGTGGAACTTTTGGCGTGCAGAGTGTCAACTATAAAGAAACGACATCAATAACCGAAAAAGATATCAGTGATACGATTTGGAATTTTAATTCAATGCAATATGACACCTATTTACATACAACCGGTTCCGGTGTAAACCTTAAATTAGGACTTATCTATCGTCCGTTGGATTGGCTGAAAATAGGGTTTGCCATTCATACGCCCACACTTCTTGAACTAACCGATAATTATTCTTCTTCTCTTGAATCGCATTTCGACACAGCCCGATACTCACAGTCATTGAAGTCGAGCGATTATGTTTCCTCTTATAAAATAATTACGCCGGCACATTATTTAGGATCTTTGGGATTTCTTATTCGTCATTCAATGTTGCTTAGCGTAGAAGCCGAAATGGTAGATTACAGCTCTATTCGCATGAGTGGTGACGATTATTCTTACACTACCGAAAACAACAGTATTCGACAAAACTATACAGCAACTTATAATTTACGAGGTGGCATGGAATATCGGTTAAATAATTTTACGATTCGGTTAGGTGGCGGTTATTACGGAAGTCCTTACACGAGCAATCAAATCAACAAAAACAGCTATACGATGGTTTATTCCGGAGGTTTTGGGTTTCGTGTAGAGAATGTGTTCTTCGATTTTGGGTATTACCGCATCGAAAACACCTCGATTTATTATTTATATGATGCCAATTTGGTGAGCAATGCCCCATCTACACAGATAACGAGTGTTACCGGACAATTTTCGGGAAGCATACGCGTCTTATTCTAGCAACTATTCATTATCAAAAATTGTTTAAGCATTATGTTTCGCTCATTCATTATATTTTTATATCTTGCCACATATATGAGCCGACATAAATTATTTTTAAATAACTAAGCTATGAGACGCCTTTTTATTCTTTTATTATTAGCCTGTTTTTTCGGTACGGGATTTTCGCAAGATGTCGAGAGCACCCAAATAAATAAAGCCTTTAAAGCCGGCAACACCACTGTCATTGCAAAGTATTTTAATGCCAATGTTGAAATTACTGTTTTGTCAAAAAATGGTATTTACAGTAAAACACAAGCCAAAAATATTTTAAATGCGTTTTTTTCCGACAAGAAAATTACCGATTTTCATCTTATCCATTCCGGAGGGAAAAAAGGATCGTTTTATTATGTTTCTAAGCTAAGTACGGATTCTACCGATTATCGCATTTTCTATCTTCTGAAACCTGCCGGCGGAACATATGCTATTTACCAACTTACCATTGAAAAGCAACAGTAAATGATTTCATCGTTTTTGCAAGAATTTCTTGCCAATGCTCTACGCGAAGATATTGGGAGTGGCGACCATACTTCATTGTCGTGTATACCAAAAGATGCTATAAAAACAGCCGAACTGAGGATAAAAGAAGACGGTGTCTTAGCCGGCGTGGAAGTGGCTAAGTTTATATTTTCGTATATTGATAAATCCATAGAATTTGAGCAATTTTCGTTCGATAGCGATGCTGTGAAAGTTGGAGATATTGCGTTTCGTATTCGTGGCAATGCACACTCTATTTTGAAAGCCGAACGCTTGGTGCTCAACATTATGCAACGAATGAGCGGGATAGCTACCAATACGGCTCGTTATGTAGCAAAAGTACAACATACTCATGCCGTTGTTTTAGATACTCGAAAAACAACTCCCGGATTTCGGTGGTTCGAAAAAGAAGCCGTTCGCATCGGTGGCGGTACCAATCACCGATTTGGATTGTTTGACATGATAATGTTGAAAGACAATCATATTGATTATGCAGGAGGAATTGAGGCTGCCATAACAAAAGCCAATCGATATCTCAAAGAAAATAATCTGACATTGAAAATAGAAATAGAGTGTCGTAATTTCAACGAACTGGAAACAATTCTGAAAGTGGGTGGTATTCAACGCATTATGCTTGATAATTTTTCGGTAACCGACACACG
>CAZSHT010000080.1:0-3112 GCA_964606715.1 uncultured Bacteroidales bacterium
TAAAGACATTATTTTTGTGAACTTTTAAATTCATTTATGGAATCGTCAAGCAACTATGAAAACAGAGGTGTATCAGCCTCAAAAACAGATGTCCACAATGCGATAAAGCATCTCGACAAAGGTCTTTACCCGAATGCATTTGCAAAGATTTTGCCCGATATGGTTGGGGGCGACGATACTTATTGCAACATTATGCATGCCGACGGTGCCGGCACAAAATCATCGTTGGCTTATGCTTATTGGCGTGAAACCGGCGACATAAGCGTATGGAAAGGGATTGCCCAAGATTCCATTGTGATGAATCTTGATGATTTGTTGTGTGTAGGTGCTACCGACCAATTGGTGCTTTCTTCGACTATCGGTCGCAACAAGCATTTGATTCCGGGCGAAGTCATTGCTGCCATCATCAATGGCACAGAAGAATTTGTTGAATCGATGCGAGCATTTGGCGTTCATATTACAACGGCCGGCGGTGAAACTGCCGATGTCGGCGATTTGGTACGCACCATTATTGTTGACTCTACCATTTTTGCCCGATTGCCTCGCACAGAAGTCATTGACAACTCAAAAATCAAACCCGGCAATGTTATTGTCGGATTAGCTTCGTTTGGAAAAGCATCGTATGAATCCGAATACAATTCGGGCATGGGAAGCAATGGACTCACCTCGGCACGACACGATATGTTCAACAAATCGGTAGCTCAAAAATATCCCGAAACATTCGATTCGAACACCGAAGAAAAATATGTATATACGGGGCAATATAATCTGACAGACACCATTGAAGTAAACGGAAAAGATATTCCTATGGGAAAATTTGTGCTGTCGCCCACTCGCACTTATGCTCCTGTCATCAAAGCTATATTTGAAACACACAAGGCAAATATCAACGGTATGATTCACTGCACAGGGGGTGCACAAACCAAAATTCTCAACTTTTTACCACCTAATACCGCGGTAGTAAAAGACCAATTGTTTGAAACACCTTTATTGTTTCAACACATACAAAAATCAACCAATACCTCTTGGAAAGAAATGTATCAGGTTTTCAACATGGGACACCGCATGGAAATTATCACCGACGAACAAACCGCTTCCGACCTTATTAAAATTGCTCAATCATTTGATGTAGAAGCTCAAATTATCGGATACATCACCGATGGCAAGAAACAATTAACGATTCAATCAACACACGGAACATTTATCTATTAAAAAAAATATTGAAGGATTATGGCAGCTATAGGCAATGAAATGATATTAAGCAAATTAAAACAAGTAGAAGAACATTTTAAAGAAATAGAAAAAAAATTATCCGACCCGGAAATTATTTCTAATAACAAAGAATCTTCACGACTCAATAAAGAATATAAAAATCTTCAACCCATTATTGTTGCCTTTCAATCATACACCAATATCATCAGCAATATTGAAACCAATAAAGAAATTTTGGAAACAGAAGACGATGCCGAATTACAAGAAATGGCAAAAGATGAGTTGGAAACCCTTTCTTCGCAACTGGAAGAAACCGAACAAGAGCTAAAAATATTGTTGTTGCCCAAAGACCCCGAAGATGACAAAAATGCCATTATCGAAATCCGTGCCGGCACCGGTGGCGACGAAGCCAGTTTGTTTGCAGGTGAACTGTACCGAATGTATCAAAAATTCTGTGAACAAAAAAAGATAAAAATGGAAGTAACCCATTTTACCGAAGGCACCGTTGGAGGATTCAAAGAAATCGTTGCCAATATTACAGGTGACGGGGCTTATGGAATATTGAAATACGAATCCGGCGTACACCGCGTACAACGCGTTCCGCAAACCGAAACACAAGGACGCGTACACACCTCGGCAGCATCGGTTGTGGTCTTTCCGGAAGCCGAAGATTTCGATGTGGAACTGCGACAAGAAGATATTCGCAAAGACACTTATTGTTCATCCGGTCCCGGCGGACAATCGGTCAACACTACTTACTCAGCCATTCGATTGACACATATCCCCACAGGTTTGGTTGTTACTTGTCAAGATGAAAAATCACAAATAAAAAACTTGGATAAAGCCATGAAAGAGCTACGGGCTCGGCTCTATAAGATTGAATTGGAAAAGAAACAAGCAGAAGAAGCCGCTCAGCGAAAATCAATGGTTTCGACCGGTGACCGCTCCGCAAAAATACGAACCTACAACTTCCCGCAAGGACGCATCACCGACCACCGCATCAACTATACAGCCTATAATCTGCAAGATTTTATGAATGGAGCATTAGACGAATTGATTGAAAAACTACGCATGGCAGAAAATGCCGAACGCCTGAACGCCAGCGGACTATAACACAAAAGATAATATGACACGACAAGCACTCATTAAACAAATCGAAACAAAAAAATCGGTCTTATGTGTCGGTCTCGACTCAGACATAAATCGCTTGCCCCACGATATTTCAAAAAAAGAATTTCCTCAATTCGAATTCAACAAAGCTATCATTGACGCAACAGCACCTTATGCCATTGCCTACAAACCTAATCTGGCATTCTACGAATCACAAGGTGTCAATGGTTGGCAATCGTTTGAAAAAACCATCGATTATATCCGGAAAAATTATCCCGATATTTTTATCATTGCCGATGCCAAACGCGGTGATATCGGCAACACATCGGCTCAATATGCCAAAGCTTTTTTCGAAACCATGCATGTTGATGCCGTAACTTTGTCGCCCTATATGGGTGAAGATGTAGTAAGCCCGTTTTTGAAATACAATGAGAAATGGGCTGTCATCTTGGGACTTACCTCCAACGCTTCGGCAAATGTCATTCAAGGATTTTCAAACCAAGACAATAAAACCTTGTTTGAGCATGTGTTGGAAATTTCCAAACAATGGGGTACGCCCGACAATCTTATGTATGTCGTAGGAGCCACCAAAACAGAACACCTGCAAACAATTCGTAATATTATCCCCGACCATTTTTTGTTGGTGCCCGGTATTGGTGCACAAGGTGGCAATTTGGAAGCCGTTATTCGCTTTGGCAAAAACGCCGATTACGGCCTGATTATCAATTCTTCCCGTAACATTATCTTTTCAGACAAACACCCTGATTTTCAACAAGCTGCAAAGATAGCT
>CAZSHT010000080.1:3212-7593 GCA_964606715.1 uncultured Bacteroidales bacterium
TAACATTATCTTTTCAGACAAACACCCTGATTTTCAACAAGCTGCAAAGATAGCTACCAAAACAATACAACAAGAAATGCAAAAACTATTGTTTTAATTTTTCGATAAAATCTTGCTGTAACAAAAAAAATATATATATTTGAAAAATAAACTAAATAAATACACTATGAAAAATAAATTTTATGCTTTATTACTTGCTTTTAGCACTTTTCTAACAGTAACAACAAGTGCACAAGTTTTTCAAGAAAAGACATTTATGCTGAATGCCGGCGTTGGATTCTGGGGAAGCTCTAATTTTGCAGCAACCTACTCGATAACAGGGCTATCATCATGGCCGGCTTTTTCGGTAAGTGGTGAATATGCTGCTATTCCAACAGGTGATATTGGGATGGTCTCATTCGGAGGAATCCTTGGTTTTTGGCATGCTTCAGCTAATAATACCTCAACAACAGAAGAATATTGCCATAGAATACATGATTACGAATCTGTAACAACTAAAAGTTCAATTAGTATTACCGGAGTTATTTTTCAAGCTAGAGCTGCTTGGCATTATTTAGCACCTAGTGACCAATGGGATGTTTATGCCGGATTTGGTTTTGGAATTACTAGAATGTCATTGCTCTCTAAATCTGAAACAACCCATTCGGTATGTACAGAAGAAAATGACATTTACAACTGGCCTTTAGCAGCTACATCTCCATCCTCTTCTTTCTTTGTTGGAGGTCGCATGATGTTTAAAGAAAATATTGGAATGTTTGCCGAAGTAGGTTACAGCGACTTTGATTCTATCCGTTTAGGATTAACTTTTAAATTGTAAGTAAACATAAATAATATATTTTGTTAAAAGCCCTTGCCATCGTTTCGGCAAGGGCTTTTTTTATTATTAATCGTATTTGGAAATTAAACGATATTGTCATACCTTGCAAAAAAAATAGAGCCATTTTTGTTTTATGATGCACACCCCGAAATTTAAGAAATCAACCTCGTTGAAGTTCTCTATTTTATTGCTGTTTCTTATCGTAGTCGTTGGAATTATAGGATATTCCATTATTGAGGATTACGCCTTGGTAGATGCCTTGTATATGACTATCATCACCATTTCTACGGTAGGCTACCGCGAAATAGTACCACTAAGCAATGCCGGTAAAATATTTACCATCATACTAATCATTTCCAGCTTTGGGATTTTTGCTTATGCCGTATCTACAATCACCCTCCATACGATTGAGGGATTCTTTGCCAATTACTTCAGAGACAATAAATTAAACAAAATCATAAAGAAAATGAACCAACATGTAATTATCTGCGGATTCGGGCGAAACGGAAAAGAAGCCGCCCTATCGTTGGCACAAAAGAAGATACCGTTTATCATCATCGAAAAAGAAGATAAAGAAATTGCCAATATTTCTGCTAATTTCCCAAACTATCCCGTAATACAAGGCGATGCTTCCAATGAAGAAGTCCTGAAAAAAGCAGCTCCCGAAAAAGCAAAAGCCCTCATCACGACACTTCCTATTGATGCTGACAATTTGTTCATTGTGCTCTCGGCAAGAGAATTTAACAAATCGATGACCATTATCAGTCGTGCTTCCGATGACCATACCGATGTAAAACTACAACGCGCCGGTGCCGACAAAGTCATTATGCCCGATAAAATAGGTGGACAACGCATGGCAAAATTAGTAACAGAACCCGACACTATCGAATTTTTGGAATATATCATCAACCAATCGGAACAAGACATTACACTGGCCGAAATTCCTTGTGCCAATATGGGCAACTGCACCCAAAACAAAACAATTCAAGAACTTAATCTTCGCAACAAAATAGGTGTCAATATCATCGGCATCAAATCAAAAGAAGATGCATATGTCTTCAACCCTTCTCCCGACATGAAACTTCTTCCCGACGATAAATTATTTGTATTGGGAACTATTGAACAAATCGAAACCTTCAAACAGTTTTTACAACACGAACTTTAATTCAATTGATTAAACAAACTCCGTTTTTCAAGACTTCATTCCAAAAAAACTATCTTTAACTTTTTAACCACGACTCATGAAACTATCTTTCTCGGTTACATTATTATCGCTGTTTTTCTTGTTTACAACACCAACAAGTGCTCAAACAACCCATCTTATTTTTAAGCACATTTCTTACGACACAACCCAACAAAAATGGGTGTTGCTTCACAATGGTAAAACATATGACGAAAAACCCGAACATTGTCCGTATTCCGTCGATAAATTCACCAACCACATTACAGGCACTACCGATGGTCTGCAATTCAATTTTCAAGTTGCCAATCTCAACGGATGGTTGTATTACGGATTTTATAATTATACCGATGGGCGTTATCCGCAACCTGTTTATTTCAACACGCCTGCAAAAATTACCAATGGTAAAGTTTTCGTTTCAATACGACAATTGTCCGGTGTTTACGATATGGTTGATTGGGAACACCGTGGCACAGCAACATTGGGCTATCGCATTGTGCGAAACGACGGCACAATGCTCTACGACGGCCTTGTCAGTTTTTCAGGAAAAGATTCGTTTATCGTAGAACCAACCATCATTGACGGTCCGTTTGTCGGAAAATTATCACCGTCATCTTGCACTGTATCATTTCGCACCACAGTTCCTGTGAAAACAACCATCACATTAGCAAACAACACTATTACGGAATCCAAAGCCATCACACAACACGAAATAACAATAAGCAATCTACAACCGCAAACCAATTATTCCTACACCATTCATTATGGCAACCTAATCTATACTTCTTCATTTACAACGGCTCCCCTGCCTGCCGACACCAATCATTTTGTATTTGCCTATGTGAGTGATTCACGAAACGGTATGGGTGGCGGTGAACGAAATATCTACGGAACCAACGCCTATATGATGAAAAAAATCATGGCTCTGGCTGCTGCCGAAAAAGTTGGTTTTGTGCAATTTACCGGTGACCTCATCAATGGTTATACCGCTTGCAAAGAGTCATTCAACCTGCAAATGGCCAATTGGAAACATGCCATTCAACCGTTTGCTCAACACATTCCCGTATATGTAGCTATGGGAAATCACGAATCCTACATTACAGCATTTAAAATGAACAGCGGACATTATCCGGTTTCCATTCCACATCTTCCTTTGACAGAAACTTCCGAATCATTATTTGCCAAATCTTTCGTGTTGCCCGACAATGGACCCGTCTCCGAAGACGGCTCAGCTCTTGATGCCGATAAAACAATTCAGAATTTTCCGTCATATTCGGAAAATGTATATTCTTACACCTATGGCAATACTGCCGTCATCGTCCTTAACTCCAACTATCTATATTCTCCTACGCAAACCTCTTTGCCCGATGTAGGTGGCAATGTGCATGGCTATGTGATGGACAACCAATTGGCATGGCTGAAAACAACCTTACAAAACATGGAAAACGATAAAAACATCAATCATATTTTTGTAACTATTCACACTCCGTTTTTCCCCAATGGCGGACATTCCCATAATGCCATGTGGTACCACGGCAACAACGCTGTGCGAGCTATCATCAATGGCAAGAAAGCCGAAAAAGGTATCATCGAACGCCGCGATCAATTACTCGATTTGTTGGTAAATCAATCGACCAAAGTACGCGCTATCCTCACCGGTGACGAACACAATTATAATCGATTGAAGATTTGCAACGAAACACCGCGTTATCCCAAAAATTGGAAAGCCAAAAAACTATCTCTTTCCCGTACCATTTGGCAAATCAACAACGGTGCTGCCGGAGCCCCCTATTATGCCCAAGAACATTTGCCATGGACTAAATACGACTATGCTTTTTCTACTCAGAACGCCATCGTATTGATTCACATCAATGGGAAAAAAATACAAGTTATCGTGAAAAATCCGGACACCTTAGACCTTGTCGATTCGTTTGATTTGATAAAATAACATCTTGTTTTTTATCGGTGGAAAACTCGGGTGGAATATTTGAAAAACAATAAATATTTTATTGACAAACAATCGTATCTTTGTCAAAGTCTCAATTCTAAAAAACACTATATGAAAGCCCTTATACTAGCCGGATTAATCTGTTTCCTAACACCGTTTACCGTTCTGTCGCAAGACACTATTGTCAACAAATACCCCGATGGCACCATCGCCTCAAAAGGCATTATAAAATGGGGAGCTGAATATGGCCATTGGAAATATTGGAACAAAAACGGTCAATTGATACAAGAGACTGATTTCTCAACCGGTGGCATCGTTCATGGAAAACTTATCTATTACTATCCCAACGGACAAAAGAAAAGTGAAGGGACATTTTTGTTCGGACATCTCGATGGACCTTATAACGAATGGTATGAGAACGGTAAACCTAAAATAA
>CAZSHT010000081.1:0-1597 GCA_964606715.1 uncultured Bacteroidales bacterium
TTTATTCAATCGGATGTGAAAATACGATTAAGAGTGAAAAATCCATATCATGTAAACATGTTTTCCTATGCTAAATCATCACCGGAAAATAAAAATCAACCAATGTATTTCTTTTCAACGAAGAAATTGGCGGCAGATACAGGTGTTTCTGAAACGGCAAAAGATGCTTTGGATTTGATTAGAGTTGTGCCGAATCCATATTATGGTTATTCTGCATATGAAACAAGTCCGGTTGACAATAAAGTGAAGATTACGAATTTGCCGAAAACTTGTACGATTTCGATATATATGATAAACGGTACATTGATTCGACGAATTCATAAAGATAGCGAATTGACATATCAAGATTGGGATTTGAAAAACCAATATGGTATTTCTATTGCCAGTGGATTGTACATCATTCATATTGATGCACCGGGTATTGGTGAAAAAATATTGAAATGGTTTGGAGCCATGAGACCATTAGATTTAACAAACTTTTAATAAATAATAAGTTATGCGTAAGTATTTTATTGTAGTATTTTTAGGTAGTTTATTGCTCTCTGCAAGTATCTTGAATGCAGGAAATGAACAACGGGTAGGACAAGCCGGAGCTAGTGAATTGTTGATAAACCCATGGGCTCGAAGTTCAGGATTTGCCGGTGCTAATATGGCATCAGCAAGAGGGTTGGAGGCCATGTATTTGAACATTGCCGGAACGGCTTTTACTAAAAAAACAGAATTGTTGTTTTCACATTCTATATGGTTGTCGGGGACAGATATTTCTATAAATTCTTTTGGGCTGTCGCAACGCGTGAGCGAAACGGGAGTTTTGTCATTAGCATTGATGTCAATGGATTTCGGAAAGATAGATATTACAACAGTAGAGCAACCGGAAGGAGGGTTAGGAACCTTTCATCCAACCTATTCCAATATCAATATCGGATATGCCAAGTCATTTTCAAATAGTATTTATGGTGGATTGAATCTGAAAATTATCAATGAGTCTATTGCCGACCTTTCTGCCAGTGGAGTTGCTATTGATGCAGGAATTCAATATGTTACCGGACTGGGAAAAAATAAACTAGGAAAACGAAATATGGATAATTTGATGTTTGGTGTATCTATGAAAAATGTGGGTCCGACAATGCGTTTTAAAGGTGATGGTATGTCTTTTAGAGGAACAGTCCCTGAGGGAGTTACAATGACAGTGGAACAACGCTCAGCGGATTTTGAATTACCTTCATTAATTAACATTGGAGTGTCTTATGTTATTCCAATAGTGCAAGTTGTTGATACATCAAAGAAGGAAATAAAAAAAATACAGTCAATAGTCTTGGCAGGGAATTTCACCTCAAATTCTTTCCAAAAAGATCAATATCGTTTTGGTGCAGAATATAATTTCAAAGATCTTGTTTTGGTGAGAGCCGGTTATGTCTATGAGAAAGGATTGTGGGATAAAGAAACACGAACGACAGCATTTACCGGACCTACAGCAGGTATCTCCATTCAAATACCGTTGAATGATAAAGGTTCTGTATTTGCATTGGAATATTCTTATCGTGATACCGATCCGTTTAACGGAACACATTCAATCGGAGCACGAGTAACTCTTTAG
>CAZSHT010000081.1:1697-7491 GCA_964606715.1 uncultured Bacteroidales bacterium
TTATTAATTTAAATGATATGCCACTTGCCGAGATTTCATTATTGAAATGTAGATTATAGGCATATCGAATCAGTTTTTTCAATTGTCGTTGCGTTAAGTGATAAACTACTAACTGATTTCCAAAGGGCATCATTTGATAAAGTTGGTTGTAAGTAATTCTTGCAGGTAATGAGTCAATGCGAATGCCACCATTATTTTGAAGTGCAATATCAACATGAAGAGAATGACGCATTGCGTTGGTGATGAAAATGCCAAGAGAATCAACAGAATGGATAGGTTTAGAAAGTGTCGTAACTACTTTATCGAGAGCAGGATTGACATTGTATTTATTAATTTGATTTTGAAGAGAAGAGTCAATATTATTGTATTTATTTAGATTAATAAGGGAGTCAGACATGCTAATGATGTGATGCGAGACCATCTTGATAGTTAAAACACCTAAGTAACGCATATACGATTTGGCTTGCACAATAAGTGTCTTCTTTTTTACAGTACCGTGGGGCAAATAAGTGTGAGAATGCCCACCGATGATAATGTCGAAATCCGAGAACTTACCGGCAACCTTTAAGTCTGTTTTATAACCTAAATGAGAAAGCAATATATGAATGTTTGCATGGGGTTTATCATGGTGATATTGATGTAGAATTTTAAATGGGTTGATAAATTGAAGCCCTTTTAGTTTTGGCGGATAAGCATCGGGAAGTTTGTTCTTGCCGGTTTGTAAGATTCCTAAAATAGCAATAGTATCGTTGTTTTTGGTATGAAAAATAATTTGTGATTCAGGTTGAGAAAGCGGTGAATCTATCATTTTTATATTAGAACAGATAAAAGGAAAATGAGCTTGTTCAATACGATCTTTCAAAATATTTTGTCCATAATCGAATGCATGATTTCCAAATTCCGATACATCGTAGCCAACTTTGTTCATCAAATCTATCATTGGGAATCCTTTTGGAGCGTATCGGTCTACTTTTGGATTTCCGGTAAAAATATCACCGGCAGAAAATAAAAATACATCATTGTAGATATTGGATAGAGAATCTTTGATGTGTTTTAATTTGGCATAGTTGTCAATATGAGAATGCATATCGTTGGTATGCAGTATGATGATGGTCGTTGTGTCTTGAGCAAATAGAGTGTAGCTTAATAAAAAAGCTGTAAAAAAGATTATTTTTTTCATGGATATAATATTAGAAATAAAGTCCGATACTACCAACAATAAAGGCGATGATGATATTGATTGTTTTGACAATAAGAAAATCTTTTTTCGATTCTGCCAAAAGCGGTAGCATACCATGACCATCTTGTGATATGGAACTTGCCAGTAGAATACTGAATGGGAGTGTTCCGGAAGCAAATAAAGTGATAAATATCATATGAGGACCGGATTCGGGAATGATGCCGATAAGAACGGCTAATAATAAAAGCTCCCAACGGTTGTTTTCAATCCATTGATGTATGTCAAAATAGTTAGATAAGATGGCAAAAGTTAATAATGTGAAAAATGTCCATGCAAAAATTCTTAAAAGGTGATGTCTTACAATATGTTGCCAAATATGTTTTTCAATGAAATGATTGGGAACGGTGATGGCTATGGAGATTGTCAATACTATGCTTACAAGAAATATCCAGTATTTCCAATCCCATGTATGAGAATGATGATGATGAATAAAAAGAAATACAAGAAAAATAAAAGACAGGAAGATTATTAAAAACCGTTTTAATGTAAAATGTCGCAATTGTGTTAAAAATAAGTTTTTGTTGAATGACACACATTCATTTGGTTGTTGAGAATGAAACGGGAAAGATTTATCTTTTTTAAAGTTTTGTTGTTTGATGAGAACCGAGATGAGAATACCCGATATGATAGCAATTCCGAAAAGCAAAATATGTATCCAAACGGCAGTTTGAGGAATCATAGAAAACATTATAAATGCTTCATCACCGGAGGTTGCAATCATGACGGTGATAAGTGCCGCCAGATTGACGATGCGGTGAGTATAGAGCGATACGACAGTGTAGGCACCGAGACAACCGGGGGTAATTCCAAGTATTGCAGCAATGATAATTTGCCAAAAAGGCTTATGTTGTAGAGACCGACTCCATACATTTTTTGTGCGAACATTGAGATATTCGATAATGAGCATCATCATTAAGACAAAAGCAGTAATCATGATGCTTTTTCTCAAAATTTCCAAAGTAATATTTCCCAAATCTATTGTCATCGTAAAAATCGTTATTCAAAAGTAATACCAATGATTTGAACTTTTCGTTCTCTGGCAGCTTGTGGACTATATACGGAATGTCGCAAATCGGTGAGTTTGTCGCTAACGCCTTTAGACGCTTTTTGTTCTCCGAAAGCACGCTTTTCAATGACAAGATGACTAATTGTCGTATCATCAGGAGATAAGTATGGCATGAAAATGCCATTTTGATATTTAAAAAGAAAATTTTTGACAGAGGCAATGCGTCGTTTCGAAAGATTTTTGTTGTAATCAGAGGAGTTTAGCGGACTGGCATATCCTTTTATGATAAGCTTAACATTGGTGCCTTCTTTTAGCAGGTGCAATATCATTTGTAACGCTTTATCGAATTTTTCATAGTTGGCAATGACGCTGTCTTCAAAAAATTGTTCTATAGCCACAGTTGCTTTGCTTTTTAATTCTCCTTTCAATGGTTTGGAAAATTCATTGATGTATTCAGGAATGCGTTTGATGTAATCTTGATAGGAACTATAGTAATCAATAGTTGTTGTTGTGTCTCTGGTTCTTGGATTTGGACAGTCATTGTCGAAAAACAGAGATAGCGGAATAAAAGATTCAAGTGTCGTTTGGATTGTTGCGATGATTCTTTGTGCGGAGTCCTGAGTTGTAGTGTTGGTATTTTCATCTTTCAGAATAATTTGATACAGGTTGTTACAACATTGAGGTGTTTTTTTGTCGAGAAGTCTGTTTGAAGAAAGATAAGCAATCGTATTTTTTTTATTGATGCGATAAAAAACATCATCGTATGATGAGTTTACGGGTTTTCCGATGTTTTTTGGAATATCCCATGAGCTTAAATCACCTTTTGAGAAAAAGATGTCGTAGCCACCATAATTTTCATACCAATCGGAACTAAAAAAGAGAGCCGAATCATTTTCCGAATAAAATGGAGTAACCTCATTGCCGATGGAATTAATGGTGTTGCCAATATTGATAGCCATAGAATAGTCATTACTGTCTTTTACCGAATACCAAATGTCATAACCGCCTTTCCCTCCTTTTCTGTTTGATGTGAAGAATAAATATTGTGTGTTGTTTATTGTTGCCAAGCAAGGTTGTGTGTTATTCGAATTGGGAGCATTTATTGTTTCTGGCAAACGCATTATATCTGTAAAATTTCCATTATTGAATTTTGCTGAATAAATGGAGCAATGGGTGTTGTTATCACAAACCGAATAATATAAAGTGTGTGTAGTTTCATCGTAAAAGAAATTGGGAATATGTTTGTTTTTAGCATTGATAAGGGTGTCAAGCAAAACGATACTGTCGTTTTTTAGTTGCCAAATAGCAGCGTGAAAATCTATAGTATCTGTGTGAGAACGAGGTCTGTATGAGGCAATCCAGTAAATATTCGGCAATATTTTTTCAATCGTAAAGTCAGAAAAAGGAGAGTTAATGTTTTTATTATCAATATATTGAATTTTCGTATCGGTTTGTTCAAATTGTTTATAGAAAATTTCTTCACAGAAATATTTTTGGTATTTGGCACGATTTCGTAACTCTTTGTTTTCTTTTGGGAAATGTTTTAAGAAATAATCGAAATTTTTGGCGGCTTTTGAATAATCACCCAAATATTTTTGAGTGATGCCAAGATTGTAATATGCTTTTGGAAAACGAGAGTTGTCGGTATAAATAACCTTTTTGTAATAGCTTTCAGCTTTTTTGTAATAACGAGCTTTCTGATAGTTCTGGGCACATTTGAATGCGGTTGAAATATCAAGATTGATTAAGTATGCTTTTTCGTAAAGTTGTGCCGCTGTGAGATAGTCGTTTTTTTCTTCATGGTTGCGTGCAGTTTTCAGAAATTGGTTGGGACTCTGTCCCCAAAAAACAGTGCTCAGAAAGAAGAATAATATTGCAAGTGAAGGCGTTTTCATTTTTACATTAAAACAGGACATTGGTGTTGATAAGGAATTATAATTTTAGCAGGTTTATCAAACATATAAATGATGGATATTTCGTAACCTCCTCGTCCTTGGCTGGCAACGGTGAGTTTCGAAAAGTTAATGTCGTAACTAAGTCCGATACGAAATTGTTTATAGTCGAAGCCTCCTTTTATGATGACAGCATCTTTATGGCGTATCCAGCCACCAATGAATACCGTAGGAATGATAATGCTTGGTGTTTTGTGAAGAAAGAGCACACCATAGGAAAGTTCTTTTAAAATGCCTTGTTGGTAATAATAGACGGAAGGTTGTAAATAGTTGGCAGAAGTTATACGGAAATCGGAAAACAGATAAGTGTTTAGTTTACCATCGAGTTGAATATTGGCATTGTCAAACGATTGTTGTGGATGATTTAAATGATTATAGGCAAGACCAAAAATGAGAGGTGTTTTGTTTATAGCCCCTTTAAGTTGTAATCCTGTCGAGAAATCGATATACGAAATAGAGTTTTGTTGGAAGACTTCATCGTTTGGCAAATTTGGATTATAATAGGTTCCGTTAAATTGATTGCCAAAATAGAATTTTGTAAAATCAATAGATTGGTAGTTGTAAGCGATATTCATTCCTACGCTGATAGTGTTAAGGTATTTATTTTTGAGAGGGTGGTGATAAGCAGTGCTTAGTTTTATTTGAGTGGTTCCAAAATCGCCATCTCCGGCTTTGTCAGCATTAATCAGTAGTCCATATCCCCAATATCCTTTGAGTTTATTTTTTAAAAGATGCATTTTGCCCTCAAAAGAACCCGAAACGGTAAGATAGGGAACAGTAACCGACTGCCATTGATTACGATGGTTCAATACAATCCGAAAGTCGTGATTGATGTCAGATGTTTGAGCAGGATTGAGATTTAGTGGTGAAGCATCGAATTGTGAAAAATGAATATCTTGAGAAAATAAAGTTATATGAAGAGAAATAAGTAACAGTATGAGGTAAACTTTTTTCATCAAGATTTCTTTTTGGGAATAAAGCTAAGTTACAACTTTTTTGTAATTCACCATAATAAAAAAAGAGCTTGCAAAAGCAAACTCTTTTTTTAGGCTTCTTTTTGGTATAATTTTATTCTTCTACTTGACTTCCCAGTCTATCCATTACACAGCGGAACCCAAGGTCATCGCGAGCTTGTTCTTCATCTAAATAGCGACGATTGCCGGGAGATAACCACCAAACACGATCTCTCCAACCACCACCTTTATAAACGCGAGCTCTATTATTAACCATTGTTTGTGCTTGATCGCGTCCTCTATAGTTTCTCGATTTAGATTTCCAAGTACCATAAGCTTTTGGAGTCCCATTATCATACATCCTATTGGAGTTTTTATTATCGCGAGCAGCATCACTAACTTCATTGACATAATCAACACTGGATTCGAAGTCTCCATCCAAGTAATTAATGTTATCAGCTGTATTATAGTTGTAGCGATTAAATGCTTCCTCGTCGGTAACTTCTCTATATTTTAGTCGTCCTAAAGAATCTTTTTCGGCAACAGCTCCTTCTTCATCTGTTTCAACAGTTTTATATACATTACCACGGAATGGTCTAAACTCGTTAGCATCAGTAGAAGTTAAATCTCGATAAACATCCAT
>CAZSHT010000082.1:0-7468 GCA_964606715.1 uncultured Bacteroidales bacterium
TTATGATTAGTTTAAGTATTATTTTACAAGCAGTTGCAAGTATGGCAGTTGCAAAGATGGGAGCAGGATTGGGAGCAGGTATTGCCGTAATCGGAGCCGGTATTGGTATTGGTCGTATTGGTGGAAGTGCCATGGACGCCATTGCCCGTCAGCCGGAAGCGATTGGTGATATTCGTTCCAATATGATTATTGCTGCCGCTTTGGTAGAAGGTGTTGCCTTTTTTGCCATCGTAATCTGTTTGTTAGTCTTATTTGTATAAGACACTAACTTATTCCGGCAGGAAACGGTTGGTTTTCTGCCGGTTTTTTTTGAAAAATATTAAAAACGAAATATTATGAATCTCGTAACCCCTGATTTCGGATTATTATTTTGGATGCTTCTATCCTTTACAATCTTATTGTTTTTGCTAAAGAAGTTTGCATGGAAACCCATTGTTGACATCTTAAAATCAAGAGATGAAAGTATTGAAAAAGCACTGCTATCGGCAGAAAATGCCAAAAAAGAATTGGAAGATTTGAAACGCGAACAAGAACGAATGCGAAAAGAAATTTTGGTCGAACGGGATCATCTTTTGTCGGAAGCTATGGTGGTAAAAGAAAATATCATTGAAGAAGCCAAACACCAAGCCAAAGCAGAAGCCGATAAAATTGTTCAAGAAGGTTTTATGACCTTGGAACACAAAAAACATCAAGTGCTTACCGAACTCAAAAACCAAGTCGCCGAATTGTCTATAACACTTGTCGAAAATGTGCTTACCAAAACAATGGCCGACGAAGTGAAACAAGGCGAGTACATCAAAGAATTGTTGAACGATATCACGCTTAACTAAAACCAATATGGATAGCAGTAAAATAGGTGTTCGGTATGCCAAAGCGTTATTTGAAACAGCCCTCGATACAAACAAAATAGATATTGTTTATACCGATTTTGTGGCTCTGGCAAAAACCTATGCCGAAAACCCTGATATAGAAAAATTCTTTAAGCGACCGCTCGTTAAAATAAGCGATAAAATTCATTTCATCGAAACTCTGTTTCAAGCACATTTAGATACGCTCACAATGGATTTTTTCCGCTTACTGATTCGCAAGAAACGGGAAGATTATTTACAATCCATCATTCGTAATTTTATTGATTTGTTTAGGAATCACAAGAAAATAAAGAAATCACAACTGATAACGGCATCTAAGGTTTCACAAGACACGAAACGGTCTGTTGAAAAATTGCTGTCGTCACATTATAATGATGAATACACCATTGAAATGGACACTGTAGAAGATGCTTCTCTCATCGGTGGTTTTGTCTTGGAAATAGGAATGGTCGAATACGATGCTTCTATAAAACATAAATTAAACGAAATTAGAAAAACTTTAATCAACGCTTCATTTGAAGCAAAAATATAAACCTGTATTATTATGAAAGAAATTAATGCTTCGGAAGTTTCCAATATATTGAAGAAAGAACTTCAAGGATTAAATTTAGATGCTGAATTTAACGAAATCGGAGTTGTTTTGGAAGTCGGTGACGGCATTGCCCGTGTCTATGGCTTATCCGATGTGAAAGTCAGTGAGTTGGTACGATTCGAGAACGATGTGTACGGTATTGTATTGAACCTCGAAGAAGACAATGTAGGTGTTGTGCTTTTGGGAAGTGATGTTGATATTAGCGAAGGCGACAAAGTGCATCGCACCAAACATATTTCTTCAATACAAGTAGGCGAAGGAATGCTGGGACGCGTTGTCAACACTTTGGGAGAGCCGTTAGACGGCAAAGGAAATATAACCGGTGATCTCTATGAGATGCCTCTCGACAGAAAAGCTCCGGGCGTTATCTATCGTCAGCCGGTAACCGAACCGTTGCAAACAGGACTGAAAGCTATCGACGCAATGATTCCTATCGGTCGCGGACAACGGGAATTGATTATTGGCGACCGCCAAACAGGAAAAACAGCTATTGCCATTGATACGATTATCAATCAAAAGAAATTTTATGACGCCGGCGAACCGGTATATTGCATTTATGTAGCCATCGGACAAAAAGGCTCATCGGTAGCTGCTTTGGCTCACACCTTGGAAAAACACGGTGCTTTGGATTATACTGTTATTGTTGCCGCCAATGCTTCCGATCCTGCCGCAATGCAATTTTATGCTCCATTTACGGGAGCTGCCATTGGTGAATTTTTCCGCGACACAGGGCGTTCGGCATTAGTGATTTATGATGACTTATCTAAGCAAGCTGTTTCCTATCGTGAAGTGTCGTTGTTGTTGCGTCGTCCGCCGGGACGAGAAGCTTATCCGGGCGATATCTTCTATTTGCATTCTCGTTTATTGGAACGCGCTGCCAAAATTATTGCTGATGATTCCATCGCAAAAGAAATGAATAATTTGCCGGAATCTATCAAGCATATGGTAAAAGGAGGTGGCTCTCTGACAGCTTTGCCCATCATCGAAACACAAGCCGGTGATGTGTCGGCTTATATCCCAACTAATGTTATTTCTATCACCGACGGACAAATTTTCTTGGAAAGTAACCTGTTTAATGCAGGTGTTCGCCCGGCCATCAATGTCGGTATTTCGGTATCGCGTGTGGGAGGAAATGCACAAATCAAATCGATGAAAAAAGTAGCCGGAACATTGAAACTTGACCAAGCTCAATATCGTGAATTGGAAGCGTTTTCAAAATTCGGTTCCGACCTCGATGATGCGACTAAATTTATTCTCGAAAAAGGTGCTCGTAATGTAGAAATATTGAAACAAGGTCAATATGAACCTATGTTGGTAGAACATCAAGTTGCTATTATCTATTTGGGAACAAAAGGTTTGTTGCAAGATATTCCGGTCGATAAAATCAAGAAATTTGAATTTGACTTCTTGGAAACATTAACATTAAATCATAAAGATATCTTGGAAACACTACGACAAGGTAAACTGACCGAAGAAGTAGAAACCACCTTGAGAAAAGTGGCCGGTGATATGACATTAATGTATAAACAATAATAAAGGTAAGGTACTATGCCCAATACCAAAGAAATAAAAAATAGGATAACCTCTATCGGCACGACGATGCAGATTACCAGTGCAATGAAACTGGTGTCGGCGGCAAAGTTGCGGAAAGCACAAGACGCAATTACCAAAATTCGACCATATGTTCTCAAAATGACCGAATTATTGCAAAATGTATCGGGCGGTAGCGAAGATTCCATTAGCAATCCTTACATTGTAAAACGGGAAGTCAAAAATGTATTGGTTGTCGTTGTCAGTTCAAATAAAGGTCTTTGCGGAGCGTTCAATACGAATATTGGAAAAAAAGCACTCTCATTGATAGAAGAAACTTACAAGGGGAAGAAAATAGATATTATTGCCGTTGGGAAAAAAGCAGGAGAATATTTGGGCTACAAAGGTTATCCCATAAAATCATTTTATAATGACATCTATAACAACCTGACATACAAAGCTGTAACAGATATTGCTCAAAGTATAATGGATGCCTTTGCTTCGGGTGAATATGATGTTGTAGAAGTGGTTTATAATGAATTTAAAAATCCGGCAACACAACTTCTTTCTGTCGATCGTTTTTTACCTGTCAATATTGAAGAGGAAACCACCACCACACATAAAGAAGACTACATCTATGAACCGTCGCAAGAACACATTATGTATCATTTGATACCGCAGGCTCTGAAAATTCGTTTCCATCGCTATTTGTTGGAGTCGATAGCAGGCGAACATGGTGCCCGTATGACCGCGATGCACAAAGCGACCGATAATGCCGAAGAACTCAAACGCACCTTGACCTTGGAATACAATAAAATGCGTCAATCGGCTATCACCAACCAAATCTTGGAGATTTCTTCCGGAGCAGAAGCATTGCAATGAGAAAAATAATTATTTTTGCACACCCATTGACCGACTAGCTCAGTTGGTAGAGCAACAGACTCTTAATCTGTGGGCCTAGGGTTCGACTCCCTAGTCGGTCACAAAAAAAAGCGACAAAATATCGTTCTTTGTCGCTTTTTTTATTTTTCAGCCATATTAAACTATTTCGTAAAAAGACTATCATACCAAAAGTTTTTTCTAATTTCGTAACCAACAACAAATAGAATAATGAATAAAAAAAGCTACGGTTTCCTATTCTTCATATTCCTCAGCATCATCTCAACAGCTCAAAAATACACTATTAGCGGATATGTGAAAGATGCAGCTACCGGCGAAATGCTCATAGGAGCAGGCGTATATGTAAAAGGCAGTAAGACGGGAACGATTACCAATCAATATGGATTTTATTCATTGACTCTAAAAAAAGAAACCTATCAGTTACAGGTTTCTTTTTTGGGGTATAAAAATTTCTCAAAAGAAATTACCTTGACCAAAGATATTCGTCTCAATGTATCGTTGTCGCCCAATGCCATTATGACCAAAGAAGTTACTATTTCTGCCGAACGGAGCGACAAGAATGTGCGAAGTGTACAAATGAGTACGGTGCGTATTCCCGTAAAACAAGTCAAAGAAATTCCGGCTATTTTCGGCGAAGTTGACATTTTGAAAACCATACAATTGTTGCCCGGAGTACAATCGGCAGGAGAAGGCAACTCGGGTTTTTATGTGCGTGGCGGTGGTCCCGACCAAAACCTGATTATCCTTGATGATGCTGTCGTTTATAATGCTGCTCACTTGTTTGGTTTTTTCTCGGTATTCAATGCCGATGCCATCAAAGATGTTCGTTTGATAAAAGGCGGTATGCCGGCACAATATGGCGGACGGTTGTCGTCGGTGCTGGATATCACGATGAAAGACGGTAATATGCGAAAACTCTCCGGCGAAGGCGGGATAGGTCTTATTTCTTCACGGCTCACGGTGGAAGGACCTATCAAAAAAGACACTTCTTCGTTTATCATTTCCGGTCGTCGCACCTACATCGATTTATTGATGAAGCCATTCATAAAAGAAGGTTCCCGAATGGACGGAACAGGATATTATTTTTATGATCTCAATACAAAAGTCAATTATCGTTTTTCCGACAAAGACCGCTTGTATCTGAGTGGATATTTCGGTCGTGATGTCTTTTCGTTTCGTTCACCCAAAGGTGGCAATTTTCAAGCCCGTATTCCGTGGGGTAATGCTACCTTGTCGACACGCTGGAACCACTTGTTTACCAACAAATTGTTTATGAATACAAGCGTGGTCTTTACCGATTATAAATTTAGCTTCGAAGCCGACCAAAGTGATTTTGAGTTTAAGTTATTTTCGGGTGTTACCGATTATTCTGCCAAGATTGACTTTACCTATTTGCCCGAAGCACGACATAAAGTCTTGTTCGGACTGAATTATACTTTCCACGATTTTAAACCGGGAACTGTTACCGGTCGAATGGGCGAAACCGAATTTAATATTGGCGATATAAAATCAAATCTTGCCAATGATTTAGCTTGTTATATCAGTGATGAATTTGATGTCACCGAAGATTTAAAATTGATTGTCGGACTGCGTCCTACAATGTTTCAACAAGTTGGTCCTTTCGACCGTTTCGTTACCGATAATTTAGGAAATATCACCGATACTGTTCATTATCAAAACTTCGAAAATGTTATTACTTATTTTCGTGCCGAACCTCGTGCTTCCTTGCGATATGCCTTCAACGAAAAAACCTCGGTAAAAGCCGCTTACACACAAAATTATCAATATGTTCATTTGGCTTCTATGTCGTCAATGTCGTTACCAATGGATATTTGGGTGCCAAGTTCCACGCTCGTAAAACCACAATACAGCCAACAATATACTGCCGGATTGTTTCGTAATTTCAAAGATAACCTCATCGAAACATCGGTTGAGTTGTATTACAAAAAAATGACGCATATCATTGAATACAAAGACGGTGCAATGCCGGGTGATAATATCGGGAACAACGAAGATGCCAATTTTGTTTTTGGCGAAGGATATTCCTATGGTGTAGAACTGTTTATAAAGAAAAATATTGGAAAACTTACCGGCTGGATTGGTTATACTTTATCGAAAACAGACCATATTTTTCCGGATATTAATGAAGGTAATCCGTTTCCTGCCAAATATGATCGCCGACACGATTTGTCGGTAGTTCTTAATTATCATTTCAATGATCAGCTTACATTTTCTACCGTATTTGTTTATGCCACAGGCAATACCATGACACTTCCTATTGGGCGTTATTTGGTCGACAACCGTATTGTAGTGGAATATATGCCTCGAAACGGATATCGTATGGCCCCTTATCATCGTATGGATGTTTCTCTTACCTATACTCCGAAACATAAAGAAGGAAAGCGAGTATATTCTTCGTGGAATCTGTCGGTTTATAATGTCTATAACAGAGCCAATCCGTATTTTATTTATTTCGATTATACCGGTTCTATTCAAGAAGGCGATTTGGTAACCAGTGCGTATCAAGTTTCGTTGTTCCCCATTTTACCGTCAATCACTTGGAATTTTAATTTTTAAGTCCTATGAGAACATTGTTTTTTATCATTTTAGGAATGCTTCTTTTGGCAGGATGTGAAAAAGAAATAGATGTGGATATGCCACCGTATGAGAAAAAGATTGTCGTAGAAGGTTCTATCGATCAAGGTGGCTATGCCATGGTCTTGCTCACCGAAAGTACCGGTTATTTTGATCCGGTAGATTCCAATACTTATGACAGTATGATGGTAAAAGATGCTACCGTTATCGTTAGTGATGGCATCGATACTGACACTCTAATGCAGCCTTCGCCTATGTTTCCTTATTATTTCGGTAGAAAAATAATAGGAGAAGTTGGTAAGACCTATACCCTTACTATTCACCGAAGAGGAAAAACTTATACTGCAAAAACAACCATTCCGGCTCCTGTTCCCCTCGACAGTATAAAATTTTATCCCAGTCCGTCAGACGAAACAGACAGTGCAGGATTTTTGTGGCTCTATACTGTTGATCCCGATACTTTGGGCAACAATTATAGAATTTTAACCCAAACCGTAGGAAAAGACAAAATGATTTTTGTACATCCTCGAAAATCAGTTTTTGAAGATAAATATATGAACGGGCAACCCATCGAATTTTCGATTTATCATGGCAGTAACCCGCTGAGAACTAATTCGTCTGACACGGCAAACGGCAAAAGCCAATATAATTTTTATTTGGGTGAAACCGTTATTGTCAAATTCTGCACTTTAGACAAGACACATTATCTCTTTTGGAAATCGGAAGAACAGCAATTGCAAAGTGATGGAAACCCGTTTGCCAACCCCACCACACCAATTAGCAACATCGAAGGCGGATTGGGTATTTGGGGCGGTTACGGCGTCTATCTCGATACGATTGTGATAACCAAAGATATTATCAAACATTAGTTAGCAATTCGTTGTAAGACGGTATTTCCGGTAATTGAATAACACTATCTCCTTGCAGGCGATACATAAGAAACTCGCTTCCGTTGGTTATCAGTAGAAAGTTGACTTTGTAA
>CAZSHT010000083.1:0-7427 GCA_964606715.1 uncultured Bacteroidales bacterium
GCAAAACCAGTCATTGAGTCACCTGATGAAAAACCGGCTAACATCATCGGTATAAACATCAATGCTTGAGCAAAAATAATAGGCATTACTCCTGCGGCATTTACTTTCAATGGAACATATTGACGGACACCTCCATATTGTTTATTTCCTACTATTCGTTTGGCATATTGCACAGGAATACGGCGAACGGCTTGTACCAAGGCTATTGTTATAAGAATAACAATTAATAGAAACAATAACTCCAATAACATCATTACCAAACCTCCTTGACCATTCAAACGCATTGCAAATTCTCCCAATAATGCAAATGGGAAACGAGCAATAATTCCTATCATAATAATAAGTGAGATACCGTTTCCTATCCCTCTGTCTGTAATTCTTTCACCCAACCACATTACAAAAATAGTTCCTGAAGTCAATATTAATACAGAACTAATTGTAAAGAATGTTCCTTTCAAAACAAATGCTGTTTCCGGCAGTTGAGCATGTAAATTAGCTAAATAACTAGGGGCTTGGAACAACAAAATAAGAACTGTCAACCAGCGCGTTATCTGATTAATTTTATTCTGTCCGCTTTCTCCTTCTTTTTGTAAGCGTTGGAAATAAGGGACAGCAACTCCCATTAATTGTACGACAATAGATGCCGAGATATATGGCATGATTCCTAATGCAAAAATGGAGGCATTAGAAAATGCACCTCCTGAAAACATATCTAACAATCCCATAACTCCTGATGCTGTTTGCTTATGCAATGCATCCAGTTGAGAAGGATCGATTCCCGGTAATACAATAAAAGATCCTAAGCGATAAACCAACAATATCCCTAATGTATAGAGTATGCGATTACGCAATTCTTCAATCTTCCAAATATTATTTATTGTCTGTATTATTTTTTTCATCGTTTACTAAAGGATATTTACGGTTCCTTGTTGTTTCTCTATAGCTTCTTTGGCTGTCTTCGATACGGCATGCACCAATATATTCACTTTCTTCGTCAATTCTCCTGAGCCTAATATCTTAACCAAATCTTTTTTACGAATCAATCGTTTTTCATACAAGAAATTCACATCTATTGTATCGACTTTATATTTTTCTGATAAATATTCTAAATCTTGCAAATTGAAAACCTTATATTCTTTACGATTAATATTGGTAAATCCATATTTCGGGACTCTTCGTTGCAAAGGCATTTGACCTCCTTCGAAACCAACTTTACGAGAATATCCCGAACGCGATTTAGCGCCTTTATGTCCGCGAGTAGATGTTCCGCCTTTTCCTGAACCTTGTCCTCTACCTATTCGCTTTGTATTTCTTTTTACTGCACCTTCTGCCGGTTTTAAATTATTTAGCTTCATTGCTCTTCTTTTTTTTAAAGTTCTTCTACTACTAACAAATGTTTTACCTTATTAACCATTCCCATTATTTGAGGTGTGGCTTCAAATTCTACAACTCTGTGCATTTTTGTTAATTTCAATGCTTTTAAGGTTGCTTTTTGATCTTTAGGATGTCCTATTGAACTTCGCACCAATTCAAGTCTCACTTTTTTCATTATTGTATCTCCTATTTATCCGTTAAATACTTTATCCAGAGTTATTCCTCTTTGTTTTGCAATAGTCTTAGCATCTCTCATTTCTGTCAATGCAGCAATGGTTGCCTTCACCAAATTATGTGGATTTGAGCTTCCTTTAGATTTTGCCAAAACATCTTTCACGCCAACGCTTTCAAGAACCGCACGCATAGCACCACCGGCTTTCACTCCTGTACCACTAGAGGCAGGTTTCATAAACACGCGAGCTCCGCCATATTGAGCAGTTTGTAAATGCGGAATCGTTCCTTTTAAAATCGGCACTTTTACCAAATTTTTCTTGGCATCTTCTATTCCTTTTGCTATTGCTGTCACAACTTCGTTTGATTTTCCCAGTCCGTGACCTACAATACCATTTTCATTTCCAACAACAACAATAGCTGTAAAGCGAAAATTACGCCCTCCTTTGGTTACTTTGGTAACTCTGTTAATGGCTACCAAGCGTTCTTTTAAATCTAAATCTGCTGTTTTGATTTTTCTAATACTTCCTGTCATAATAATTAAAATTTAAGACCGCCTTTTCGTGCTCCTTCGGCCAATGCTTTTACTCTTCCAAAATATAAATAACCATTGCGGTCGAATACGACTGTTTCTATTCCTTTTGCAATAGCTTCTTTTGCTGCCAATTCACCAAGTTTTGTTGCCACTTCTACTTTTGGTAATTTTTCATCTTTAATTGCTTTTGATGAAACACCTAATAAAGTTACACCTTTAATATCATCGATAAATTGAACATAGATATGCATATTACTTCTATACACAGACATGCGTGGCCGTTCGGCTGTACCTTTTACAACTTTTCGAACACGATGTTTGATGCGTTCTCTTCTTTCTTTTTTTGTCAGTGCCATAATTTCTCAATTTTTATTTAGCGGCAGTTTTACCTGCTTTTCTTCTTAATTCTTCATCTTTAAACTTAATACCTTTCCCTTTGTATGGTTCCGGTGGTCTTAGTGAACGAATTTTCGCTGCAACTTGACCGATCAACTGTTTATCAAAACTTGTTAATGTTATAAAAGAATTACCTCGTTTTTCGGTGTTTGTTTCTACTTTAATTTCTTTTGGTAATTCAAAAAATATTGGATGAGAATATCCCAATTGTAATTCCAACAATTGTCCTTTTGCCTCAGCTTTATAACCGACTCCTACAAGTTCTTGAACAGTAGTATATCCGGTAGACACTCCAAACACCATATTATTCACCAATGAGCGATATAATCCATGATATGATTTCACTTGTTTTTGCTCAGATGTTCGTTTCAATATAATTTGTTTATCTTCAATAACTACTTCTATTGAAGGATCTATCTTTTGTTTCAACTCACCTAATTTTCCGGTAACAGTCAAGCAATTATCTTTCGACAAGTCGACTTTTACTCCATCAGGTATTGCAACTGGTAAATTTCCTATTCGTGACATTTTATCTTTTTTTTACAATTTTAATATACATAGCAGAGCACTTCTCCGCCAATATTTCCTTTTCGAGCTTCTTTATCTGTCATTATTCCTTTTGAGGTAGATAAAATAGCTACGCCTAAACCATTTAATACTCTTGGCAAGTTTGAAGCATCTACATATTTTCGTAAACCCGGTTTACTAATTCTTTCCAGATGTTTTATTGCCGGTACTTTTCCGTAGTTGTTATATTTCAATGCTATTTTGATGATACCTTGTTTGTCATCATCAATAAATTTATAGCCCAAGATATAGCCTTTATCGTGCAATACCTTTGTCATTTCCTTCTTTGTATTCGAAGCAGGAATCTCCACCACTTTATGGTGAGCCATATTTGCATTACGAATGCGTGTCAGGTAATCTGCTATTGGATCTGTAGTCATAATTCTTTTTTTTATTTCGTTTTACCAACTTGCTTTTTTAACTCCCGGAATAAGTCCTTTGTATACCATTTCTCTCAACACAATACGACTAACACCAAAATAGCGAATGTATCCCTTTGGGCGTCCTGTAATAGAACAACGATTGTGTAATCTCGTTCGAGAAGAGTTTTTAGGTAAGCGTTGTAAATCTTCCCAGCGTTCTTCTTTTTTTAATTGTTCTCTTTTAGCCGCATATTTATCCACCATTGCTTGGCGTTTTCTCTCGCGTGCTTTCATTGATTCTTTTGCCATAACTCTTAATTCTTTTTATTTTTTTTGAAAGGCATACCAAATTCTTCTAACAAAGCATAGGCTTCTTCATCTGTATTTGCAGATGTTACAAATGTTATTTGCAAACCCATTACTTTTAGTATTTTATCCATATCTATTTCCGGAAATATCAATTGTTCGGTAACACCTAAGGTGTAATTTCCACGACCATCCAATTTATATTCGACACCTTTAAAATCACGAATACGAGGAATGGCTATTGAAATCAATCGATGTAGAAACTCATACATCTTTTGATTTCTCAATGTTACAGTAACACCTATCGGCATTCCTTTTCTCAATTTAAAGTTTGAAATATCTTTTTTCGAATAAGTAATAACCGCTTTCTGTCCGGCTATTGCTGATAATTCATCTACTGATATTTCAACTATTTTTTTGTCGGAAATAGCTTCTCCGATACCACGATTAAGAACTATTTTTTCCAATTTAGGAACTTGCATAATTGTTGTATATCCAAATTTCTTTGTTAAGTTTGGAATTATTTCTTCGTGATATTTTTTTGCTAATGCGGGTGTGTAAGTCGCTTCCATTATTTAAGTTCCTCCCCTGATTTTTTTGAATATCTCACTAACTTATTTTTATCATTAAGTCTTCTTCCCACTCGTGTCGGCACTCCTGTTTTAGGATCTACCGGCATTAGATTCGAGATGTGGATAGGAGCTTCTTGTTTGATAATGCCACCTTCAGGATATTCCTTATTTGGCTTGGTGTGTTTTGAAATCATATTGACTCCTTCTACGATTGCTCTATTTTTCTTTACAATGACTTCCAAGACTTTGCCTTTTTGTCCTTTG
This sequence comes from uncultured Bacteroidales bacterium, assembly GCA_964606715.1. Lineage (GTDB taxonomy): Bacteria > Bacteroidota > Bacteroidia > Bacteroidales > JALTDM01 > CAZSHT01. Next base: position 4,548 of record CAZSHT010000083.1, read on the forward strand.
TAATTTCCGGCAATCACAAAAACTTCATCACCTTTTTTAATGTGTATTTTCTTTGACATTGTGTTCATTTTTTTTAAAGTACTTCTGGTGCTAAAGAGATTACTTTCATATATTGCTTATCTCTCAATTCTCTCGGAACAGGGCCAAAAACACGAGTGCCTCTCATTTCTCCTGCACCGTCAAGAAGGATGCAAGCATTATCGTCAAATCGTATATATGAACCATCCGAGCGTCGTAATTCTTTTTTTGTGCGAACTATAACAGCTTTGGTAACCGTGCCTTTTTTGATGCCTCCCGAAGGAATGGCTGATTTTACAGTAACAACTACTTTATCGCCAACGAAAGCATATTTTTGTTTACTTCCTCCTAAAATACCTATCACCAATACTTCTTTGGCTCCGCTGTTGTCTGCAACTGTAAGTCTTGTTTCTCTTTGTATCATAATTATTTAACCTTTTCAATAATTTCAACTAAACGCCATCTCTTAGTCTTACTTAATGGTCTTGTTTCCACTATTTTAACTAAATCTCCTATATCTGTTTTATTTTCCGAATCTTGTGCATAAAACTTTTTGGTAATTTTCACAAATTTACCATATTTAGGATGTTTTTGTTTTCTTTGAACAGCGACCACAACCGTTTTATCCATGCGGTTACTTACTACTAAGCCTATCCGTTCTTTTCTTGCATTCCTTTCCATTGAAAATTTTATTTATTTTTTTGTTGTTCCAATTGTCGTCTCCGTAATTCAGTACTCAATCGTGCTATTGTTTTTCTCACTTCTCTTATTTCTAAAGGATTTTCCAAAGGAGAAATAGCATGATTCATTTTCATGCGTACCAAGTTCGCTTTTTCATCTTTTATCATTTCTACCAGCTCTTTTTCTGCGAGCTCTTTTACTTCAGAATATTTCATTATTCAATCAATTTATTCGTTTACAAAATCTCTACGCACAATAAATTTGGTTTTCACCGGTAATTTTTGTGCTCCTAATCGCATGGCTTCTTTTGCTACATCAAATGCAACTCCGTCTATCTCAAACAGAATACGCCCCGGGGAAACGCGAGCAACAAACTCTTCCGGTGCTCCTTTCCCTTTTCCCATTCTCACTTCCAACGGCTTCTTCGTCATTGGCTTATCAGGGAAAATCCGAATCCACAATTGTCCTTCCCGTTTCATATGACGGGTAATGGCTTGTCGAGCGGCTTCTATCTGACGACCGGTAATCAAGTGCTCATCCATTGTCTTTATTGCAAAAGAACCAAAAGCTATCTGATGTCCTCGTTGGGAATTACCTTTCATTTTTCCCTTTTGCGTCTTTCTATATTTTACTCTTTTCGGTTGTAACATTATTTCTAAAGATTAAAAGTTTCTTATATCTATCTGTGCTTTAGCGTCTTCTATTATTATTGTTATGGTATGATTTTTTCGATTTGAAGTTAGGCGACAAATCGCGTTTTCCATACACTTCTTCTTTAAAAATCCAAACTTTCACGCCTATCAATCCTAATTTTGTCAGAGCTTCTCCCAAGGCATAATCAATATCTGCTCTAAAGGTATGTAATGGAATTCGTCCTTCTTTATATGTTTCTGATCGTGCCATTTCTGCACCATTCAATCGTCCCGACACTTGTATTTTTATTCCGCCGGCTCCCATTCTCATCGTCGAAGCTATTGCCATTTTAATGGCTTTTTTATAAGCTACTCTACCCGTTACTTGGCGAGCAATATTATTGGCTACTAAGACTGCATTTAATTCGGGGCGTTTTATTTCAAAAATATTTATTTGAACTTCTTTCGATGTCAATTTTTTCAATTCTTCTTTAAGTTTATCTACTTCTTGTCCGCCTCTACCGATGATAATGCCCGGTCGTGCCGTATGAATAGTTACGGTTATCAATTTTGGTGTTCTCTCGATTACTGTCTTTGCAATAGCGGCTTGTGATAAACGCGTATTTATATATTTACGAATTTTATCATCTTCGAAAATAAAAGTACCATAATTTTTTCCACCATACCAATTAGAATCCCATCCTCTGATGAATCCCAATCTATTTGCTATCGGACTAACTTTTTGACCCATATTATTCTTCCGTATTTTTTGTGTTTGTATCTACTTCTTTTACTTCTTCAGGCATTGTATCGACTACAATGGTGATATGACTTGAGCGTTTTCTGATTCGATGAGCTCTTCCATGCGGTGCCGGTTGAATTCGTTTCAACATTTTTCCGGCATCTACATAAATAGTTTTCACATAGATTGGATTTGCTTCTAAATCAATATCTTTATTTTTATTTTGCCAATTTGAAATAGCTGAATAAAGTAATTTTTCCATTTCAATAGAAGCATGTTTTGGCGAAAAACGCAAAATATTCAATGCGGCATTAACTTCCATTCCTCTAATTTGGTCAGCTACCAATCGTACTTTACGAGGCGACATGCGTATTCCGCTCAATCTTGCCAAGCTTATATTCTTGCGTTGCTCCTTGTATTTCTCTGCTGTATTTTTTTTTCTAGCACCCATTATTGAGAGTCTTTTAAATAGTTATTTTTATTCTTATTTTTTCTTTCCACCATGTCCGCGGAACATTCTTGTCATTGAAAATTCACCCAATTTATGTCCAACCATGTTTTCTGTAATATACACAGGGATAAATTTATTTCCATTGTGAACAGCAATTGTGTGTCCTACAAAATCAGGTGTAATCATCGAAGCTCTCGACCATGTTTTTATTACTGATTTCTTTCCTGATTCGTTTTGTTCCAACACTCGTTTCATTAATTTATAATGAACAAATGGTCCTTTTTTTAAAGATCTAGCCATATTACCTATCTTTTAGTTTTCTTTCGTTCAACAATGTATTTATCTGAATATTTTTT
>CAZSHT010000084.1:0-7396 GCA_964606715.1 uncultured Bacteroidales bacterium
GATACTTGGCGAGCCGGTTATTGCCGTAATAGGGTTTCAATATCCTCAACGGTTTTGGGAATATCGGCCGATAAGACAATCGGTGTATTGTCGGTTATCAAGATGTCGTCTTCAATACGAATGCCGGTATTCAATGCGTTGATATAAAGCCCCGGTTCGCAAGTGAGCACCATGCCTTTTTCCAAAGGCATGTCTTTTTGTCCCACATCGTGCACATCGAGTCCCATAAAATGCGTAACACCGTGCGGATAATATTGTTTCAGCAAACTGTCGTCATACGAAGTGTTTTTTTCAATAAACCCCAAATCGATAAGGGCTTGGAAAGTCCATTGGTTGACCTGCTTATTGATGGCATTGATAGTCGTGCCGGGGACAAACAATTGAATGGCTTTTTCTTGAATGGCCAAAACCGTGTTGTAGAGTGTTTTTTGGGTTTCGGAAAAAACGCCGTTCACAGGAAACACACGAGTGATATCGCCCGCATAATTAAAATATTCGGCACCGGTATCAATCAACACCAAGTCGCCGTTCTTCAAATTGCCGGTTTGCCGGCTGTAATGCAAGATACAAGCATTGCTTCCGGTTGCCACAATGGGGTCAAACGAATAGGAAGTATGAGGGTGGCGTTGATAATGGTATAGCAGACGGGCAAAAATATCCCGTTCGGCAACACCGTCTTTTATGACGGAGGCAATAGCCGTGAGAGCGTCTTTGGTGATGTCAACGGCTTTTTGGATAAATGCCAGTTCGCCATCGTGTTTTACCGGTCGCTGTTTTTCGATAAGAGCGATACTGTCTTTCAGCGTTGTGGTGGGATAGCGTTTTTTCAAAAGCCGGTGCGTGCCGTTCAGAAACAAATGGTGTTTGTAAGGTGTTTTGAGGGGGGCGATATAGACCGTTGGTGCCTTATCCATCAAATCTTTCCACCGGCGTTCAAAGTGGTCGATGGGAGCAACGGTTTCGATACCCGAAATCGTTCGGGCTTCGTCGTACGACAAAAAACGGTTGTCATACACCAGCTCTTTTTCCAAAGGTTGATAGAGAAACAGAAATTCCTGTATGTCGCCTTTTTCGGATTTGAATAATAAGAAAATAGAGTCAAATTGTTCTATCCCTGTGAGATAAAAGAAGTTGGAATCTTGGCGAAAAGGATAGTGTAAATCGCCGTTACGCCATTTTCTTTCGGCGGAATACAAGAACAGCAAGGAGTTGTTTTCCAGGGAGTTGTGTATGGTTTTGCGAATCTGTGTAAATAAATTTTCCATAAAATTAAAAGAGCGTGTTAATTAACATATATTAATCGTTTTAAAAATAAAATCTTTGCTAAAGTAAAGTTAATAATTTTAATTAAAACTATTAAAACATGAGCTATTTTTATTCTTCAACGGTAGGAAAGAAGTTTTGGATGAGTCTGTCCGGACTATTTCTGATTTCTTTTTTAGCAGTTCATTTGACTGCCAATTTGATGTTAATCTTCGATGATTCGGGTGAGTTGTTCAACCGGGTGGTTCACTTTATGGGAACCAATCCGATTATTAAAATTATGGAACCGGTATTAGCTATCGGGTTTCTGTTTCACATTTTTTTAGCAACGATTTTAACCCTTCGCAACCAAACCACGCGAACCGTTAAATATAAAGTAGAGAAACGCGGACATACCAGCTCTTGGGCATCGCGCAATATGTATGTCTTGGGAACCATTGTTATCGTATTCTTGTTGCTTCACTTGGCAAATTTCTGGTATAAATTCAAATTTGGTGAATTGCCGGCAGTAAACTACGACGGTGTGGAAATGGAAAATGCATACGGCTTGGTCAGCGGATTGTTTTCTATCTGGTGGTATGATGTTATCTATATAATAGGTGCATTGGCATTGGGATATCATATCTCTCACGGTTTTTGGTCTTCTTTCCAAACAATTGGTTGGAGCAACGAACACTGGCGTTTCAAAATCTTTACGCCCCTTGCCTATGCCTATGCTATTTTAATCGCTGTAGGATTTAGCATTATCCCTTTATTTTTTCTAATGTTAAAATAAATCACTTATTTATTAATCGAATATAATCATTGAATTATGAGTAATATAATAACAAATTCAAAAATTCCCGAAGGTCCTGTTCAACAAAAATGGGATCATTACAAAGAACATCAAAAATTAGTTGTTCCGAATAATAAACGGAAGTTAGACATTATCGTTGTCGGCACCGGTCTTGCCGGAGGTGCTGCGGCTGCCAGCTTTGGCGAAATGGGGTTTAATGTAAAAGCCTTTTGCTATCAAGACAGCCCGCGTCGTGCTCACAGTATTGCGGCACAAGGCGGTATCAATGCGGCAAAAAACTATCAGAACGACGGCGACTCTATTTACCGGTTGTTTTACGATACCATCAAAGGAGGAGACTATCGCGGACGCGAAGCCAATACCTACCGTTTGGCACAAGTCAGTAATAATATTATTGACCAAATGACCGCTATGGGCGTGCCGTTTGCCCGCGAATACGGAGGCACAATGGCCAACCGGTCGTTTGGAGGAGCTCAAGTGTCGCGTACTTTCTATGCTCGCGGACAAACCGGACAACAATTATTATTGGGTGTTTATGCCGAATTGAATCGACAAATAGAAAAAGGAACCGTTACGATGTATAACCGTCGCGACATGGTGGACTTGGTACTTATCGACGGGAAAGCAAGAGGAATCATTGTTCGTAACCTGGTAACCGGCGAAATAGAACGCCATTCGGCACATGCCGTTGTGTTGGCAACAGGTGGTTACGGCAATACTTATTATCTGTCTACCAATGCGATGGGCTCAAATGCCAGTGCTGCCATTCAGGCATACAAACGAGGGGCTTATTTCTCTAACCCCGCTTATGTGCAAATTCACCCGACTTGTATTCCTGTTCATGGCAATTATCAATCAAAACTGACTTTAATGTCGGAAAGTTTGCGTAACGACGGACGAATCTGGGTGCCAAAGAAAAAAGAAGATGCCGAAGCTATCCAAAAAGGATTGAAAAAAGCTACCGATATCCCTGACGAAGACCGAGACTTTTATTTGGAACGCCGGTATCCGGCCTTTGGAAACTTAGTGCCTAGAGATGTCGCTTCGCGGGCTGCCAAAGAACGAACCGATGCCGGTCATGGTGTAGCACCGACAGGCTTGGGCGTATTCCTTGATTTTAGTTATGCCATCAAACGCCTTGGAAAACAAACAATTAAAGAACGCTATGGAAACCTCTTCGATATGTACGAAGAAATTACCGATGTCAATCCATATGAATACCCGATGATGATATATCCTGCTATCCATTATACAATGGGTGGTTTGTGGGTTGATTATGAACTGCAATCCAATATTCCGGGACTGTTTGTCGGTGGGGAAGCCAATTTCTCCGACCATGGTGCCAACCGCTTAGGTGCCTCAGCATTGATGCAAGGATTGTCAGACGGTTATTTCGTGTTGCCTTATACCATTCAAAATTATTTGGCAGATGAGATTACCACACCCCGTTTCCCAACAGATACCAAAGAATTTGATGAGGCTGAGAAAAATGTTCAAGAACGCATCAATAAATTAATGGCTATAAACGGAACCCATTCTACCGACCATTTCCATCGTGAATTGGGAAAAATTATGTGGGAACATGCCGGAATGGCAAGAACAGAAGCAGGATTGAAAGAAGGTTTGGAAATGTTGGCTAAGTTAAAAGCTGAATTTTGGAAAGATGTAAAAGTGCCGGGTTCTGCCAAGGGTGTTAATCCTGAATTGGAAAAAGCACTCAGGGTGGCTGACTTCTTCGATATGGGCGAATTGATTATGCGAGATGCATTGAACAGAAACGAATCTTGCGGTGGCCATTTCCGCGAAGAATATCAAACAGAAGAAGGAGAAGCTATGCGGAACGATGAAGACTATATGTATGTTTCGGCTTGGAAATATAAAGGTGAAGGCGTAGAACCGGAACTGTACAAAGAACCGTTGAAATACGAAATCATCGAAGTGAAAACCAGAAACTACAAAACCAGTTAGTCGATATTCCGAAAAAATAAATTTAGAACCTTAAAAAACTAAAGATATGAATTTTACATTAAAAATATGGAGACAAAAAGATAGCAACTCAAAAGGTAAATTTGAAAGCTATCAAGTAAAAGACATTCCTTCCGATGCTTCGTTCTTGGAAATGTTTGATATTTTGAACAACGAATTGGTGGAGAAAGGCGAAGAGCCGGTAGCATACGACCACGATTGTCGCGAAGGTATTTGCGGTATGTGCAGTATGCACATCAATGGTCGTGCTCACGGTCCCGGTGAAGGAGCTACGACTTGTCAAATTTATATGCGTAAGTTCAAAGACGGTGAAACCATTTGGGTAGAGCCATGGCGAGCCAAAGCGTTTCCGGTAATCAAAGATTTGATGGTCGATCGTTCGGCGTTCGACAAAATCAATCAAGCCGGCGGATACATCTCTGTTAATGCAGGAAGTGCTGTCGATGCCGATAGTATCTTGGTGGAAAAAGAACATGCCGAGTTCGCTATGGATGCGGCTGCTTGTATTGGTTGCGGAGCATGTGTGGCAACATGTAAAAATGCTTCTGCAATGTTGTTTGTGTCGGCCAAAGTATCCCATCTGGCTCATTTGCCGCAAGGTCAAATAGAAGCCAAACGCCGGGCACAAAATATGGTGGCAAAAATGGAAGAATTGGGATTCGGAAGCTGTACCAATACAGGTGCTTGTGAAGCCGAATGTCCGAAAAATATCTCTATTTCTCATATTGCCAAATTGAATCGTGAATTCTTAAAATCACAACTATAAGCAATAAAAACCATACTTAAAACAAGAAAGGGCTACAAGTTGTAGCCCTTTCTTGTTTATGGAATATAATATAAATGTTGCAAAACACAAAAGAGGCAACAGGTTGATTATCAGGCAGGTGTAAGATTTGTTTAAAGGGTTGTGTTGTCTTGCATTTTTCTATTAACATATAAATTATATATTTGAAAATAATTCACTAAAAAACAATAGAATCAATGTATAAAATAGTTAACAAAGAGATTTTCTCTGATGTTGTCGTCGGGTTCGATATAGAAGCCCCTTTGATAGCGAAAAGTCGAAAACCCGGACATTTTGTAATCATTCGTCCGGATGAAAAAGGCGAACGAATTCCATTAACCATTGCCGGAGCGGATCCGGAAAAAGGAACGATTCGTATTATTTTGCAAACCGTAGGCGTAACTTCAACAAAAATAGCATCATTAAATGTAGGGGATTATTTGTTGGATGTTGTAGGTCCTTTGGGACAAGCTACTCATATTGAAAAAAAAGGAACCATTTTGGCCGCCGGTGGCGGCGTGGGAGTAGCTCCGTTGTTGCCGATTGTTGAGGGAATGAAAAAAGCCGGCAATAAAGTGGTTACCGTATTGGCTGCCAGAAATAAAGATTTATTAATCTTGGAAGACGAGTTCCGCAAATATTCCGACGAGGTAATCATTATGACCGATGACGGAAGCTATGGAAAAAAAGGATTGGTTACCGCCGGTATGGAGGAAGTGATGGAACGCGAAAAAGTAGACGAAGCCGTTGTCATAGGACCTGCCATTATGATGAAATTTGGTGCTTTGACAACAAAAAAATACAATGTGCCTACAACCGTCAGTCTGAACACCATTATGGTTGACGGAACAGGAATGTGTGGAGCTTGCCGAGTTACCATCGGCGGAGAAACAAAATTTGTTTGTATCGACGGCCCTGAATTTGACGGACATCAAGTAGACTTTGATGAAATGATGGCTCGATTAGGCGGGTTTAAAGCAGAAGAAAAAATAGCCTACGAAAAATATTTGAAAGAACATAAATAAAAAAATATTCCCATGGAAGAAACGATATTAAAAATATTAAAAGAAGAACGAGCTGCCGACTGGCGTGATGAAACTCGTAAATCCATAAAAACAAAAGAACGCACGCAAATGCCGCGTGTGAAAATGCCCGAAGCCGATCCCGAACGCCGAAGCCATTCCTACGAAGAGGTAAACCAAGGTCTTACCGAAGAACAAGCATTGGCAGAAGCTCGCCGGTGTATCGACTGTCCGGAACCGACTTGTGTGTCGGGATGTCCGGTGGGAATACACATTCCCAAGTTTATAAAACACATTGAACGAGGTGAGTTCTTAGACGCTGCCGTAGCATTGAAAGAAACCAATACTTTGCCGGCTGTTTGCGGGCGTGTTTGTCCTCAAGAATTGCAATGTGAAGCCAATTGTTTCTATACCATCAAATTGAAGAAACCGCCGGTTGCCATTGGATATCTCGAACGCTTTGCAGCCGATTATGAGCGTAACTCGGGGAAAATGGCAATTCCTGAAATTACGGCAAAACGAAGCGAAAAAATAGCCGTCATCGGTTCGGGCCCTGCCGGATTGGCATGTGCTGCCGACTTAGTGAAAGAAGGCTACGATGTAACGGTTTTCGAAGCATTGCATGAATTGGGAGGAGTGTTGAAATACGGAATCCCTAATTTCCGGTTGCCAAATGAAATCGTGGAAACAGAAATTCGTAACCTCGAAAAAATGGGCATCAAATTTAAAACGAATTTTATCTTTGGGAAAACCGCTACTTTCGATGATATGCGTAAAGAAGGATATAAAGCATTCTTTGTGGGAAGTGGAGCCGGATTACCCAATTTTATGAATATCCCGGGTGAGAATTTCAATGGTATTTATTCGTGTAATGAATATCTGACGCGGGTAAATTTGATGAGTGCTGCTCATGACGATTTTGACACACCGGTTCGTTTCGGAAAAAATATTGCAGTTATCGGTGGTGGAAACACAGCCATGGATGCTGTTCGTACCGCTCGCCGTTTGGGAGCCGAACGGGCAATGATTATTTATCGTCGTTCCGAAGACCAAATGCCGGCGCGTGTCGAAGAAATTAAACATGCCAAAGAAGAAGGCGTAGAATTTATGTTGCTGACAAGCCCGCTGGAATATTTTGCCGATGAAAACGGTTTTGTGAAACAAATGAAATTGCAAAAAATGGAATTGGGAGAACCCGATGCTTCAGGTCGTCGTCGTCCGCAACCGATAGAAGGTTCAGAATATATGGTCGATACCGATATGGTGATTGTAAGTGTTGGCGTGTCACCAAATCCACTGATTCCTGCCGTATTACCCGATTTGGAAGCTACAAAATGGGGAACCATTGTTGTCGATAAAGAAACGATGCAGTCTTCGATAGAAGATGTATTTGCCGGCGGTGATATTGTGCGTGGTGGAGCTACCGTTATCTTGGCAATGGGAGATGGTCGCCGGGCGGCTGCCGGAATACATAAATATATTCAAGAAAAAGTGGCTGCCAATTAATAGAAAATAAAATTATTTTAAAACATAAAAACATACGAT
>CAZSHT010000085.1:0-7387 GCA_964606715.1 uncultured Bacteroidales bacterium
CCAGCATACGGTGAATCACCGGAAGCATCGGTTGTATATTGAATATCGTGAATACTTACTGTTTGTATTATATATTTGGGTCCTATCACATCATTCGAATCACGAGGTTCTAATTTATATGCCCCGTAAGAGAAATAACTAATTCCCGTTACTGTATAAGACGAATCTTTTATGGGTGTAAAGGCATACAATAAATCATCAACATGAATTGTATCGGTTGTGTTTTCGGAAACAGCCCATTCTCCATAACCTAAATCAGCACTAAGACATGTTCCTGTTGCTTTTACTAAAACGCCTTCATATTGTTCGGTGTTGAAATCGGCAGCAGTAACAAGTGTCGCTTCCGGCACCGTATTGCCTGAAGATACTTTTACAAAATCGGTAACATAACTTAATTCCGTCAGGTTATAATATTCCGAAACAGTCGCTTTGAAAGTAATACTATCGCCACGAGCAACAGCATTATTTTTGTCATATACATAAATACCATTCCATGCTCCCGAGCCCGATTGTACATAATAACCTTTATTTGGAACAATAGCTGTTACAATCCCTCCGGTTGAAACAGTCGAATCTTTATATGGTGAATCACCGGAAGCATCGGTTGTATATTGAATATCGTGAATACTTACAAACGAAACGGTTACTCTGGGACCAATAATATCATTCGAATCGCGAGGTTCTATTTTAAACGAACCATATGAATAATAATCAATACCTGTAACGGTATAAGACGAATCTTGTATCGGTGTAAAAGCATAGAATAAGTCATCTATATGCACAGTATCTGTTGTATTATCAGAGATACCCCATTCACCATAGCCCAAATCATCACTCACGCATGTACCTGTTGATTTTATTAAAACACTTTCATATTGTTCTTCACTCACATTAGCCGATGCTACCGAAACAGCTGTAGGAAGAGTGTTTCCCGAAGATACTATTACAAAATCCGATATGGAAGACAGTTCTGTTAAATTATTATATTCCGACACTTTTGCTTTGAATGTAACACTATCGCCACGAGCAATTGTATCATTACCGGTATCATAAACATAAATACCATTCCATGCTCCCGAACCTGATTGCAAAAAATATCCTTTATTAGGAACAATAGCGGTTACGATCCCTCCTGTTGAAACCACAGAATCTTTATAGGGCGAATCTCCCGAAGCATCAGTTGTATATTGAATATCATGAATCGTTACCGGGATTAATTTTTCAGGACCTGAAATATCATTTCTATTACGGGGTTCTATTTTGAAATTTCCGTATGAATAATTCAACGGACCTGTAATATCATAAGCAGAGTCTTCGATAGCCGAGAAAGTATACATCATATCATCAATGCGAACAGAATCGGATGTAGCATCTTTTACCGACCACTCACCATAGCCCAAATCAGCCGTTAGGCATGTTGCCGAAGATACTTTTATCAGAACACTTTCGTAACCTTCTAAGTTGGCATCTCCGGTAGATATATTTTCCGGAGTAGGCACTGTATTTCCGCTTGAAACAATGGTAAAATTTGTAACCGATTTTATGGTTGTAAATCCATAATTTTCATAGACTGTTCCTTGTATCTTCACACTGTCGCCAAGAGCTGTTGTGTTGGTGTCCGACACAAAAATACCGGACCACATACCTGTACCCGATTGCATAAAATATCCGTAATTGGAAACCGCCGTAACGATACCGCCTGTAATAACTACCGAATCAGCATATGGCGAAGCCTCTGAACCTGTTCCCGTAGTATCTTGGATTTGTTTTATTGTTAAATCAATAGGTGTAACCTCTGAGCTTTTCATTACAACAGCTACACTATCTAATTCCAAATGATTACTACCGGCAACCGTATAACGCACCGAGATAATAAACTCACCGTCGTCACCTGTTCCGGGAGCTGTTACCGATTGTTTATATTTTGTCCACGAAGAAGTGTTGACATCAATATAAGAGTTATAGGCAGAATAACTTCCCTCCCACATTGCTGTACGGATTTGACCTTCGCCTTTTACCCAAAACGAAATTTCATACACTGAATCTTTATCTACATGAACCGCCTGTGTAGTAAAGCGTTTGTGTGATGACTCGACATTAATCAATTGGGCGGAACTTGTTCCGTAAGTAGAGCCGGTTGTAATTTCCACCACGCTATCATTTTCAATAGATGTTTTTGCTCCCATCCAATCGGTAGGATTTCCTCCTGACCAGGAAGAGAAGTTGCTTTGAAACACAACTTGTGCATTTGTCATAACTGCCATTGAGAAAATAGCCGTTATAAAAAGATAAATTTTTCTCATGATTTTGTTTGTTTTTATTTTACTGTTTAACGATTATGCAAATTTACGATTAATTATTTTCTTTGATATAAATATTATCTATTTCCCATGTTTTTCCTGATGAATCGCTACCAATATATTCTATTGCTATATATACCTTTTGTGATTTATATGCACTTAAGTCTATATCTCCGGAGCTTACCCAACTCCAATTTCCGGGTGAAAGATTCGCCGGCAAATTACTCCAAGTTGCTGTCGATGGGTTAGAATGCCCATCATAATCAACAGAGATTTTTATTTTTATAGCATCACCGTCGTAATTACAAGCATTTTTAAAAGTCAATATCGGAGCTGTAGAAGATGATAAATCTACTGCCGGAGAGATAAGCCAAACATCACTTTTTATATAATTTGTTCCATCATAATTTGACATTACCGCATAAGTTTTTCCACCTCGAGATTCTACTTTCCAATCTTTACAACCCTCTACCTTTTGAGTTGTCCAACCCCAAGAAGTGAGATTTCCGTCATCAAAATTTTTGCTCATGTAGGTTCCGTCAAAGCAATATGGATTGGTCATAGTAACTTCTTTGGGTGAACGAATATACAATTGTGTTTCCGAATCGTATTGCCCGGCAATGGCAATAATAGAACCGTAACCTGTCGGCACCTTCTCATCAGCAAAAGAAGCATATCCGCTGGTACGAACATTTACTTCGTGTCCGTAACAATCTTTTAAGATACGATTTTCGGTAGTCAGATTATCGGCATCGGCATAGGTGCGACCGGTATCTTTAAATTCTACATCATCGAGCTGTATCAACTGCCCTTGTAAAAGATTTGACAATTGAATAATTTTTACTTTTTTGGGTTGAACAGTTACATCATTTTTTAATTTCACAATGTTTTTATCGACATTCACCGAGTCGAGTTGTTGCATCTTGTGATATTCTCCCAAAATCGTTCCTTTCAGATACAAACGGATACTGTCGCCTTGATAAAGACCTCCCGACGATAATAAATGCAAGTTTAAAGCTCCCGTATTATCTTGAATATAAGCACTTTTATAAATATTCCCCATTTTATCGTCCATTGTTACCACAGCATATACCGAATAATCTTCGGTAAAACGATAAGAAGTCAAACCTTTGTTGACGACACTGTCTTGATAGAATTGTCGCAATTGGGCAATGGTCATTTGAGTGCCCGTAGGAATTGCAGGTGAATCGGGTTCTGTAAACTCTTTTTTTACACAACTGCTTAAACTGACAAGCAGTACTAAAAACGCAATTGTTTGTATCTTAAATCTCATTTGTTAATGGTTTTTTCGTTATTGTTTTTTTACTACGATATTGTCAATCTCCCAGGTCTTGCCATCACTGTCGCTACCTGTATATTTGAATGCCACATATGTTGTATGAGAACGATATGCACTCAAATCAATGGTTCCGGAATTTACCCATTCCCAATTGCCCGAAGACAAGGTTGCTGAAAGTTGCGTCCAAGTACCCACACTGTCAGGATTGGAAACCCCATCATAATTTGTTGATACCCACACTGTAATGTCATCACCGTTATAATTACAAGCATTATCGAATGAAAACGAAAGATTTTCGGCATCGGCAACATCAAGAACAGGTGAGATAAACCAAGTTTCACTTTTAGAATTACCACCGTCATAATTCGACATCTGAGCATAATTTCCACCATGTGTTCCCAAGGTCCAATCTAATGTTCCGACAATTTTTTGTGTTGTCCATCCACCCGATTTCAAACTTTTATCTTCAAAATCTTTATCAATATAATACCCGTCGAAGCAATACGAGTTGGTCATTGTAACCTCCTTCGGCGTACGAATATACAATTGCATATCACTATCATATTGTCCCACAATAGCTACAATAGAACCAAATCCTACCGGTGTTTTTTCATCGGCAAAATCGGCATACCCACTGGTACGCACATAAATACTGTGATGATAACAATCTTTCAAGGTTCTGTTGAGTGTCGATTGCGCCTGTGCATCGGCATAGGTTACATTGGTGTCTTTAAATTCTACGCTGTCAAGTTGTATCAACATGCCTTGGTATGAACTGTCTAAGTCGGCAATATGAACTATTTTGGGTGTTATGTCATTACAAGACGATTGAACAACAATATTTTTCTTTGCATCGACAGAATCTATTTGCAACATTCCTCGATAAGCACTTAATACAGCTCCTTTTAAGGATAACCGTATGTAATCACCTTGTGTAACTCCTCCCGAAGAAAGTAAATGCAAATTAATAGCTCCGGTACCATCTTGCACATAAGCACTTTTATAAATATTTCCGGCTTTATCGTCCATTGTTACGGTTACATATACCGAATAATCATCTGTAAATTTATAATATTCGCGACAAGCGTTTTTCACACTGTCGTAATACAGTTGTCGAATATCGGACAATGTATACTTATGTCCGTCAGGAATCGTATTGGCAGGAGGCTCCGCAGGTTCTATTTTTTCACACGAAGAAACCAGCAACATAGCTACTATGGCAATAGAAAAAAATCGGTATATCATAATCTTAAAATCTTAATCTTACATTAACAAAATAGGTGCGACCGTAGAGATAAAAATATTTAGTCGGAAATTTATCTATGTTAGATGCATCATAACGCAACTGCTCATAGCCACCTGTCTTCAAATCGGTATTATCCAATAAGTTATTGACGCTTACATTCAGATAAATATAATATTTGTGCATCACCTTCCACGATTTACCTCCATAGAAATCCAGCGTATAACCATTGGCCAATTTCTCTTGTGCCAACATCTTTGCCCATTGCGGATCGTCTTTGATATAGCCTTCCAAAGCTTCGGAAGTACGACGGTCAGGGTTCAACATAATGTACATATCACCAAAATAATTGACATTGACACCAACTTGCCAATATTTCGGATTACGGTAACGGAGACCTGTAGATGCTACTGTTTGCGGTGTGCCTCCTATGTGATAATTTTCCAGATATACTTTTCGATCTTCTGCCAATACCTCGGCACTATTATCTACCGTAATGGTAGCAATAGGATTGGACGCATACAAGAACTGTCCTTTACCGACCATTCCCGTCCAAGTAAGCGTAGGCGATACATTGGCTTCAAAACCTAATTCTGCCCCACGACTCATACGACTGACATCGGTCATCACATAATTGACAAACGACCGCAACACATCGTGGTAGAAACTACGATTATACAATCCGTTTTCGGTTTTTGAACAGTAAACGGTAAGGCGAGCTTTCAAAAATGGATACCGGACAATGTAATTCAAATCCCAACCGTATTGTGTTTCGCTTTTCAAATCTTCCACCACCCGATTGTTGATACGCGGAGAGATAAAGGCATTTCTGGCATACGGTGCATGTGTCTCGTAAAGCACATTGGCTTGCAAATAATGGCGTCCCGTAATTTTATAGGTAGCTCCTCCTTTTACGCCGAAGTTGGTGAAATTCAGTTTTTTGGAATCCCCTTCCGACTCGGTAGGATACAATCCGTTCTTCATATTTCCCGTTCGCCAAAAAGTAGAGTTGGAAACGGTCAGTGCTGCAAAATAATCCAATTTATCATACGAAAATTCAGCTTGTGCAAATCCAGATGCTTTATTGACATTGGTAATATAATCATACCCAAAGACATCACCTACTTTCACAATGTGATTGGGGTGGTTCAGGTCGGTTTGCAAGGCTGTTTCATTTTTAAAATCCCGCTCGGCATATTTATCGACATCCAACCAATAATCGCCACCCAACAAATCATCAATAACTTTAAAATGATGCCCTTTGTACATATCTAACCGCAATCCGCCCGTAGCCACAATGTGGTCATTGATAACTTTATGAATAGAAGTAAAGGCATTGGCTCTGTTGTGGTCATTGCGACGATCTTCCACAATGTAATTGGAACGGTTTCCGGTAACGGTTTTTCCTGTTTCTCCATCAACATCGTGTACGGTGAAAAGATTTTTGCTGTTGGAAAAATAAAAATAATCCCAATTGATTTGTTGGAATGCTTTGTCGTTTTGCCACATTGTTGTCAGTTGGTTTGCTGTTTCGGGATATCGTTCTTGATAATAGCTTGGTAAATACCGATAATAATCCGGTCGTGGGTCGGTGCCACTCAATTCCAACACATCGTAATCGTCGATAGTAGAAGGTCGTGCTCCGTCATACCAATTCAATGAGGTAGAACCACCTCGACCAAACGAATAACTTATGCCTGTCGTCAAAGTTGTTTTATCATCAATCTTAAAATAATGGTTCAACAAGAAATATGGTTTGTGATAATTGCTGATTCTGGAATTGCGTTTTTCACCATTCTGATACCCCCAGTAAGGATTATAATAATGATTGCCCGTCAGGTCATAAACCTCTTGTGTCGAAGAACCCGTCTTGCCTCTACGCGTAGGGGCTCCAAAAACCGTAAGATTCAAACTGTGACGGTCGTTAATTTTTTTCTCTGCCGATAAAAAATAACCATAGGCATCATAAAAAGAACCTTCTACATAGCCTTCTTGCGACCAACGGTGTGAACCCGATACCGTAAATGCCCAGTTGTTTTTCATCATTCCCGTAGCATAGGTCAACATCACTCTATTGCGATAACTTCTGTTGGCTGCCGAATAAGTAACATTGATACCTTTTCGAAACAACGATGCTCGTGTGTCGATATTGGTATAACCACCGGCTCTCGTAAAACTAAACGGTGAGGCAACAATTCCAAAATGAGTATCTTTGAATCGTGTAGCATCATTGAGACCACCCCAAGTAGACCAATACGCTCCACCCGACTCGGGATCATTCATCTCTATCCCGTTCATATAAATTGTAGTATTGCCCGATTGGTAACCTCGCACTTTATAGCGTGCTGCTCCAAACACAAAACCGGCAGTCGACATAAACGGATCTCGCGATGATTGCAGAAGTCCCGATATGTTTTGATCTTCTTCGGTATTGTTGGCATTGTTGACATCCTCTTCCGTCAGTGAAATGACAGGAATGGCGTTTAAGGAATCGGCAGTCGTTTTTGATGAATCGATTTTTCCTTGTGCAAAGAAATTAAGCGA
>CAZSHT010000086.1:0-7371 GCA_964606715.1 uncultured Bacteroidales bacterium
TTCGGACTCCATCCCGCAATGGCTAAATTTTGACCTTGCTCTATGCGAGATTCTATCGGCGACTAAAGTCGCCGCCCCTGAAGAGTTGCAATCATCTTGGGGCCGCGACTTCAGTCGCGGGTTCAATCTTGAAGTCCATACAGGTTCACTATCACCAAGATCCGTTTTGGTAGTTTGGACTCTCGTATGCGTTCCCACCGAGATAAAAGAGAAACCGGCAGATCGGCAAAGTGTCGAGCATCTCGCAAAGAGTAATCATTATTACCATGCCCTTATTTCCTATTTCCCTGCGGAACCATACTTCTGTTCAAAGTCTCCCGTGCGGAGACACACGAGATTTTCGCCAACTTTCCAGTTGCCTGTTAGCAGAGCACTCTACTTTCAACTTTGAATGGACATAACGATAGATTGATGTGGTGATGACAGTATGTTTGTATTTGTGGCGGTGGCGCAGCCTTGTCTCGTTCCATGCCCCCTACTGACTGATCGTAATGTCCTTGCGCATTCTGGCTCCTACGCAGCTCCCGGCTGAGGGTCGAAGGGAAAACTCCCGACTCCAATGCAATCTCTTTCTGCTTATATCAGAGTTTATGGCAAGCTGATATATGGTATCGTTCCTTTAAGTTCAAATGGGTTAACTCATACGATTTCTCTCTTTTTTTGGGTGAGACATGGGATAAACAAGTTCTATCCACCCTCCCTGCGACCTCTTCCAAGAAATTGCGCTTCTGGTTCAAATTGAAAACTTATATCTTGAATTGGCCATATAAAAATGCTAAAAACAGAAAAGTTCGACAAGGTTATCTGTTGTCACCTCAGTAATCCTGCAAACTCACGATGCAGGCAGTTGGCCTGTAGGATCTTCACACAGGAGGCTTCGAGCTCCTTCAAAATTTCCGGCGGCAAACGATGGATTACTCTTTCTTGCTAATCTCTATCGGTAAAGGCTGGGTCGATTGCGTCACGATATTGAAAACTGAAGCTGTTTTACTCAAGGAAGGCTCAGGAAAAGGTGATTGGCACTATTGAATACTTTTTAAAGTTTTTAAATGATAAGATTATGGAAAGATTTAAGGAGAAATGGTGAATAAAATAAGAGAAATCATTATTAATCTTGATCCTAATGCGGTTATGAAGCCGGAAAACTTTATTCCTGATCTCAAAGATGAGTTGATAAGTATGGTGGAAAAGCGATTGATTGATTTTCCGGGGAGTACAGGTATCAATTGTGAAGAAGAATATCATAGATACAAGCGCCATGATTCGATTCTTATAGATGGAACAAGGGGAAGTGGCAAATCTACAACAATTAGTTTTTTATATAGCGATGATGAACTTCAAAAACAAACCGCGCTTTTGGAAGTTATTGATCCGAATCAACTTGATCCGGAAACAAACATTTTGAATGTAATCATAGACAATATTTTTGAAGAAGTTGAAAATCATTACAAAGTCAATGGATATGAAGGACGCAACAGTACATACAATGAAGCGCTTTTTCAACAAATTTGTAAACTCAAAACGAAAATCGATAATTTAACATTTAATATTAAATTAAAAATAGACCGCACACTGCAAAAAACCACTCAAATGACAAAAGAAGAACGGGTTTTGGACAAAACCATCCATGAATACGCTTACAACATATGCCATTTTCTAAACAAGAGGGCTTTGGTACAGCCTATAGACGATATTGATATGAACTTGAAACTTGGCCAGCATTTGCTGGAGATTTTAAGAAAATACATGCAATCACCACGGATAATTCCTATTGTCGCACTTGACAGTGGGCAAATTTATGCACTCATCAAGCAAGAATATTTCAAGCCATTCGGCTATGACGCCAAAACACCTTTGAGGGAAATCGACCGTGAAAGTGAAATGACATTTCTTAAAAAACTTCCTTCCGAGTACATCCAAAAAATTCTTCCGCCTTCCCAGCGCGTGATTGTACCTGATATGTATGATTTTTATAGAAGTCATCTTAACCATCAAAACGGTAACTGTGGGAAAAACCATGATTATAATATTGTAAAATTCAAAGGATATGTGGAAGGGTTCGGAGAAATTATACTTGATTTCGAAGATCTTCTTTTGTTGATTATGAGTATTTTGTATGGTTTTTTTGACAAAGAGGAAATAAAAAATCCTTTGGATTATCATGTTGGAAATTATCTCAAAAATAAAACATTTCGAAGTTTTATGGATGATGCTAGAGCGGTTATTAAAGGACTGAGAAAAAAAGAGGATCGTATTGTTTTGCATAATGCAAGTATAAAAGAGCGTTTTAGACTTTACTCAAAGAGTTATGCCAACGACCACTATGATGCGGCGGAATGGTTTTGGGAAAGCTACATACAGACTCTTTATAAAAATATTGACGATGCGAGAAAAAAAGAGAGTCAAGTACCTACAGATACAGTTGTTCCAAATTACATTGAAGAAATTTTGATGGTTAAACCCAATGATGCTTCCAATCTTGGACGGAAAGAAAAAACATACTATCGCATATTTTTACAAGAATTTTTTCTGAGAGAAACAATAGTTAATTTTAAAGATGACAAGAACAATATTGAATCTATAGAAAAAGTTATAAATTTACAAGGATATATTGAATTTATTTTGCGTACTTTACTGCCAGCATCCATATTCGAGTTATTGTGTGAACATGGTTATATAGATATAATAAATTTTCCTTTTGATACATTAAAGGAGTTTGCCGAAGACAATGGAATCAATATGTTACACGAAGTATATAACGATAAAATTGTATTTTGGCCATTAGATAGCAATTTTAACTATATTGATGAAAGTGAATCTGCTATAGAAAAAGAGTTTATACTATCAATGAAATTAGAAAACTCAAAAACACGACCATTTCGAAAATGGCTACTTGAGTTCTCTCAATATGAGAGGGAACTTTCCGATATAGGATTTATTGATACAATCCATCCATTTAAAATGCTTTGTTTCGCTACAGAATCGATAGATATCAATTCCAATGAAGAAAGGAAAGATAGGATTGTTGGAAAATATATCCCAAGAGGATATATTGATGCAGAGGCAGGCCAATTGAAATATTACAAAGAAAAAATACTTTCATCATATGATTTGATTTTGAGGAATCAAACATTTGGCATTATGCACTCTATTCTTTACACTCGTTATTTTGCCAAAACTCTTGTTTCTAACCTTTTAACGATCCACGATCGTCAAAAAATATTTTTTAATAAATTGAGTTTCGTCTCTGAAACTTCTAGAAATATTCTGTTTAAAATTGAGGCGAGAAAATATCTTTCCACTATATATGCTTCTTTTTTAAATATGTTGATCCAGATTGCTATTGACAGTGCCTATCCGAAATATAAATACGAAATCCGTATCGATCGGATTGTTGGAGGCATTAAGAATGAAAATATTCTTTTACCATTTATCACGGATGATCCTTTTGTTAGGAATCTCAATATTCTTATGGAAATTTCCATTAAAGAGAGAGATAAGGATCTTGAAAAATTTATAAAAGCGTTAAGAGAACTTTTTCAGCTTTTTAGGCTTGATGAAAACTATTATTTTGGAAAGAACAATAGACTTCAGAAAAAATTTTCTTTCGGGAAAGCCAGTGAGAGTTTATGGATTTCATCTTTCATAAAAGAAAAAAATAGAAAGAACGCCTATTTCGAGCTTTTTTATAATTTTTTAATAAAAAAAGCTCATAAAGAATTATTGACCATCATCGAAGAATTAAGTGAACTTGTTCCTCATCCAACTCCTAAATATCAAGGCTTTTCAAAAAAAAGATTTGAAGTGTATTTATTTAGAACTAGGAGGACTAGGAGGACTATGCAAAACAGACATGAGAATCCGAATGACAAAAGTGTGCAACTGGCAGATAAAATCATTGAATTACTTTTTAAATACAAAAAAAATGCAACCACGCATCTTGAAAAAAATATTTATATACTTTTGATTGACGCTTTTGTTTTTTACCCTCCTTTTTTTGAGAAATTCGCTTCCTATATAAAAGAAAAAGAGACTGCCAATGGCACTCAAGCTTGACATTTGGCACAAAGCGGTCATAGGACGCCTTCGTGATCCGCAAGCCTTGCAAAAATTACTAGATGACGGTTGCGAAACAACAGAAAACCACCAAGCACTAAAACAGCACCTCCGAATGCTTTTTCCCGACGACTACGACCAGGAAAACGAAGATGCACAAATCATGTATGAAAAGCAATATGATGGTGATATTTCAAAAATCATTGAAGATATATCACAAAAGTTCTTTTTCTTTTACAATAGCAAAATATCACTGCGTCGTGAATATTTGCAAGACTATCATATCTTTTCCACAGCTTTGGATACCTATCCTTTTTTTGCTTTTTCGTTATTGGAAAAATCAGCGGTTTTTGATGAATCGGAGCATCGAATCACTTACATTAAAGGAAATTTGGACGAAACATTCAATATCGAAGGTGACCAAGAAAAACGCCTACCTTGTATAACGGACATGCATATCCATCTCGGGGCGGTGTTGGATTTTTCCTATCGCTTGCATGTTATCGTGCTCGATCCTGAAAAGATGGGTTACCCGAATAATTTCGATAAAAGTTTCGAACCGTTTCTATATCTTTATCCGGACATTACAACAAAAAGTTTTTTTCATTTCTTTTCTTTACTCGAATCGTTTTTGTTTCATATTTGCAGCCATTATGATGTACATAACAAGTATACGCATGCCGTCTTGATGTTGGCCGATAAGCTATTCAAGAAAACTCTAGATGAAAATTACTTTTTGGGAGAAATATCAAATTTTCGAGAAACTTATATCTCACCTCGCTTGTTTTCTTGCGGAATCACAATGCAAACCGATCCTCTATCAAGCGAATTGATAAGTATGATGTTAAGATTTTTCGATACAACGAGTGGAGAGTTTGATCCAAAATACGGCGATAAAACACTTGTGATACTTTTTTTACACTTTATGCAAACCCATGAAACTTCCACCATGCTTTATCGACTTTTTTCCGCTTACTTCATTATGCGCAACATCATCAAAAGTCAACTTGTGCAACAGCATAGGCGCATTGGCTTCGGTTACTTTTCTGACTATTCGCGAAGCTATCTGAAAAATCAAACAAAAAACGGTGACAATATATTTATTGTGAATACATTGCGACATACACTATTGAAAACAGAAGTGGAAGCGAGAGTAGGTATACCGAAAAGGAGCAATGAAATCAGAAATTTTTATTCGAGCTTGCATCAAACTTTAACAAAAGTCAACAATTTGGCTCACAAACCCACTATTGAGATGAGGATAATTCACCATTTTTTGAAAAATGAAGCCGATGATCCGAAAAACCAAATCGTCTGTTTTGAGAAGGCAAGAAAAAATTATCAGAAACAAGTAGAGGTTTTACTGGAGTTCATCAACGATCCTGATTTACGCTATAAAGACAGTATAGATTTGGCCTACAACTATTTCCAAGGAATAGATGCAGCAAGTTTCGAAAGTAAAGTCCCTCCCGAAGTATTTGCCCCGATTTACTCTTTTTTTAAAAAAAGTGTTTATAGCAGCGGGATAGCATTGAGAAAAGAGTTCGATGTTATATCATTTAACCCTTTGGAACTACAATATACATATCATGTGGGCGAAGAGTTTCGAGACATCATAAGCGGGTTGCGACGCATTGTAGAAGCCATTATCTTTTTGGATTTGAAAAATGAAGATCGGATTGGACATGCTGTAGCCCTTGGCATCGAACCGAAACTTTTTCTTAATCAACGCAAAACTGTTACTTTAAGTAAAGGGGAGTATTTCGACAATCTTATCTTTCTATATTTCATACTTCAGCAAAAACAGGAAGAGGCTCCCATAAGTATCAATGCCATCAAGAGTAATATACATGAATTGATATTTCAAATTTACGAAAATGTAATAGAAACAAGCTCAGCGACAGTAGATGATTTTATTGATGCTTGGCTGCTACGGCGAAACTGTCCATTGCAATTATGGAATATAATTTATTCATCTGATATCAAAGATGACAACCCCTTATGGAAAATCAGAAAAGATCCCGTCGGATACTCCATAAAGGTTTCAAGGGGATTTACTTATGAGTATCTCAGACATGCTCTGCCCGATTTTTTCGGTTCTACAAAACAATCCAGATTGCCATTGCATCGCTATAAAACTGCTCTGAATAATCCCAAAGCCTACTGGATTTTCTGGCATTATGCAACCAGTAAAAAAGTGCGTGACAGTTATTCTACCCTCATAGAACAGAATCTTGCCTTTAATGAAGAGGTGTACGAATATTTTCAAGATGTTGTTATGCAACATTTCGTTGCCAGAAGGGATATAGTAGTCGAGATATTACCGACTTCCAATATTCTTGTTACCCCAATTGATCATTATAAAAACCATCCCTTTTTACGACTGAAGCCACCAGATGGCGTAATCTCTCCAAATCGTTTCAATATAAGAAAGGAACCGATAAAAATTATTTTAGGAACGGATGATCCGGGAATACAAGGGACAAATTTTATTATTGAAATGTATTTAATCAAAGATGTCGTAGCTAAATATTATGGAAAAGCAACGGCTCAAAAATATATTGATGATCTTGTCAGATTTTCATCATATATGTTTTCCAGAAATAAAAAAAAGGATTAATCCTTTAAAGTATATGCAAAATGAAGAAATTTGTTTCTATCTTTATATTGTACCATTGTAATGATTCCCTCAAATTTGTACACTTACACCACCAACTGAAACACTTCCCCTGATGTTTCCCGCCGTAGCGCTGAATGTTTCTGTTTGGTGTTGTAAAAACTGATCTATTCCATAGTATAATGCCCCAAAAATTCTATACAAAAATTTCTGGATTGTCTTTTAGCCAGATATATTACGCAAGAGCAAGAGAAGAAGGGGGAATCAAGATGAGTAGAAAGAAAAAGAGCTGCAGCACCAAGTTCATGACCAAAGTACTATTGGAACTTGCTCGAAGATGAATATCCGTCTTCAACAATTGCTTTTCATACACTAAGAGCATTGAATCAGTGAAAGAAAAAATTCCTGCAAAACGCTTCCTTGGCATTCGATATAAGTAAAGCACCAAAGAGTAGCAAGAGAAAGCCCTCTATCTGGAGTAGAGACTTCAGTCCTGTTATATTACCATTTGTGTAGGACTGAAGCCTCCGACTCCTTTAGGTTTCGGACTCCATTTTGCAATGGCCAAATTTTGACCTTGCTCTATGCGAGATTCTACCGGCGACTGAAGTCGCGGGTTTGATATTGAAGTCGATATAGGCTCACTATCACCAAGGTCTGTTTTGCTAGTTTGGACTCTCGTATGTGTTCCCACAGAG
>CAZSHT010000087.1:0-5603 GCA_964606715.1 uncultured Bacteroidales bacterium
CCAATGTAAAACGCATTTTAGACATTGTTTTTTCCATCATTGCAATTATTATTCTATTGCCTGTCTTTATCATCTTATCTATCGCGGTTAAGTTTTCCTCAAAAGGACCTATCTTTTTCACACAAGAACGCATTGGAAGATATGGAAAGCCATTTACTATCTATAAATTTCGCACAATGTATATAGATGCAGAAAAAGGTGGACCGGCTTTGTCTAGCCAAAATGATTCTCGCATCACTCCGCTAGGAAAATTTTTACGACAAGTTCGTCTTGATGAACTACCTCAATTTTGGAATGTCATAAAAGGAGATATGTCGCTTGTTGGCCCTCGACCTGAACGACAATTTTTTATTGATCAAATTTTGCCTCGAGCCCCTTATTTTATTCACCTACAGAAAATTAGACCAGGAATAACATCATGGGGACAAGTAAAATTCGGCTATGCACAAGATGTTGATGAAATGATTGAACGACTTAAATATGACATTGTTTATTTAGAAAATATGTCGCTCTACGCAGACTTTAAAATACTTATCTACACTATTCTAATTATTTTAAAACGAAAAGGGAAATAATTCTCCCGTTCGTGTTACTTCTTACACACCAAAACTGTTGCCATTGCACACATCCCTTCTTCCCTTCCCACAAATCCAAGCCGTTCGGTAGTTGTTGCCTTCACTGAAATGGCATCAGCAGAAACTTTTAATATCCCGGCAATTATTTTTTGCATATCCGGAATAAACCTTAATAGTTTTGGGCGTTCTGCACAGATTGTCAGGTCTGCATTATTAACGAAATATCCCTTACCAACTATCAAATCCAGTGTTTTTGATAATAAGATTTTACTATCAATATCTTTAAATCGTTCATCTGACGGCGGGAAATGATATCCAATATCGCGTAAAGCTACAGCTCCTAATAAAGCATCGCATAAAGCATGCAATAGCACATCGGCATCGGAATGTCCTAAAAGACCTTTTTCAAAAGGTATTTCAACACCTCCTAAGATTAATTTTCGGTTTTCGGCCAAACGATGGACATCGAAGCCGGTACCTATTCTACAATTTTGCATTTTGCTTATCTTTGGTTAATCCTGCAAAATTAAATACCAAAGTAAATCGTAATGTATTTTCTAACGGATTTTGCTGATAAGTGGGTATCAGATAAGAAAAATCTAAACCAAAAACATTTAATCGCATACCCAATCCTACTGTAAAAAACTGCCGATTACCTTTTGTTGGGTGCTCATAAAAATAGCCGGCTCTTACTGCAAATTGTTTGGCATACCAATATTCAAATCCAATAGAATAGTTTATTTCGTGCATTTCTTCTCTAAACACACTTCTGTCATCCGGATTTAACGGATCCATTTGCACTCCGGGAGCATCATAAAAAGATTGTACCATACCTACCGGAACAGAAACATTCGGATTCATTCCGTATTCAATCTCACCTCTTACCGAATCGGAATAAACAGGTGGTGTAGGCACCAATAATTTTCGCACTTCACCTGTTATGGCTACTGTATTATAATCGTCTAAATCCATACTTAATCCTGCTCCCAATTTCAACATCGTAGGAATAAAATTCTTCACATCATCGGCCGTATAAGATATTTTCGAACCTATATTTGAAATAACTCCACCTAAAGTCAATATCGATTTCTTTTCACTCACTGTCAATGCCTTATGATAATAAACACCTAAATCGGCTGCCACAGAACGCCCCGGATGTGTAGATGTTCCTCCAACATATTGCCCTCCTGTTAAACTTGAAGAAATATAGCGCATTGTTACTGCTCCTGAAAGATTTGGTGAATAACGACGCGTATAGCCTATATCAAATGCAAATTCATTGGGATTGTACTGACCTGTAGCATTTCCTACTTCATCGGTAAACACGATATTTCCCAACGAAAAATAACGCAATGAAGTAGATAGCACTTGATTTTTTCCAAACTTCTTATATCCTGAAATATAAGCCAAATTGATATCATCAACTAACTTTCGCAACCACGGAGTATAGGATATGCTCAATCCGAAATCTTGCTCCAAAAATAAATATTTTGCCGCATTATGATGTTGAGAATTAGCATCCGGCAAACTTGCTACTCCGGCATCGCCCATTGCTCCCGAACGCGAATCGGCCGGTATTGTCAAAAAAGGAACAGCTGTTGTAATCGTATTCACATCGCCTTGCACCTCTTGTCCTGCTGTATTATATTGAGCAAACGATGACAATGGGATTCCCAATAAAAATAAAATGATATAAAAAAATCGTGTTCTCATTATTTTCCAAAAAAATTATTTACAAATATAGTTAACTTATTATTTCCTGTTTTATTTTACAATGATAAGTTTATTTGTGGCTTTTGCAACATTACCCTCTGCAGTCCTCACAATTAACTCATACACATAAAATCCGTTCGCCAGTGGAGCTCCAGTAGAACTGTGTCCATCCCAAGTAAATTCCGACACATAACCATTGGTTTCTATTGTTTTATTTATTACTGCTACTTTTTGTCCTGTGAGATTAAAAATTTTCAAAGTAACATCTAAAGTTTCATACGATCGGTTATGTCCAAAAAAGAAAGTTGTTGATGCATTCATCGGATTTGGATAATTATACAGCGTATCTATTTCGAAATCCGTTGATTTCACAACTTTAAACTGAATATCCGCTTCCGACGAATTATTCATCACATCCCACACTTTTAAATGAAGCGTATGCTCCCCTTCTTCCAAATCACTAAAATCATATTGTATAATTCCCTTTTTATAGTTATCCAATTCAGCCTCATAATATTCATTCAGAACGATTGCATCTGCCGTATTATCATCAAGTGTTGCAACAATATCGTGCCCTATCCCGTTTCCAACGGTATTTATTCCTGTTTCATCCGACACATACGCCAACATCATAGGATTCTCATCGGTAATGCCGCCATCATTAAATAATGTATCGTTAATATATAGATTAATATCCGGTCCTTGATTGTCGATTATCGGATTCTTGGCAACACCGCCAATAATAACTTTTTCTTCGACTCCCATTCCATCGGTATTATCATTCGACACATATAAACTTATTTTCCCATAACCATCTTTATACGATATATCCTTTGGAACCACAAATTTAACTGTAAAAAGACCATTTTTTACAGTAGCTTTTCCCTTGTAAATAATTTTATTGAAAACACTAAATCGTATTTTTGGAGATCCGGGATCATTTCCCAAAGTCGTAATGGTATCTCGTTTATCATAAACTGTCGGATAAACAATTCCTGAGAAATCAGATAATCGTTGTCCTGTCTCATCTTCTACTTCTCCTTTTAGGGTTACCTCTGTTGCCGGCATTAAAGTATCGGGCATTTGTGTAATCACCACTTTATTTTTCGGATAAGCCGGTAATAATGCAGGATCGCCAAGCAATGTGAAATTTCGTTTATTATATCCTGTTCCCGAGTGTACTTTTGCCAAACGAATCAAATCACCTAACCGGTATTGTTTACTTTCAAAAACTTGATTATAAAATGCTTTATTGATTGCAAAATTCGGACTTGAATATACCAATCGTGTTGTTGAAAACAACCCAACAGCACCACCTTTTGGATTTAATAACACATGTTCCCCTGCCGAAGTATATTCATAATCATCAAAACGACTAAATTCACAAGTTGCCGTAAAAAATAATGTCAAATTATCGATATTACGCCATTGCTTAATTCTGTCAACGGTAATCACATACTCTGCCGACAATCCTCGTTCCCCACCATGACCGGTATAATTAAAAATAAAAGTTCCTTGTTGCAACTTATTGTTTACGGCTTCTGCTGCATCCGGATAAGCCTCTCCGCCCGGTGTCGAAACTTGCTGATAAGCATCTAAATAAATTTTCGAAATATTATAAGCCGGATAAGTCGTATCAACGATGGTTGCCAATTTATCGGCATCTTTCAAATGTGTTCCACCATCTTCATCATCAGCCACAAAAGTAATCATCGTTCGCCAGTCACCAAATGATTTTGCCGACTCATAGGCATATATCTTATTTAAAATATCCCGTGCCTGCTCATTGGTAGAAACAGGGAATCGTCCTACACCAATATCCACAAATCCGTCTGCTCCACCTTCGTCATCATCTAACAACGCATAATAATCATCAGTAACAAATGAGCCTGCTTTATCCAATGAATTTTTGGATTGATAAGTCAATATGTAATTGGTATTTTCAGAGAAATCACCTTTATTATCGTACGAACCATCACCAAACAACAATAAATAACGAGGTTTTATATTCAACCCATCAATCGAACGACGATACTGCATTCTTACAAAATTACGAATAGCCGCTACATCGGGAGCTCCCGAAGAAAACTCATTATATAATTGTGACGGCAAAAACACGCCCGTTTTTAATCCGTCATGAGTTGTTCTATAAGTTGCCAATTCCTTTGCTTCATTATAAAATTTAGGTGGTGCTATGATGATATAATCCAAATCTTGTATTTGATGCAAGTTTTGATTCGCAACCATTTCAACAAACTCCGGTTTATCATACGATTTTCCATTAAATGCAACAAACTCTTTCAAACTGTCGGTTCGTATTTTGAATGACCGTTCTGTCGATGACATTACCGACAATGATATGTTTCTTGGATTTTGCGGATCGGTAATATCCCAAACAACGGTATTTGCTGCATTCGTAAGTCGATATTCCACAACATTTCCATCACCTATATAAGTCGCATTTCTAAAAAATAACGGGTTATCCGATAAAGATAAATTTGAAGTTCCATTGACATCTATAAAATCTATCCAACCTGTTGAGCTCTCTGCTTTATAATCATATGTTAGCTTAAAATTTAAAACACTACTATTAACTGAGATATCAAAATAAGCATTCGACAACTTTGCATAAGTCAATGAACTTCCCGAGGCACTTACCGATGCCAATGACAATGTCCCTGCATTTTGATTATTCACTTGCATTTTCATTGTTGTCGTCTGAAACGCATGAGCAACAGCTTGAAATTTTATCCGAATTGGATACGAAGTGTTCAAGTGTGGCAATGAGATTGAATAACTACGAGTCGGTATCCGATAATCGAAAGCATCACCAAACCACATGTTCCCCGATTTTATTAAATTGACTTTATCTTCTTCAAAATAATTTCTATCGGCAAATGTCGTAAACACATGTACCGGTGCTCCCGTATCCTGTGCTATTGTCTGTATTTCTTTTGGTAAACCATTATTACAGGTTACAAAATAATAACGACTGTCCGAATATAAATCATTCCTATGTAAAAATAGTTGGTGAGCCGTATCATATTGCCATACTACCGGCCCTTCGGCATAAAACAAAATATAATCCCCTGCACCAAACACACCATCACTACCTTTGGATATCCAAATAGCATTTTCAGGCAAATCATCATACACATCAATTGAATTTTCATCCGGAAGATTGGCTCCTCCATAACCGAAGATACGAACTGACTTAGGGTTTGAAAATCCCATACCCACCAAATCTTCATAAGTCAACTTATAAACACCTGTTTTGGCTATTTTTATTTTTGCCCATTGTCCGAATGACAACAC
>CAZSHT010000087.1:5703-6994 GCA_964606715.1 uncultured Bacteroidales bacterium
CCAACCAAGTGATACTCAACACCGTACACAGCATCTTTACTCCAAGAAACTGAAGCTGTTTGGCCCATCACATGTATTACAAAAAATAAGGAACAACCTATTAATAATAATTTTATCTGCATTCTGTCGAATTATAAATTTATGTAAAAATAATTTTTTTTAACGACGCAAATAGATTATTATTGTAAAATAAAACTGTTCATAAATTTTTATAAGTCATTTTTTGTTCTTAAAATTGTGTTTTCAAAATAAAAAGATGAAGAAACAACTACTTTTAATTTTAAGTATATTAGCATTTTTCTCAGTAAAACTAATGGCTCAAGATCCGGAGTTTACTCAATTTTATGCTAATCCTATTTATTTAAACCCTGCTTTTACAGGTTCCGAAAGGTGTCCTCGTATGGTTTTAAATTATCGTAATCAATGGCCAAAATTAAACCAAGCATATGTTACTTATGCTGCCTCTTACGATCAATATGTGCATGCTGTAGAAGGTGGTCTTGGTTTAGTTCTTCTCAATGATGTACAAGCTTCCGGTGCAATTAACACGCTTTCTGCCAGTGGTATTTATTCTTATCAAATAGCTGTTAATAAAAATTTCTCCCTTAATATGGGGTTCCAAGCTACTTTTATTCAAAAGAATTTATCAAATAATTTTATTTATCCGGACATGATAGATCCAATGTATGGGCCTATTTACAATACTAATGAAAAAAATGTATTAACAACCTTTAAGAAAAATCTATTTGATTTTTCAGCAGGAGTTTTGGGATTTACCAAATCTAATTATTTTGGTATTGCGGTTCACCATCTTACTCAACCCAGTGAAACATGGCGTGATAACGACGATGCTATCTTACCTCGAAAATTAACCATTCATTACGGCACCACCATTCCTTTAAATGTAGCCGGTTATAAGAAAGGTGAATTAACTATTTCTCCTAATTTTTTATTTCAACAACAACGCGACTTTCAACAATTTAATTACGGTCTTTACTTGAGTCGTCGCAATATTGTTGCCGGTGTATGGATGCGACAAAACTTCAAATTCAGCTACGATTCTTTTATGATGCTGGTCGGTTATATTCAGAAAAAAATTAAAATAGCCTATAGCTATGACTTTACTGTTTCTCGTTTGAGAAACTCTACTCTCGGGGCTCATGAGGTTTCATTTGGATATATTTTCAGATGTCCTCAAACAAAACAACACTTTAGTATAATAAATTGCCCCTCTTTTTAGTTTAATTGGTTAAAATTCGTGTCTTATGAAAAAAATAACACTATTTACAAC
>CAZSHT010000088.1:0-6960 GCA_964606715.1 uncultured Bacteroidales bacterium
CCAAAAGGGATATGCACCAAAGGGACATTTTTGATAGACGCACTAAGGTGCACCATTTGGTCATCGAAATACAGGTGAGGTTTCATTATTTCCAAGATGCGTTTTTTCTCAATACCACCCAGCAAAAACATATCGTCAACAGCAATTCCCAATGCTTTCAGCGTATTGACAGCCCGTTCGTGTGCCGGGGCACTGCGTGCCGTAACCACCGATGTCCGTAATATCTTTTTATAACTCGGCTGTTGTTGTTGCTTGCGATCTTCCATTTTTTGAAAATACGACAGTTTTTTAAAGAAATCGGCCAACGGTCCAGGTTTCAATGGCTCTTGGCTATGTTTTGTTTCGTATTCGTAATACGATTCTATGCCTTTTTTCTGATAAATCTTTTCTGCTTCGTCATCGGCAACGACACCGTCGAAATCAAAAGCAAGACGCAGTTCCGACACATCGTCTTCTTCATCGTTGATACGGGTATGCAAGACGCGTCCTGCCGCATAATTACCTTGTAAAGCCAACCGCACATCGTCTTCGTCGGTAGAAAGAAACAACGAAATATTGAATGCCGGAATGTAGCGACATGGCGACTGTCCGGAAGTAAACACCGCCCGTTTTATATCCAACCCATACGCTTTTATGGAATTAAAAATACGAATACCTGTTTCGGCACTGTTTTTCGACAACAAGACCACCTCTATGGGTTCTTCTTTGCTATACACCTCATTGATATGCAACAATCTCTTGATAAAGGGAAACGCCACTCCTTTGGCAATCTTCTCTTGCCGATGTGATATTTGGTATTTCCGATAAGCATTTAAGCCTTTTTCTTTGTAAATCGTTTCTTCTTTTTGCAAATCGAACAAGGCATTCGACGAAATGCCTACAACTAATTTTTTATCTATCGGATACGACATTTTTTCTGTTTAACGGTTGCATAAAAGTAATACTTTTCAAACATTCTGTCAAATAAAAATTTTTCAGTAGGTTTGTTTTTTTATGGAAAACAAAAAACACCATATCTTATTTTTGCCGGCATGGTATCCACATCGCTATGATGCTATGGAAGGATTGTTTGTGCAAAACCACGCCAAAGCCACAGCTCCTTATGAACGCATCACAGTGCTTCATGCTGTTGCCATCGACACCGACCATCCGTTTCCGACTTTGGAAATAAACAAAGAAAACGGATTCCCCGAAATCACCGTTTACTATCAAAAGGTGCATTCTCGAATACCGCTCATCAGCCAATATAAAAAATATAAACGGTGGAAAGAGGCTTTGCAAAAAGGTATCAACTATGCTGTGATGCACTATGGACAACCCGATTTTATTCACAACCATATCCTTACCCGCTATGGTATTGTCGCTTTATTCCTTTCAAAAAAATGGCATATCTCATACGGCATCACCGAACATTGGTCGCGTTATCTGTCCTCACGGCGACATCGCGATTATCGCGGTATTTTTCGTCGTCTGCTCACACGCCGAATTGTTCGCCGGGCAAAATTTGTATTGCCCGTTACACAAAACTTACAAAAAGCCATGCAAGAAGTAGGGCTGAAAAATACAAACTATACCGTTGTTCCCAATGTTGTGGACACCTCGCTCTTTCGTCCTTCAGCAACAACACCTCCCAAACAACCGTTTCGTTTTTTGCATGTATCATGTATGGACAATCGTGCCAAAAATATAACCGGACTTCTCGATGCCGTTAAACAACTTTCGCAATCGTTTCAAGATTTTTCGTTAACCCTTGTCGGTGACGGTCCTGACCTTACAATGATACAAGAATATGCCAATTCATTAAATATCGATAAATTTATTCGCTTCACAGGATTATTGACCGATCACAATTTAGTTTCCGAATTTCAAGCCGGTCATTGCCTTGTTTTATTTAGCCATTATGAAAATATGCCGGTAGTCATCAATGAAAGCTTTGCATGTGGTCTTCCCGTCATCGCTACTGCAGTAGGCGGAATCCCCGAAATTGTAACACATGAACGCGGTATCTTGGTTGCTCCCAACGATACACAAGCCCTTCGCAAAGCTATGCTTGAAATGATAACGCACTATGAACATTACGATAAAACCAAATTAAGACAATATGCGGAAACATATTTTAGTTATTCCGTAGTAGGAAAACAGCTATCCGCTCTCTACCGAAAACATCTGTAAGTATCTATGTTTAAACTCATTGCCACATCTCTCGGAGCTAAAATAATCACGGCCGTCAGCAGTCTGCTTATTGTGATTATCGGTTCTCACTATTTGGGTGCCAAAAATATGGGAGATATCAGTTTAATCGTTCTTGCCATTACCATCTTTATTCAAATCAACAATATTGTTGGTGGCGGAGCCTTGGTATATCTTCTCCCGCGACACAATACGACAAGTCTTTTGGTCTTATCGTATCTCTGGGCTATCGTTACCATCTTCATTTCCACCATTGTCATCGTTGTGCTACACCTTGTCGATTCGATTTACATTTGGCATACTGTCATCTTAGCATCGCTGTTTGTCTTCAGCAACATTCATTGGATGGTGTTTTTGGCAAAAGAACGCATCAATCTTTATAATATCTTACAAGCTACCAATATTTTACTGTTGCTCACAGGATTTTCCATATTTATTTTTGTATTTCACGAAAATTCGGTATTCTCCTATATCAAAGCACTGTATATTGCCTATGGGTTGTCATTTTTCCTATCCTCTGCCTTTCTCTTAAAGCATATTCGTTTTCAACGCCTTAACAACATATCTGCTTCAATAAGTGAACTTTTTCGTTTTGGCAGTATTATGCAAACAGCCAATATCCTGCAACTCTTCAACTATCGTTTTCTATATTATCTCATCGAACAAATGTTGGGGAAAACACTTTTGGGAATTTATTCCGTAGGCAATCAGGTTTCGGAAGGCGTATGGCTTATGAGCAACAGTGCCTCCACCGTTTTATATCCTAAAATTTCCAATAGCACCGACCAAAACCACGCTTTGAGAATAACGCTTTCGTTTACCAAAGGCATCGGCATCATTACTCTTTTTATCATTCTTGTATTGTGGCTCCTTCCTGCGACATTCTACGGGTGGGTATTCGGTCAGGAATTTACATCGGTCAAACCGATTATTTTATCGCTCAGCGGTGGTATTTTCTTTTTATCGTTATCAAAAATTTTATCCAACTATTTTTCAGGTATCGGCAAACCGCAAGTCAATACTGTTGCATCGGGAATAGGTGCTGTCGTTCTTGCCTCACTGGGTTATTTTTTTATTTCCCGATGGCATCTCATAGGGGCAGGTCTTATCGCTTCACTTACTTATTTTTCCGGTTTCTGCTATCAATTTATTCAATTAAAAAAACACAACAACCTCACTATCAGCGACTTTAAACTAACATCTGCCGACAAAGATTTTTTCAGGAAAGAGTTTAAGCAATTTTTCAAAAAATCAAATCATCAATAATCGATTTCCACTTCACCAAACCGATAACGATACTCATTTTTACCGTTTCGCAACAACAAAGTTCCCGACTCATCGACAGCTGTTAGTGTTGCCCTGAACGACACAATATCATCATTGACAATCACTTGCCGTTCTCTGAAATACAACCGGCGATGATAAGCCTCGTCAATAGCTTTGAATTGGTGCATCGAAAGTGTTTTCCACCATTGTGAAAATATCCGGCAAAACCGCAAACGCAACACCTCCATATCAACTTCTTGGTTTAATATCTGTTGCATCGATACCGGATTGGGCAGATTCTCCGGAAATTCCGTTTGATTCACATTGATGCCAACGCCAATAATAGACGCAACAACTGTCGATTGTCGCAAAGTATTCTCAATGAGAATACCGGCTATTTTTTTGTTTTCGACATAAATATCATTGGGCCATTTTATAAAAACAGGTCGTTGTAGTTCGTGCTCTATCGTTTCCTGTAATGCCACCGCTGTAATTTTCGACAAATAAAATTGATGTTGCACCTGCACATCGGGTTCTATATAAAGCGAAAACAATAAATTTTTATTTTTGGCACTC
Source organism: uncultured Bacteroidales bacterium (assembly GCA_964606715.1). GTDB lineage: Bacteria > Bacteroidota > Bacteroidia > Bacteroidales > JALTDM01 > CAZSHT01. The sequence continues at coordinate 4,033 of CAZSHT010000088.1, forward strand.
TCCCACGAATGCTCTCTTTGTCCTCGTCCATTGGTTTGATAAGCTGTTTGTAGCAATGTCCACGACCGGATATCGTGATTTTCGGCTAAGCGTTTCACATAATCGTTGGTCGAATCCAACTCTTCAAAAAACAAATGCTCACAAAGTTCCGACATCAATGTGTGTTTAATTTTCGAAGATGAATTTCGGTCAATACTTTCTTGGTGTATAACGGGAAATCTGCTTTCTGTATCCAACCATAATAGCCCTTATCTTGTGCCATCACCTTTTCTACTTCTTGCCCTTTATATTTTCCAAAAGAAAAGACCTCTTTACCGTCTTCATCATACACTATAAACCCCGCCATATCAACCGATTTTTTTTGTGTAGAGAATTCGGATAAAAATTCAACGGTATTTTCCAAATCATCGTATTTGTCCAATTGGGCTTTCAAAACCTCGTAGGTTGCAATAGTATCAGCATCGGCAGAATGAGCTCCGTCCAAATCTTTTCCGGTATAAAACTTATAAGCCGCCGACAGCGTTCGTGGTTCTTTTTTATGGTATATCACCTGCACATCGACAAAACGAGTTTGCGAAAAATCAAAATCGTCTTGCCCCACTCGTAACAATTCTTCTGCCAACATCGGCACATCAAAACGATTGGAATTGAACCCTGCAATATCTGTATTTTTAATAATTTCTATAATTTCTTTGGCTATTTCGGCAAATACCGGAGCTTTTTTCACATCGTCATCGGAGATACCGTGTACTGCCGTTGCCTGTGGAGGGATAGGCATCTGCGGATTCACCAAAAAAGTTTTCAGTTCTTCTCGTCCGTCGGGAAAAATTTTCAGTAACGATATTTGTACAACACGGTCTTTTGCCGGATTGATACCCGTAGTTTCCAAATCGAAAAATACGATTGGCTTAGTCAATTTCAGTTTCATTATTTTTATTTTATTTACAAAAACAAAGATACGGATAAAAGATGAGTTAATCTTTACTTTATGACCTTCTTATATTCTTCATAACGGCTCATAATATTATTGGCATAATACACTGCATCTTGTCCGCGACAATAACCATATTTCACCACTTTGTCGTTATAATATTTCGGATTTGATTTTCGATACAGATAATATGATACGGCTTCCCATTTGGTTTTGTCTTTTCCATATTTCTCTGCCAACGACATCGCATCGAGAACATGCCCCAAACCACAGTTGTAGGCAGCCAAAATAAATCCGAGGCGTTCGGTAGAATCGGGTACGGTTGTTTTTATTTGATTATTTATCCATTCAATAAACTTCACTCCTGCAAAGATTTGGTCTTTTGCCGACGATGAATCCGAGATGCCAAACCGTTTGGCTGTTCGTGGCATCAACTGCATTAAGCCTTTTGCTCCTGCCCACGATTCCGCTTCCGGATTGAATCGCGACTCTTCGTATATCAACGATGCCAACAACCGCCAGTCCCAATGAATTTCTTCCGCTGCTTGTTTTATTGTCTTATCATACACCGAGATACGATTGCCGTTGAGCGACAAATAAGTGCTGTTGTGGTAAGCTCTTGATTTTAGTTGCTTAAAATATTTTCGGGCAACAGAAGCTACATACCGTTTGTATTGTTTCGATTGCAACCATTTGTTGAGATACAGCAACAAACTGTCGCTTCCCAATGCTACCGCCCATGCCAAGTTCTGCTCAAAACTAATCGGCACATGCACATCAATATTCGGATAATATGTTTCATTCACTTTCGCCACATTGGCATCGGCAATGGTATAATCAATTTTCCCTTCCGACACTTCTTCAATGAGTGTTTCCACATCATCTTTCGATTCTTCCACATAAATAGTATCTCCTATTTCTTCTATCAAATGATACAACCGCGGAACAAATGAAGTCCCTGATTGCACATACACTTTCTTTTCTGCCAATTCCAATGGCTTTTGAATAAGAGAATCGTTTAATGCTTTCCTTGTCATACGCCTCCAATGTTCCGGTTTGCGTTGCACAAGCACTTGATGCGTTTCACCTATCGGCAACGAAAATTGCATTTTCTGCTTTCGTTTCTGAGTTACCGTAAGCTGTAACCCGAGAAGCTGTGTTTTGTTTTGTTGTAATTCTTGTTGAGCTTTTTCAATATCATCTGTCAAGTGCACTTCCAAGTCCACACCTATGTATTGGGCAAATGCTTTCATCAACTCGTATGAATATCCCAATGGTTGCCCTCTGTAAATAAAATAATCTATGGAATTGTATTCTGTGGTGGCAACCAGTTTTTTTGTTGTTTTGATTTGTTGCCATACCGTATCAACCAATAATGTATCTGTCTTACTTGTTTCATCATTATTCGACGAAACACACGATGTAATCAACAAAATAAGACTGAGTGTTATGAAATTTATTATTTTCAAACTAACTGAATTGGTTCGACCGGATACTATTTCTATTATCGTAATTTTTTAAAGAATTGTTGCATCAATGCTTGAGATTCTTCTTGTAAGATGCCTTTTATAACCGTTGTTTTCTTTGAAAAAAATGGTTTTTTTGTAAATACGGAATACCCTTTTTTTTCATCGGCTGTGGCATACACAATTTTTTTCACATGTGCCCAATGAAGTGCCCCTGCACACATCATACAAGGCTCTACCGTAACATACAACTCACAATCCTCCAAATATTTACTTCCCAAACTGTCCATTGCCGTCGTTAGTGCCAACATCTCGGCATGGGCTGTAGCATCGTGTAATGTCTCCACCAAATTGTGAGCTTTTGCGACAATCGTTCCGTTGCAAACAACAACCGCTCCTATGGGAACCTCGCCTTTGTCGAAAGCTTTTTGAGCTTCTTGCAAGGCTGTCTTCATATACTGTTCATCGTTTGTCATAAAATTATCGGTAAATATTAATCTACAAATCTACAAAATGCCCGATATTTTTCGC
>CAZSHT010000089.1:0-6917 GCA_964606715.1 uncultured Bacteroidales bacterium
CTACGGTGAGTTAATTAAAATATCTGTATTTTTGTTGTTGTAATGAAAAAGCATCTTTTCATTTTCGGGTTTATCATTTTGAGTTTATTGTCGTTCGACAGTAAGGGGCAGACCTATGGAAATGAATGGATTCACTATGACCAATCGTATTACAAAATAAAAATTACCCGAACGGGAATCTACAAAATTACAAAATCGGCATTGGCAACCGCAGGGTTTCCTGTTTCAACCATCAATCCGCAAAATATTAAACTTTATTTTCGTGGACACGAACAACCCATTTACATAAAAGGCGAAGAAGACTATATCTTTGACGATGGTGATTACATCTTGTTTTACGGACAAGGCAACGATGGTTGGCTCGATTCGGCATTATTCGAAACACCCAAAGAACAAGCCAACCCGCATTACAGCTTAATAACCGATACGGCAGTTTATTTTTTGACTTGGCAAAACGATACGACACCCAAAAAGCGTTTCGAAAAAAACACCGATACCGATTTCTCATCATATTCGGCAACAACTACGGCACAAGCAAAAATTTTGAAAAATTATACGGGAACTTATTACGAAGGAAGTTCTATCCCGTGGTATAACGAAGGTGAAGGATGGTTTGACAATGCTATAATTACCAACTCGTCAAATCAAGAAAAATCCATTGAACTTCCTCAATGGAAATCAGGGACATCAGCTATCGTTTCGTTTTGTGTTGCAGGCATTCCCGCCAACTATGTTTATTCGTCGAAAGAACACGATTTGGTTTGTAAGATTAACAACAACACTTATCTCGATACGACTTTCTCGGGTTATCAACAAGCAACATCTGTAAAGACCGTTGCAACAAGCGATATGAGCAATCCCTTGAAATTGTCGTTTACCTCATCTTATACCGGTGCCGACAACGACCGCATGGCTCTTGCCTACATTTCCGTAACCTACCAACGCAACTTAGATGCTACGGGAGAATCCCAAATTGAAGGATATAATATCACTTCATCGGAAGCAAAAATAAAATTACAGTTCAGCAATTTTTCGGGTGACGCCACCTCTCCTGTTATTGATTTCTCTACACAATCAATTTGTTTCGGACAAAAATCGGGTGATACCTATGAAGTTTTATTGCCTAATACTTCATTGAAAAAACATCATTTTTGGTTGCAATCTTCTGCAACAATTGAAACAGTTAGTCATATCGAAAAATTTATTCCGATAGATTATTCTGCCAATAAATCAGCCGATTATATCATTATTACTCACCCTTCATTAATGTCATCGGCTACACAATATGCTGCTTATAGACAAACCAAAGGCTATACACCATTGGTCGTTGATATTACACAATTGTATGACCAGTTTGCTTACGGTATTGAGCAACATCCGTTGGCAATCCGGCATTTTGTCAATTGGATGGCAAGTTCTTTCGACAGTATTCCCAAAGCTTTATTTTTATTTGGAAAATCCGTTCACCCACAAACTGTTCGACAAATGCCATCGCTACGAAATCAATATTTGGTGCCGACTTGGGGAACACCATCTTCCGATATCCTGCTGGCAGTCAACCCTTTGAGTTCTCATTATGAGCCGATATTGCCGGTTGGTCGTTTGTCGGTATTGACAAATCAAGAAGCAAACGCTTATCTGCAAAAAATAAAAGACTACGAAAGTAATGCTCCGGCAGAGTGGATGAAACATATTTTACATTTCGGAGGTGGCAGCGATGCTCAACAACAAAATGAGTTTGCTTCTTATCTCAATTATTATAAATCACTATTGGAAAATCCATATTTTGGCGGAACCGTAGAGACTTTTCTAAAAACGACTTCTTTGCCTATTCAGATTACAAAAACCGATTCTATAAAACAGCTAATTAATAACGGCGTTTCGTTGATAACATTCTTCGGTCATGGGTCCAGTAGCGGATTCGACCAAAACATTGACTATCCGTCGGCATATGACAATACAGGACGGTATCCGCTTATTTCGGCAGCTTCTTGTTTTTCGGGAGATGTCCATTTGCCTCGACCGTGGCGATTGCCGGAAGAATGGGTATTGCAACCACAAAAAGGAGCCATTGCTTTCTTTGCTTCAGGAGATGCCGGTTATTCGGTGTATATGAACAAAATACTCACGGAATTATTTCGACAAATATCTCAAAAAAACTACGGAAAATCGTTGGGTTACCAAATAAAACAAATCATTCATGGTTATGCTGCCAACGGAAGCAATAATTTATATCTGATAAAAACATTGTTGGATTACACATTGCTTGGCGACCCGGCAATTGTTATCAATAGTTTTCCGAAGCCCGATTTGACGGTTTCAAAATCACAATTATTGTTTTCGCCCACCTATATCTCAAATGTAGCAGACTCTTTCAATTTGGATATTGTGATTACCAATATCGGCAAGGCAGTTACCGACTCGTTTGTGGTACAGATAGAACGCACCTTTCCCGACGAAACAATAGAATATCGTCAAATAACGGTTGGCAAATGCTATTTTAAAGACACACTTCATCTGAAATTAGCTACCGTTGGCATTCATCAAGCAGGAAATAATCGCTTAAGTGTGCGTGTCGATGCCATGTCGCAAATTGATGAACTCAATGAAACCAACAATGAAGCAAGTATTGATTTCACAGTGCATAGCATTGATGTATATCCTGTTTATCCGTATCATTTTTCTATTTATCCGCATGATACTTTAACCTTAGTTGCTTCTACGGGTTCCCCGTTTCAATCGTCACAACGCATCGTCTTTCAGATTGATACAACCGACACTTACGATAGTCCGGCATTGCTACAAACCGTTATCGTCAGCGACAGCGGAATAGTAAAATGGCGTTTACCGTTTCATTTGACCGACAGCACCGTTTATTTTTGGCGAACCTACATCGAAGGCAACACTCAAAAAAATGAATCTTCATTTATCTACGAAGAAGGGAAAACAGGTTGGTCACAAGCACATTTTTTCCAATACAAAAACAATTCTTTTCGATATCTTGATTACAACCGCTTACAACGGCAGTTTCAATATATTATAACACCTCACAAACTACACATTCACAATATCGGAACCGTAAGCAACAGTCATTTTTTAGATGTCTCGTATGATATTGATGCCGAAGGTGATAACTCGTGTTGTGGAGCCGGAGATGCTTTGATAGTGGCTGTCTTCGATTCGTTGAATCTTACCCCATGGACATCCGACAGAGCCGATTTCGGACATCGGGATTATCCCAAATGTTATTCGCGGTCGCGTGCCGATAAATATTTTGTTTTTTCTACCGACAGCACCTCGCAAGAACGGTTAACAGCATTTTTGTCGGCTGTTCCCGAAAACAACTACATCATTGTATATTCTTGGCGTAATGCCCATTTTTCACAATGGGAAGATACGCTCTTTTCAACCTTCGAAAATTTGGGTGATTCGGCTATTCGTCTGATGCACGACAGCATTCCGTATGCTTTTTTCACACAAAAAGGACATCCCGAAAAAACCGTTGTGGTAAAAGGAACTAGCCCTACCGACACCATTGACCTGTATGAAGATATTCCCAATCGCTATAATTTTGGGGAGATGACTTCACCACGCATCGGGCCGGCATTACGATGGAAGTCATTCAATTGGAAACCGTTTTCTGATGACACCATTACTTCGGATTCTTCGTTTGTTACAATTTATGGCATCGATACTGCCGAAAAACAAATATTGCTGAAAACAATTTCGCAAGATTCGTTACAATGGATTAATTTGGCATCAACGATTGATGCTAACATTTATCCGTATCTGAAACTTAAACTATCGACTTTCGATGATTCTTTGCATACGCCCACACAACTTCATCGTTGGCAACTGACATATGACGAAGCGCCTGAAACAGCCATCAACCCGTCGAAAGGATATTTCCTGTCGGCCGACACACTGCAAGAAGGGGAAACGCTGTATTTCGGCGTAGCTACCGAAAATGTCAGTCCGTATGATATGGACAGCCTATTGGTAAGATATACCTTGATAGACGCTCAAAATGATTGGCACATTGTAAAGACCAAACGCCTCCCACCACACAAAGCCCACACCATAACAATGGACACCTTAGCTTTTCGGTCATTGCATTTTCCCGGCCACAATCGCTTGCAAATAGAATACAATCCGATAAATACAACAACGGGGCGGTATGACCAGCCGGAAGCTTTTCATTTCAACAATATGGCGGAAGTAAGTTTTGAAGTTTTACCGGACAAAAAGAATCCCGTTTTAGATGTTACTTTTGACAATCGTCATATTTTTGATGGAGAGATTGTCTCAGCAACACCGGTTATTAAAATTCATCTGATAGATGAAAACAAATATCTGCCTTTGAACGACACCGACGATTTCAGAATTTATCTGACGACACCTGATGACACTGCCGAACAACGCCTTTATTTTTGTGATGCCGACGGAAACCCTATTTTGGACTTCTTGCCGGCTTCGTTGCCAAACAATCATTGCGTAATTACCTATAAACCAATTTTTTCGCAAGATGGCATATACCGGCTCAGGGTAGAAGCCGTAGATGCATCAAATAACGAATCGGGGAAATATGATTATGAGATTTCATTCAAAATTGTTACGCATCTGAGTATTACCAACTTATACGCTTATCCTAACCCGTTTTCTTCGCAAACACGATTTGTGTTTACACTTACAGGTTCTACGGTTCCCGATGTTTTGCATTTGGAAATATATTCTGCTACGGGGCAATTGGTGCGTATCATTGATTTAAATGAAACGGAATCGTTGCATATCGGATACAATGTTACCAAAGTAACTTGGAATGGCTGCGATGCCAATGGGACACCATTGGCAAACGGACTGTATATTTACCGGGTAATTGCAGCCATGAACGGCACGCCTATAGACAAACGCGCTTGCGACCAAGATAAATATCTCGAAAAAAGTTTCGGAAAGATATATTTGATGCGATAATCGTTTTGAATACTGTTAAAACAAAAAAAGAAACCGTATTTTTGTATTGAAACAACCTTTATCTATGCCGGAAGTTTATTACAACGACTATTCGTCTTACCTCAAACAATTTTTCTCCCATCGGGTACAAAAAATTTCGATAGATGCCGGCTTTACTTGCCCCAATAGAGATGGTAGCAAAGGACGGGGCGGGTGTTCGTATTGCGACAATAAAACATTTTCGCCGTTTTATTGTTCGCCCTCAAAATCAATTACAACACAGCTGAACGAAGGCATTGCTTTTTTTGCAAAGAAATACAAAACACAAGAATATCTGGCTTATTTTCAATCGTATACCAACACTTATGACAGTATTGAGAATCTAAAAAATCGCTATGACGAAGCACTTGCTCATCCGCAGGTTGTAGGAATTGTAGTTTCTACGCGTCCCGATTGTGTTTCCGAAGAAGTTGTTGAATTATTGGCATCTTATACCGACCGTTATTTTGTATCGTTGGAAATAGGCATCGAAAGCACCAACGACAATACCTTGAAATACATCAACCGGCAACACACATATGCCGATACCAAACACGCATTTTCGTTGGCAAAAAATCATTCGTTGCATTTGGGAGGACATCTTATCATCGGTTTGCCAAACGAAACGCATAATGATATTATAACCCACGCCAAACGAATCTCGCAGTTGCCGATAGAAACCCTCAAATTGCATCAGTTGCAAATTATCAAAGGAACAGCAATGGCTGATGACTACAAAAGATTTCCCGAACGGTATCATCTTTTTTCGATTGATGAATACATTGAAATAGTGGGCAAGTTTTTACACCATTTGCGGGACGATATCGTTGTGGAACGCTTTTCCGGTGAATCACCACAAGACAAAATCTTGGCACCACGATGGGGCGGCATAAAAAATTATGCTGTTGCCGAACGCATAAAAAAATATCTGGCAGAAAAGAAAATTTATCAAGGAGGAGGCTATTATGAATAAAAATTCGTTGCAATTTTTTGAATCGGGCATTTTTTATATCCTGTCGTTTTTCTTGCCTATGTTCTCGTGGGGTTATTTTTTGTTTTTCGATGTGCACAGTATTCCTTTTCTAAAAACTCAACAATTTCATTTCTTACAAAATCCATGGGTGTTTTTCTTCTTGGGAAGTTTATTTTTCAGCATCATTTTATTTACACAAAACAAAGTTGCAAATGCCTATCTCTATTATGTGAGTAAAACCAATTTAGCTCTGTTTTCTTTGTCGCTCTATTTCTTGCCACCCTTGTCGGGAACCCCACATATGATGTCCTTGTTGATAGGCATTCCTATTGTATTCATCGTGATTCATCAATTGCTGTCAATAAATGATAAAGGGTTGTCGCTTTCCAATTATTTTTTGTCGGCATTTCTTGTTTCGTCGCTCATTGTTTTTAATACTTCTTTTGTTGCATTGGCACTGTTGCCGTTATTGGCTATTTTTATTTATAATCACCGAAGTTTACGACATTTGATACTGGTGCTGTTGGGATTATTGCTTCCGTTTTTATATGCTTGGGTTTATTTGTATTTTTTTCAAGGACACAGTTTGAACATTATTTTTCAAACTTTAGTTTTTCACCCTTCGTTTTCATTTGACATTATCCACCAATTACCATTCTGGAGTATTGTTTTATTTCTCATTTTCAGTATTTTCAATTTGTTTCAAAATATGCCTACAATGAAAATCCGGTTGCGAAAAACATATATTGTGCTTTTATTGACAGTGATGTTGTTATTGGCTACTATCGTACTGTTTCCGGCAACTTACAATGATGTATATTTTATTTTATTGCCATTTGCAACGATTATTATCGGACGGTATTTTATTTTCTTAAAACGCCGACGATTTAATACGGTTTTATTTTTTATTTTTATAATAATTCCTGTTATTTATTTATTCAATATCATTGAGTTT
>CAZSHT010000090.1:0-6898 GCA_964606715.1 uncultured Bacteroidales bacterium
GGACATCTCGATGGACCTTATAACGAATGGTATGAGAACGGTAAACCTAAAATAACCGGACAATATAAACGCGAATACAAAGACAGCGTTTGGACTTATTATTATGATAACGGGCAAAAACGCTCACAAATAGAAATAACCGATTCAACAGAACGATTTATCAATTTTTGGAATAAAAACGGAGAACAACTCATTTCCGACGGCAACGGAGAATACACCACTTTTTATGATGACAATCCTAAAAAAATAAAGCTGAAAGGAACTTATAAAAACTTCTTGAAAGATGGTGAGTGGATTGCATTTTACGAAAATGACTCTTTGAAATATAAACATTATTACAAAGATGGCAAGCCCGTAAACATCTGGATTGACTATTATCCAAACCGACAAGTGAAATCAAGAATCAATTACACCAATGGAATAAGCGAATCTTATTATCCCGACGGCACCAAAGAAATGGAAGGAAAAATAGAAAATGACAAACGCGAAGGAGAATGGTCGTTTTGGTATCCAAACAAACAACTGAAACACCAAGGAAGTTACTTACACGATTCGTTGGACGGCACACATACTTATTGGTATGAATCGGGACAAAAGAAAGTGGTAATGCATTTTGCAAATGGGAAAAAAGAAGGCGAAGCTCACTGGTGGCAAGAAAATGGAACACCGACAATGGACGGGCATTTTAAACACAATCTACAAAACGGATTATGGACTTATTATCGTAAAGACGGAAAAAAGGGAAACGAAGGCAACTACCTTGACGGAAAACTCAACGGTAAATGGACTTATTGGTATGACAATGGTCAGATATGGAAGATAGCCACATTTAAAAATGGTGTGAAAGACGGTCCTTGGATTATTTATTTCGAAGATGGTAAAAAATTCCACGAAGGTCAATTTGCCAACGGAAAAGAAACCGGCTTTTGGAAAGAATGGTACAAAAACGGACAACAAAAAACTACCGGTTGGTTTCGCAACGGTAAAGAAGACAGCCTATGGACAGGTTGGTTTGATACCGGAAAGATAAGCTATAAAGTAAATTACAAAAACGGTTTCAAAGACGGGCACTGTGAATATTATTATCCGTCCGGCATTATCAAAAAATCGGAAACCATCAAAGATTCCGTCAATGTTGGTGAATTTAAGACATTTTTCCCTGACGGTTCCCCTCGTACTGTCGGACAATACGATAAGACAGGAAAGAAAACCGGCAAATGGCTCCATTACGACAATCGAAAACGCCTCATTGTAGAGGAAAACTATAAAGACGGCTTCCTTAACGGCTTATTTAAAAAATACTACATCACCGGAAAATTACAAGTAGAAATCAATTATAAGATGGGCGGAAAAAACGGACATTATAAGCTCTATGATGAAAACGGTAAGCTCATCTATGATGCTGTGTACAAAAATAATAAACGGATAAAAGAACATCGCTATACAAACGACACCCCTCGATAAGATACAAAATGGATACTCTACAAATAATACAAACAACAACAGCCGACAAGCATCTTTGTGCCATTGCCGAAAAAATACTCAACGGTAAACGCATCAGCAATGAAGAAGGATTACTGCTCTACGAACAAGCCGATTTATCGTATTTGGGAATACTGGCAAATGCCATTCGTGAAAAAAAATTTGGAAACGATACTTTTTTTAATAAAAATTTCCACATTGAACCAACCAATTATTGCATCTACAACTGTAAATTCTGTTCTTACAAACGCAATTTCAACGAACCCGGCGGTTGGGAATATTCTCATGAAGAGATGCTTGAAATGGTGAAAAGAAACAAAGACAAAGGTATTACCGAAGTGCATATTGTCGGTGGTGTTCATCCCAAACGCGATGTTCACTACTACGCACAGCTTATTCGTGAAATAAAAAAGATAATGCCCACACTTTTTGTCAAAGCGTTTACGGCCGTAGAACTGGAATTTATGATTCGTAAAGCAAAGATGCCTCTGAAAGAAGGCTTGCAATATCTCAAAGAGGCAGGCTTAGATGCTATCCCCGGCGGTGGTGCCGAAATTTTTGATGAAACATTACGCACAGAAATCTGTGACGAAAAAACGACCTCCGACCTGTGGCTCACCATTCATAAAGCGGCTCACGAATTAGGTATTTCTTCGAATGCCACAATCTTGTATGGTCATCTCGAATCGTATGCCCAACGCATCGACCATATGGCACGACTACGCAACCTACAAGACGAAACCAACGGTTTCAACGCATATATTCCGTTGAAATACAAAAAAGCCAATAACTCATTATCGCACATTGGAGAAGTTCCTGCCGTAGAAGACCTTCGTAATTTTGCCGTATCACGCCTGTTTCTCGACAATATTCCACATTTGAAAGCCTATTGGCCAATGTTAGGACGCGACCTTACTCAACTTTCCCTTTCTTTTGGCGTCGATGACATTGATGGAACCATTGATGATTCTACAAAAATTTATTCATTGGCAGGTGCCGAAGACCAAAACCCTAGTATGACAACCGAAGAAATTGTAACTCTAATAAAAAACACACATCGGCAAGCCGTAGAACGCAATACAGTATATGGAATTATAAACCGATTTGAATAAAAACAACCATAATTTTAATATTTCTCCAATTTTTGTTTTGAATAAAGAAAAACAATATTATTTTTGCAAACGCATTTTGCAACTGCCCGATGGTGTAACTGGCAACACACCTGATTTTGGTTCAGTAGAGTCTAGGTTCGAGTCCTAGTCGGGCAACAAAATAACCGTAAAATCCCTATCTTAAAAAATAGGGATTTTTTTATACCAAAAACGCTTATGTTTTCAGGAATCGTAGAAGAAACCGCCAAAGTTGTAAACCTTCGTAAAGAAGGTAGTAATTTACACATCTCCCTCTCTTGCTCTTTTGTCAATGAATTGAAGATTGACCAAAGCATTGCTCACAATGGCGTATGCCTCACCGTAGTAGAAGTTACCGACAATCATTATACGGTTACGGCCATTGAAGAAACACTGATAAAATCAAATCTCGGTCTGTTAAAAGTTGGCGACGAAGTCAATGTAGAACGCAGTATGCGTCTCGATTCATTTTTGGACGGACATCTGGTACAAGGGCATGTCGACCAAACAGCTAAATGTACCGAAGTAAAGGAACAAGATGGTAGCTGGTATTATACCTTTGAGTACGATGCCTCAAAAGGAAATATAACTGTCGAAAAAGGCTCTATTTCTGTCAACGGAGTGAGTCTCACCGTTGTCAACTCCCAAGATAATTCTTTTCAAGTAGCCATCATTCCGTTTACTCACGAAATCACCAATTTTCACGCTATCAAAGAAGGCAGTGTTGTAAATCTTGAATTTGATATTCTCGGAAAATATATCCAACGCATTTTGGCTCAACAACTGGGAGTTCAAAAAAAATAATCCATAATCTAATCTTCATAAAAGAATAAACCTCTCCTTTTTCAAAAAAAGAAGTATATTAGGGCTTTCATTATTTGCGTAAAAATGAAGGTAAAGTCGTTTCTCGGATTATTGCTTGTATTTCTGTCTATTTCATTGGTCGGACAAGAAAAATGGACTGTTGAAAAATGTATTGAATATGCGATAAAGCACAATATTCAAATACGACAACAATCCTTGAATGCACAAATGACACGCAATAATTTTCGACAATCGAAAATGGCGGTTCTCCCCTCGTTGAATTTCAATGCTAATCACAGTTGGAATTTTGGACATACTGTCGATCCGTATACCAATGATTTTATTGCCAATAATTCGCAAAATGACAATTTCTCTCTTTCAAGCAGCATCACCCTTTTCAATGGTTTTCAACTGCTCAACAGTATCCGCCGAAGCTTCTACGATTGGCAAGCCGCATTGAGCGACCGCCAAAAAATGATAAATGATATTTCGCTGAATATTGCAACTGCTTATTTGCAGATGCTCTATGACAAAGAAAATTGGCAAGTTGCCAACGACCAATGGCAAGTCAACAAAGAACAATTGGCTCGTAGCCGTCTATTGTATAAAGCAGGTAGCATTGCCCAAGGTGATGTCTTGACCGCCGAAGCCCAATTGGCAAATGCCGAGATGCAAGTCGTATCAGCAAAAAATCAATTGGCAATGAGTCGCTTAAATCTCATTCAAATGATGAATTTAGATTCGGCAAACGATTTTGATATCGAATATCCTAATCTGGCAGAAATATCAAAAGCATCGCTATTGGTATCGGTTGATACGGTTTATCAAACAGCGGTGCAAAATTTACCGGAGATAAAATCAAAAGAACTAAAACTCAAATCAAGTGAAATAGGGTTTAATATTGCTCGAGGAGCACAACTACCTAGAATATTCTTATCCGGAAACTACGGCACAGGTTATTCCGATTCGCGTCAAAAAGGCACTTATGTTCCGGTTACACAAATGATAGGATATACCGCTTCCAAAGAACCTGTCTATGCTACTTCCATGAAATATCAACCCGAAGACTATCCTTTCAACGACCAACTAAACGACAATGCCAACAAATCTTTGTCGTTAGGAATGTCTATCCCGTTATTTAACGGCTATCAAGCACGCACACAGATTACCAATGCAAAATTGTCCATTCTGAATGCTCGCTTGGCAATTCAAGATACCCGCCAGCAAGTCTATAAACAAATAGAACAAGCCTACGCCGATGCCGTGGCATCATACAATAAATATTTAGCAGCAAAAAAATCTTTGACCGCTCAAAAAAAAGCATTTGAATACATGCAAAAGAAGTTTAATGTAGGCATGGCTACAACCGTCGATTTCAACAATGCAAAGAGCAGTTTATTCAAAGCTCGTTCGGATATGATTCGCAATAAATATGAATTTGTATTTAAGCTTAAAGTTCTGGACTTTTATCAAGGACGACCTATTACTTTTAATTAATTTTTTTCGACATGATACTGAAATATAAAAAATATATCATCATTGGCATCGTCTTACTTATTGTAGGGCTTATTGTTTTGAAAAAATCCGGTGTTATCGGCAGTCATTCAAGCATAAAAGTAGTCGTGGAAAAAGTTCGACGACACACTATCATCGAAACTATTTCTGCCAGCGGAAAGATACAGCCTGAAACCGAAGTGAAAATAAGCCCTGAAGTGTCGGGTGAGATAGTAGATATCTATGTAAAAGAAGGCGATAAAGTAAAACAAGGTGACTTATTGTTAAAAATAAAACCGGACTTATATGTTTCGGCACTAGACAGAGCTATCGCAGCATTGAACTCGTCAAAAGCTAACCTGTCTAACTCCAAAGCCCGCCTTAAACAAACGGAAGCTCAATTGGCACAAATAAAATTACAATTTGAACGCAATAAGAAACTATGGCAAGACAAAGCCATCTCCGACCAAGACTACGAAAATATAAAAGCTCAATACGAAACCAAAATTGCTGAATTGGAAGCCGCAAAAGAAAGTATTCATGCTTCCGAATTTTCGGTTTCTTCGGCCGAGGCAAGTGTAAAAGAAGCGAATGAGAATCTTGCCAAAACAAGTATCTTTGCTCCAATGGACGGAACGATATCAGCCCTTTTGGTAGAAAAAGGCGAACGCGTAGTAGGGACCGCTCAGATGGCCGGAACAGAATTGTTGAGAGTAGCCGATATGAACAGAATGGAAGTAAAAGTAGAAGTCAACGAAAACGACATTGTCCATATAAAATTAGGCGACACCGCCAAAATAGATATTGATGCCTATCTCAATCATCCCTTTAAAGGCATCGTTACGGAAATTGCAAATTCTGCCAATACCACAGGATTGTCGGCAGAGCAAGTAACTACTTTTAATGTTAAAATATTGATTCTCAAATCTTCTTATGACGATTTGTTGGAAGGAAAACCCGAAAATTATTTCCCGTTACGCCCGGGAATGTCGGCAACTGTTGATATCCAAACGGAAAAAGCCAACCAAGTTTTGTCCATACCGATGCAAGCTGTAACCACGCGTAGTGATTCTTCCGATAGTGACGAATCACAAGAAATCGTTTTTGTTTATCACAACGACACCGTGAAATCGGTAATCGTTACCACCGGTATTCAAGACAATGACTTTATAGAAATAAAACAAGGTCTTTCCGAAACCGACGAAGTCGTTGTAGAACCTTATACTGCCATATCATCAGTATTGAAAGATGGAATGGTTGTCGAAAAAACATCATCAGACAAACTGTTTACCGGCAATGCAAAAAAATAATCCGTCTTTTCTGCTCATCGAAACCTCTTCGCCGGTATGTTCCCTTGCCTTTTCACAAGGCAATGCTATTATTGATATTCAAGAAAATGATGATGGCTTGAAACACGCCGCCAAAGCACCGCTGTTTGCACAACAATTAATACAAAAACACGGTTCTCCCGATGCTATTGTTGTAAGTGCCGGACCCGGCTCTTATACCGGATTGCGTATCGGCGTCTCGCTGGCAAAAGGATTGTGCTACGGAATGGATATTCCGCTCATTGCTATCGACACTTTGCAAGCTATGGTCAATGGACTTTTGCTGTCGGAATCATTCGATGCCGACGCTCTGCTGATTCCTCTTTTAGATGCTCGTCGCTTGGAAGTTTACACCGCCACATTCGATATCAATAGGACACGATTGTCGCCTAGCAAACCGCTCATTGTTGACAAAACAACATTTTCGGAAGCTCTATATGCCAACAAAAAAATAATATTATTTGGCAGTGGGGCAAAAAAGACTTATGAGACATTAACACCAAAAGAGAACATAACTCTTCTTTCGGGGAAACCGTTATCTGCTACATTTTTGCTAAACGATGCTTTGACAAAATATAAGCTGAATGATTTTGAAGATGTAGCATATTTTGAACCTAATTACATTAAAGAATTTCATTTCACACCATCAAAAAAGAATTT
>CAZSHT010000091.1:0-6813 GCA_964606715.1 uncultured Bacteroidales bacterium
AATTTAGATTCCGAAGACGAAGGTGAACTTTATGTAGGATGTGCCGGTGGCACCAACGCCAATATGTCTTACAACTTCAAAATGGAAGCTGTTCCTTCGGGATATAAAGCCTATACATTGAATGTTGCCGGATTAAAAGGCGGACACTCCGGTGTTGACATCAAGTTGGAACGCGGAAATGCCAATATTTTATTAACTCGATTTTTGTATATGGCCGCAAAACAAAACAATGCTCGATTGGTAGAAATGGAAGCCGGCGATATGCGTAATGCCATTCCTCGCGAAGGTCATGCCACAGTAGTTGTCCCTGCCGACAAATCTTCCGACTTCGAAGCGTTTGTGAAATCATATGAAACCGATATCAAAAACGAATACAGCTCTGTAGAACCCGGACTCACATTTACAGCTACCACAACCGAAACGCCTGCTCAAGTAATCACTCCCGAAGATCAAATGAAATTAATAAATGTCATTTTGAGCACCCCCAATGGTGTAATTCGTATGAGTCAGGATATGGAAGGATTGGTTGAGACTTCTACCAATTTGGCAATTATTGTCATCAGAGACGGGAAAGCCACGATGCAAGCCTTGTTAAGAAGCTCTGTCGACACCGCCAAAAAAGCATTGGAAAATGTTTTTGAAGCGTTGTACACCTTAGCCGGTTTAGATATTAATTTCGATGGCGAATACCCGGGCTGGAAACCCAATATGGCATCACCCATTTTGGCAACGATGCAAAAACAATACGAAACCCTTTACAACAAGATTCCGAAGATTACAGCTATTCACGCCGGTTTGGAATGTGGTTTATTGGGTGGCGTATATCCCAATTGGGATATGATTTCGATAGGTCCGACGATTCGATTTCCTCACTCTCCCGATGAGAAAGTAGAGATTGCTTCTGTCGATAAATTTTGGAAGTTCTTGCTCCACACTCTGGAAAATGCTCCCGAAAAATAATATTACCCTAATTTTTTCCTTGACAAAAAAAGCTGCCGTTCGTTTGGCAGCTTTTTTTGTTTTCACCACAAATACAAAGAAAATGACAAGAGCAATGTTGTATTTTTATTAATTTTGCAACTCAATATTTTTAAACATCAAAACGAATGGAACTCTCCTCAAAATATAATCCGCAAACGATAGAAGATAAATGGTATGAAAATTGGCTGAAAAACAATTATTTTCACGCCACCCCCGACAATCGTCCGGCATACAGCATTGTGATACCACCGCCTAATGTTACGGGTGTTCTGCATATGGGACACATGCTCAACAATACCATTCAAGATATTTTGGCAAGATATAACCGAATGTTAGGCAAAAATGTCTGCTGGGTACCCGGCACCGACCATGCCTCTATCGCTACCGAAGCCAAGGTGGTGAATCATCTCAAAGAACAAGGCATCGACAAAAACACTTTGTCGCGTGATGAATTTTTGGAACATGCTTGGCAATGGAAAGAAAAACATGGTGGCATTATCTTGGAACAACTCAAAAAACTGGGAGCTTCTTGCGATTGGGAACGCACACGATTTACGATGGACGAAGACCTGTCCAAATCTGTATTAAAAGTATTCATCGACCTGTATAACAAAGGCCTTATCTATCGTGGAACCCGTATGATAAACTGGGACTGCAAGGCTAAAACCGCGCTCTCCGATGAAGAAGTGATACACAAAGATGTAAAAGGGAAACTGTATTTTGTAAACTATCAGATTGCCGGTAGTGATGAGTTTTTGACCATTGCCACCACGCGTCCGGAAACAATTTTGGGCGACTCTGCCATCTGCGTAAATCCTAACGATACTCGCTATCAACATCTGAAAAATAAAAAAGCAATTGTGCCTTTGGTCAACAGAGAGGTGCCTATTATTTTCGATGATTATGTAGATATGGAATTTGGAACGGGAGCATTGAAAATTACACCGGCACACGATGTCAACGATTATAACCTGTATGAAAAATATAAGGCAGATTATCCCGAATTTGAGTTTATCAATATTTTTAATGATGACGGAACTTTAAATGAACAAGCAGGAGATGAATTTAAAGACATCGACCGTTTTGAAGCCCAAAAGCTGATAGCCCAAAAACTCGATGCACTTGGTATTTTAGTAAAAGTGGAAGATTACACACATAGTGTTGGGTTCTCGGAACGCACCGATGTTGTGGTAGAGCCTCGTTTTTCACAACAATGGTTTTTGAAAGTCGACAAACTGGCAAAGCCCGCGTTGGATAATGTAATGAATGATACCATTCATTTTTATCCCGAAAAATTTAAAAACACCTATCGCCATTGGATGGAAACCATTCACGACTGGTGTATCTCACGACAACTGTGGTGGGGACATCGCATTCCGGCATATTACATCGACAATAATCCATCGTTGGGTATTTTTGTTGCTTCGTCAAAAGATGAAGCATTGGCACAAGCCAAAGAAAAATATCCTGACTTGACACCTGACCGCTTGCAACAAGACGAAGATGTTCTAGACACTTGGTTCTCTTCGTGGTTATGGCCAATGTCTGTTTTTAACGGCATTTTGGAACCCGAAAATCCGGATTTTAAATATTTTTACCCTACCAACGATTTAGTGACAGCACCCGAAATTTTATTTTTCTGGGTAGCCCGAATGATTATGGCAGGCTATGAATTTACAGGAAAAAAACCATTTGAAAATGTCTATCTTACCGGTATTGTCCGCGACAAAAAACGCCGGAAAATGTCAAAATCTTTGGGTAACTCTCCCGATCCTATCGAATTGATGCAACAATACGGTGCCGATGGTGTGCGAATAGGAATGTTGCTAACCTCGCCCGCCGGAAATGATTTGTTGTTTGATGAAAGCTTGGTAGAACAAGGACGCAATTTCTCCAACAAAATTTGGAATGCTTTCCGATTATTGAAATCATGGGAAACCGATGCTTCCAAACCGCAACCTGCCTATGCCTCACAAGCTGTCCGATGGTTTGAAAACAGAATCGTTGAAGTAACCAAAGAAATTCGTCATAATTTGGGGAAATACCGTATCTCCGATGCACTGATGTCGAACTACACTTTATTTTGGGATGATTTTGCATCGTGGTATCTCGAAATAGTGAAACCACCCTATGGTGAAAGTATTGATGAAAAGACTTATAATGAAACGGTTTCTATTTTCAATAAATTGCTGAAACTATTGCATCCGTTTATGCCGTTTATCACCGAAGAATTGTGGCACGATTTGAATGAAAAACCGGAGAACGATACCATTATGTTTGAGGCGTATCCCGAAAGCGATGAAATCGACCAAACGATATCGGATACTTTTATCCATGCAAAAGATTTGATAAACAAATTACGCAATATCCGTCAACAACATCAGATTTCGCCCAAAGAGCCGTTGCTGTTATATGCCGAATCGGCTTCGTTTCTCGATAACTACCGCCAACTTATTCTGAAATTGGGGAATATTTCCGCTATAAAACCCGTTGCGGAAAAATCGGAAAATACCGTATCGTTTTTGGTAAGCACAACAGAGTGCTTTGTAGAAATCAATAAAACGATTGATCGCGACAAAGAGATAAAAGCACTAGAAGAAGAATTAAAATATCAAGAAGGATTTTTGAAATCGGTAAGTAAAAAGCTGAGCAATGACCGTTTTGTAGCAAATGCTCCAAAAAATGTGGTAGAAAAAGAACAACAAAAACAAGCCGATGCCAAATCAAAGATTGCAACCTTGAAAGAACAATTGACGACCTTAAAAAAAGAAGTATAACCAAACAATGAAATATTATCTGTCATTTTTTTTAAGCATCTTTTTATTGGGGACACTGTCGGCTCAACAAAATGATAAAACTATTTTCGAAGAATTGGCATCACACGATACCGAAGAAGGAATTGTTACTATCACTCAGCCGGCAGATATAAAAACTCAAATATTAGGGCATGCCGACAATATGAAAAAATTCATAGGTTCACGAGGCTACCGCATACAAATCAGTTTTTTTTCCGGCAACAGGGGACGGAAAAAAGCCTATCAACAAAAATCTAAACTCTTGGAACAGCTTCCTCAGTATATGTCGTATATCATTTATGCACAGCCTTATTTCAAGGTGCGAATAGGTGATTTTTTCGACAAAACAGATGCATTAAAGGCATTGGAATCTGTCAAAGAATTTTATCCCAATGCCTTTATTGTTGAAGATTTAATTGATTACCAAAAAGCTGTTGAACCTACCGGAGAAAATTAATCACCCAAAGTAGCTACCATTACAGCTTTGATGGTATGTAGTCTGTTTTCGGCTTCGTCGAATACCACCGATGCTTCCGACTCAAATACTTCTTCGGTAACTTCCATACCGTCTAAACCGTATTTTTGGAAAATCTCTTCACCCACCTTAGTTTCTCTGTTGTGGAATGCCGGCAAACAATGTAAGAATTTTGTTTTTGGATTGCCTGTGGCTTTCATCAAATCCATATTGATTTGATATGGTTTCAGCAATTTGATGCGTTCTTCCCATACGCTATCCGGTTCTCCCATCGACACCCAAACATCGGTATATAAAAAATCACACCCTTTCACGCCTTCTTTGGTGTCTTCGGTCAAAATAATTTCGCCACCGGTTTCTTCGGCTATGGCTTTGGCTGTTTTCACCAAATCTTCATCGGGGAACAACGATTTAGGAGCAACAGCTCTGAACTTCATTCCCATTTTTGCAGCTCCTATCATCAATGAATTTCCCATATTGTTGCGTGCATCGCCCAAATAAGCAAAGGTTATTTCGTGCAAAGGTTTGTCGCTGTGTTCTTGCATTGTCAAAAAATCGGCTAAGATTTGTGTCGGGTGAAACTCGGTGGTAAGACCATTCCATACCGGCACACCGGCATATTTCCCCAATTCTTCCACAATTGCTTGGTCAAAACCACGATATTCAATACCGTCATACATCCTGCCCAATACTCTGGCGGTATCTTTCATCGACTCTTTGTGTCCAATTTGCGAACCGCTAGGACCTAAGTAAGTTACATGAGCTCCTTGGTCGAGAGCTGCCACTTCGAAAGCACAACGCGTGCGAGTTGATGATTTTTCAAAAATCAATGCAATATTTTTGCGTGCCATGTGAGGTGTCTCGGTGCCGGCATATTTGGCGCGTTTAAGGTCTCGAGCCAAGTCCAATAAAAAATTAATTTCTTTTGGAGTAAAATCCAATAATTTTAAAAAATTGCGATTTCTCAAATTATAAGCCATAGTTGTTTTGTGTTTTTTATAGGTTAATTAATTTTCGTATTCCAAAGTGATTTTGGTGCCATAAGATTTATCTTCCAATTTTGTCGATTCCGTAATCACAGATTTCTCTCCGCCATTTTCCACAAAATTTAATGCTGCATTTATTTTGGGTGCCATATTACCTTCTCCGAAAACACCTTGTTCAATATATTTCAAGATGTCTTTTTTGTTCAAAAATTCCAATGCCTTTTGATCAGGCTTCGCATAGTTGATATACACATACGGCACATCGGTAAGAATATAAAACTCATCGGCTCCAATGGTTGATGCCAACAACGACGATGCAGAATCTTTGTCGATAACAGCTTCTACCGGATGTATCGTTCCGTTTTCATCGGTATAAACAGGAATCCCGCCACCGCCACTTGCAATGACAATGATACCTTGGTCGGTAAGGGCTTTTACTACATCTGAATTCATAACCCGCAATGGTTTTGGCGACGGAACAACACGCCGAAAAGCATGCACACCGTTTTTGACAGCTTCTTTGAAAATCCATCCTTTTTCTTGTTTCAATTTCTCGGCTTCTTCGGCAGAATACATTTTGCCTACGCGTTTGGTCGGATTGCTAAATGCCGTATCTTTCGGGTCAACTTCCACCATGGTGATGAGCGATACTATTTTTTTGTCGATACCATGTTCTTTCAACACATTGCGTAGTCCTTTTTCCAACATATATCCAATACCGCCTTGCGAATCGGCCACACAAATATCCAATGGCATCTGCGGTATTTGATATTGTGATTCTCCGGCATCGTTACGCATCAATATATTGCCTACTTGTGGCCCGTTACCATGAGAAATAACAAGGTTGTATCCTTCTTTGATGAGATACACCAAGTTTTGCATTGTTTCGTAAGTATTTTGTGTTTGTTCTTCAATCGTTCCTCGTTGGTTACTGCGAAGAAGAGCATTTCCGCCTAAAGCAACAATAGCTGTTTTTTTCATGTGATTTCAATTTTAAAAGAAAACAAAGATAATTTTTTTTGTATTAATAGCAATTTGTAAGAATGTATTGGTAAAAAGAGAACCGTTTATTGAGAAATTAATATCTTTACCAAAAAACTAAACAACGATGTCAAATAGAAAAACAATATTGATTACCGGTGGCGCAGGATTTATTGGCAGTAACCTGTGTGAGTATTTTCTCAATGACGGTTATGCTGTTCGCTGCTTAGATAATCTTTCTACCGGACGAAAAGAAAATATAGAGCCATTACTCCAAAATCCGTTTTTTGAATTTATAAAAGCCGACATTCGTGATTTCAACGCATGCCGGCAAGCCGTAAAAAATGTTTATGCCGTAATGCACCAAGCAGCATTGGGTTCTATTCCTCGTTCTATCGACGATCCTATTACAACCAACGAAGTAAATATATCCGGATTCCTCAATATGCTGATTACGGCAAAAGATGAGGGTGTCGACCGGTTTCTTTTTGCGGCAAGCTCATCTACTTATGGCGACAATACAAAATTGCCAAAAGTAGAAGACAATATCGGTAAACCGTTGTCGCCCTATGCCATTACAAAATATGTCAACGAA
>CAZSHT010000092.1:0-6774 GCA_964606715.1 uncultured Bacteroidales bacterium
AACCGCTTTCGGCACTCATGCCGGCACCTGTCAATACAACCAACCGTTTTTTCATTTGTGTAAAACTTGTTAATTCTTATAGCAAAAATACCAAAAATTACAGCATTTATATTATTACATTTGATTTTGATTGAAAATAAATCGTTAAACTAACAAAAACCTTATGAAAAATATTTTTCGTAAATATCAATAAACACTATTGATGCAACGATATTTAAAAATATTATTTTTAGTTTTTTTTGAATTTCTGTTTTTGGCAAACGGATTTTCACAAAGTTGTTCTATTACTTCCAAAGCCAATGATATTATTCCCGATAAATTATGTGCACCTGTAACGGTCAGTTGGGAGGTGATTTATCGTGGTGTTCACGATGGAGGTTCTTCGGTAGAAATTGTTTTCGATTGGGATGATGGTAATGGGACAGAAGTAGTAACAGCCACCGAAACAGATACTTCAAAAAGTGAATGGCGAGCAACTCAAATACATGTATATCCGACCGATGGTGATAAGTGTAATTATCAACCTACGGCTACGCTTCAAGTTAATGGCGTATTGTGTACAAGTTCTACACAAGAACAAGTGGTTACGGTGTGGGATGTCGATAGTACCAATGGTGGACGCATAGTAATCGACCCTGAGGTGTATCCGGTATGTGTCGGTAATGATGCAACCGTCATTTTCAATGATTTAAGTACTTTCAATTGTGTGCCACCAAACGAAAATGACAATCCGAATGAAGATGTGCGATGGACACAATGGATTTACGGAACAGATTATACCATTAGCGGAGTATTGGTTGACGGTATTGCAAAGACTTATGCCGATACTGATACTGTTGTAAAAATGACACCACCGCCAATTTGGTCGCCACAACCGTATAACAATGTTTCAAAATCGATTTATGTGCCGGCTACAGCTAGTGTGGGGCAATATTTTGAAGTTACTTTGCGAAATTGGAATTATTGTAATCCGTATGATGATCCCAATATTCCCGGACCACCAACCGACACAATAAACGGTGATAATGATCCTGTAGTAACAACAGCTCGTATTGTAATTGTACCATTGCCCGATGCAACGATTACCGATGTTGGTCCATTCTGTGCAAATGATCCACCGGTAAATCTGTCGGCAGCTACAGCAGGTGGGACCTGGTCGGGAACAGGAATTACAAGTTCTACCGGAGGTGTGTTTTCGCCGGCAGTGGCTGGAGCAGGTATTCACACTGTTTATTATGAAGTAATTGATGGTAACGGTTGTGCCGGGAAAGACAGTTCTCAGATAACAGTTTACGCTGTTCCCCAACCGAATATCATTCCGGCAAGTCCGGCTACGGTATGCCCCGGTAATGATTTGCAGTTAGATGGTAATCCAACGGCAGGAGATGGTGCAATTATTTCTCATCAATGGAAGGGAGATACTGTTTGGTTAGATACCGCAACAATTCAACGCCCTGTTTTCAATACGCCGGATTCAGGGGTATATCATTTGACTTATACTGTAACCGATGATAATGGTTGTTTTAGTTCCGATACGCTCTCTGTATCTGTCAATCCGGTGCGTGTTCACATTACACCAAAACCGGCATTAGCCTGTGTTGGAACCGATTTTCCGTTAGATGGAAATCCTTCGGGAGGAACCGGTGCTTATCCGATTACTCATTGGCAAGGTGACAGTTCTTATCTTTCTGATTTTGACACAATAACACCTACTTTCTTGAGTGCAAACACAGATACTTTTCACCTGCGATTTATAGCTGTAGATAATGATGGTTGCAGTGATACCGATTCTATTGCTATTGCCGTATTGCCATATCCTGTAGCAGATGCAGGAATCAACGATAGTATTTGTGGATTTAATTATACCTTATCTGCTAATCCAAGTATTGGAACAGGGTGGTGGAAAGCCTTAACAAAAACAGATTCTGTTGATTTTTCCGATAGTTTGTCAGCAACAACAGGAGTTACAGTCCAAGATTACGGAACTTATGCTTTTCTTTGGACAGAATTGAATGGAACAGGTTGTGCCGATAGTGATACGGTATTGGTGCGATTTATTGAAATACCAAATGCCAATGCCGGAAATGATGATACGATTTGTGGAAAACAATATCAATTGAAAGCTCATTCCGATTTAGGTGTTGGACATTGGTCGGGATTGTCGGGAACAGAAAATGTTTCTTTTGTCGATTCTTTAGATTCCAATACAATCGTCAATGTTGATTCATTTGGTGTTTATCAGTTTGTGTGGACAGAATTGAATGAGACACATTGTGCCGATGCCGATACGGTGCAAATTTATTTTCATCCGAATCCCGAAGCTCTATTTTTGCCGGATTCACTATATGGGTGCTCACCTTATCAGGTTAATTTTCAGAACAAATCGTTGTATGCAACCCAGTATTTTTGGTCTTTTGGTGATGGCGTAACGACAAGTGACGAAAATCCCATTCACATTTATCATACTTTAGGAGACAGCAATCAAGTTTATACTATTCAGATGGTTGCCAAAAACGGTGAATGTGTCGATACTGTCAATAATTCGGTAACTGTATATCCGGGACCTGTAGCCATTTTTGTGTTTGACAATACACCTCAATGTAGTCCTTCATCAGTGTCGTTCACCAATATATCACAAGGAGCCGCTCATTATAATTGGAATTATAATGATGCTTCATTGTTAGATACCATAACCAACCCGACACACATTTTTATAAACGATACAACTTATATCTTATATTATCCTGTTGATTTAGAGGCAATATCTATTAACAATTGTCGTGACACTGTAACGCGTTATGTAACAGTATATCCTAATCCGGAATTGCATTTTTCGGTTATCCCCGATACAGCTTGTTCGCCTGCCAATATACAATTGGTAGCAGATCCCGGGTATTCTTCGTATATTTGGAATTATGGCGATGGACAAAATGAAACGACAACACAAAGTGCATTGACGCACGACTATTATAATACCAATTTTACAGAAAAAACTTTTTCTATTTCATTGATAGCAAGTAATTATTTGAGTTGCAAAGATACGGCTTACGATACTGTTGTAATTTATCCCTCGCCGGTAGCCGATTTTACAGTAACTCCTGCAACACAAGTCTATCCGAATACGACAGTAACAATATCAAACACAGGAACAACGGGAGCACAATGGTCATATTCTTGGAATTTTGGTGACACAACATATTCGACTGCCGAAAATCCGAATACTCACAAATATAAAGCCCCCGGAACTTATACTATTTGGTTGACAGTTTCCAATCCATATTGTGCTGATTCTGTAGCACATACTATTGTCATCGAACCACCTCATCCGGTTGCTGATTTTATTGCCGATCCAAAAGATGGATGTATTCCTTTGACCGTTGATTTTTACAGTCATAGTATTAATTCAACAAATTTCTATTGGGATTTTGGTGATGGCGAGCATTCCGATAAAGAAAATCCGGAGCACACTTATTACAAAGCAGGAACTTACCAAGTGTCATTACAAGTTTTTGGAGAAGGCGGAAGCGACACCAAAAATGATGTCTTGATAGAGGTGTATGCTTCACCAAAAGCATTCTTTAAGTTGGCACCCAAAGTTGTTAGTATTCCTGATGAAAGTGTTCATTTTTTTAATATGTCGGAAAATGCTGTGCGTTATTCTTGGGACTTTGGTGATAATTCTACTTCAATATTGGAAAATCCTGAACATTATTATAAAACAGAAGGAACTTATGATGTAGCATTAGAAGTATGGTCGGAACACGAATGTAAAGACATTTATGTAGAATATACAGCTGTAACGGCACAAGGCGAAGGTCAAATAAAGTTTCCCAATGCTTTTACTCCGGATGCTTCCGGAGCGAATGGCGGAAAATGGGATGAAGCGGATTTTTCAAATAATATTTTTCATCCTATTTATACCGGTGTAAAAGAATACGAACTAAATATCTTCAATCGGTGGGGAGAATTAATTTTTGTAAGCAAAGATGTAAAAATAGGTTGGGATGGATATTATCGCGGAAAACTTTGTAAACAAGATGTTTATGTGTGGAAAGTGAAAGTAAAGTTTGTAACAGGCGAGGTAATAACAAAAGTGGGAGATGTAACATTATTGCGATGATGAAACAAAGAACAACATATTTGTTATTTTTCTTTTTAGCAATAGGGACGACTTTATTTGCACAACCCAAAAACAAATTACTAAAAAAACGCCTTAGGCAAGCCAAGAAGCAATTATCGTATGAAAATTATCAATTGGCATTGCCTGTCTTTCAAGACTTATGGAAGTTGGACAGCAATAATACTGAAATTAATTTCGGATTGGCAAAATGTCTATATGTTGTTCGTTTGAATAAACAAGAATCGTTTAAATATTTTAAAAAATCGTTATCTGATTATCCGAAGGCGTATTATTATTTGGGTATTTTATACCGGTATCGATTAAAATTTGAAGCATCAAAACAATGTTTTTTGAATTATAAAAAAACATTGACCAATCAGATGGGAGATGAATATGATGAAACGATGCGACAATTGTCAAAAACTCAAATGGCATCAGAATCTTATAAAGCCCCACAAGAAGTAATTGTTAGAAATTTAGGGGAAAATATAAATTCCCCTTATCCCGATTATGCTCCTTTTATAACGCCTGATGAACAATCATTATATTTTACTTCTCGTCGTCCTAATTTGGAACATCCCGAACGCGATCCTTATGGACTTCCTTTTGAAGATATTTATGTTTCAAACAAACGAAAAGGAAAATGGGAACAGGCTGAAAACATAGAAACACCTGTCAATTCGAGTATTCACGATGCTTGTTTGGGATTTTCAAAAGATGGACAGATAATGTATATCTATCGCACAGAACCTGATATGATAAGTGGAGATATTTATATTTCTAAATTTGAAAACACTCAATGGTCTATTCCGCGAAAATATACCAAAGCTCTAAACTATCCGTATTCTACGGAAGCCAGTTTGACTATTACACAAGATGAACAAACCATTTATTTTTCATCAGATAGAGCAGGCGGATATGGTGGAAAAGATTTATACCGCATTACGCGTTTACCAAATGGACAATGGAGCTTACCTTTGAACTTAGGTGCTTGGATTAATACACCATATGACGAAGATGCTCCTTATGTAGCTCTTGACGGTCGAACGCTGTATTTTTCATCGAAAGGACATGAAGGATTGGGAGATTATGATATTTATGTAACACACATGGATAGTAATGGTATTTGGCAACAACCGAAAAATTTAGGTTATCCGATTAATACGGTTTTTAATGATATTTTCTTTATTCAAAGCTATGACGGTAAAACAAATTATTTTTCATCTGACCGTCCGGAAGGATTAGGATCTATGGATAATTACGAAATACAATTTCCGGATTTTAAACGAGACTATGTTTTATTGCAAGGCAGAGTGGTGAGAAAAGACAATAGCTTTATTGTCAATTTATCAGCGGTAATTACTGTCATTGACAAAAAAACAAATAAGTTGCAAGGTATTTACCGTACAAATAAACGCACAGGGAAATATGTTTTAGCATTATTGCCACGACATTATTATAAAATTATTGTTGAACTAAATGGATATTACACTTTTGTGGCAAATATTGATTTAAGGAAGTCAAATGAAGAACTGAAGCAATTCAAATACATTATGATGACAGAAAAAACAGACAAATGAAACGATTGCTTTACTACATATTGTTTTTTATAATTTCGTTTGTCGGGAAAGCTCAGGATCCACAAATGACACAATATTTTGCGGCACCACAATATTTAGCTCCATCTTTTGCAGGTAATACGGAAGGAAGCAGAGCAACTCTAAATTTTAGAGATCAGTGGCCGGCTATTCCGGGGTCTTTTATTACTTATATGATTGGTTTAGACCATAATTTATATCATTACAATTCGGGAATAGGTTTGTTGATAATGCATGATCAAGCCGGATCGGGAGCATTATCAACAACGAATATTTCATTTCAATATGCCTATAGTATTAAAATTAACAGACAGTTTGCTTTACGACCGGGTATTAGTTTTATATATGCTCAACGGGCTATTGATATTAATCGTTTGGTATTTGGCGATCAACTGCACCTTGACAAAAATAATGCAACTTCCATAGAATCACATTATTATCCGAAAGTAACTTATTTCGACAACAATATTTCAATTGTTGGTTTTACAAAATTATACTGGGGTGGTTTTTTTATAGGACATCTGCTTCCTCCTAATCAAGCTTTAAAAATGGATGGATATAGTGAGTTGCCAACACTTTATAAAGTGATGGGAGGAGCAAAAATAATATTAAATGGAAAAGCAGATTCTCCAATGGAAGAAAGTATAAAAGCTACATTCTTATATAAGGCACAAGGAAAATACGATCAGTTCGACATAGGAGCTTATTGGTATAAAGTCCCATTTTCATTAGGTATTTGGTATAGAGGAATTCCTTTTTTTAAACACTATGCTCGTGGCTATGCCAATCAAGATGCTATTGCGTTTGTGATAGGGTATCAGATAGAACAGATGAAAATAGGGTATAGTTATGATTTTACAATATCACGGTTAGCTTTTAATACGGCAGGATCTCATGAAGTGTCTTTGAGCTATGAGTTTAATCAAATACACAAGTCAAGAAGTCGAAAACATGTTATTATTCCATGTGCAAAGTTTTAAGCAAATAGGAACGATGAAATCTTATTTTTCTAAACAGATGTGACCAACCAAAAATGTTTTTTCATCATTGGAAGAG
>CAZSHT010000093.1:0-6763 GCA_964606715.1 uncultured Bacteroidales bacterium
CTACCGCCATAACAATAGGCATGAAGTAGATTTCCGACGCTGTCGATTTTAATAACCCAAGCATCCCATTCACCATGACCTCCGCTAACATCGCCATTGTAGGAAAATGTTTCTCCGGCAATCATATAACCATTATCGGGTGTAAATGCGACACTGTAAGCTATATCATCATTGGTGCCACCATAAGTATGTGTCCATAAAGTGTCTCCCGAAGAATTTAATTTTACAACCCAAAAATCTTTATTTCCATGATTGTTGGAAACATCACTGTCGTTTGATGAAGTGTAGCCTACAACGATGTAACCGCTGTCGGGTGTTTCTTTAATGCAATAAGCTGCATCATAATCACTTCCGCCAAATGTTTTTGACCAAATGATATTACCGAGTGTATCGATTTTAAATACCCAAGCATCTGTGAATCCATAGTTTTGGGTTATGTCACCATCAGTTGAACCGGTGTAGCCTGCAACAATATAGTTATTGTCATAGGTTTGTTGGATGAAATAAGCACGGTCGTCATATTGTCCTCCGTAAACATGTGTCCAAAGCGTATCGCCATTATTGTTGAGTTTGATAATCCAGCCGTCATCAGCACCATGAGCGGTCGGAATATTGCGTACTTTTCCGGCAACCATATAGTTGTTGTCAAAAGTACGGATAATCTTATAGGCATCATCATCGGTTGTGCTACCCAATGCATGTTCCCATTTTACAGCAGGCGTTTTTTGTGCATTGGTGAAAACAAAACTAAAAACTAAAGCAAGGGATAGAATTAATCGTTTCATAATAAGTCTTTTTTTGATTAAAAATATAAACTCATACAAACAAGGAAAGGTTGCATAGCTTATGAGCGACAAAGGTAAGATAATTCATTTTAAGATATGAATCGTTTGCAGGGAAAGGATTTAAGTTTTACAAACAAGGTTTCAACAAGTTATTAACAAATTGTTTTTTTGCTTGATAAAACAATTTGAATTTATATTTGTTATAAAACTTGAAAACCTGTGAAAATATATTATTTTTGCAATCCAAATTTTATTCATTAAAAACTTAAACGCAATGGCATTAGAATTTTTAACAAAAGAAACATTTAAAGCAAAAGTATTTGATTTTGAGAAAAATACAGAATGGAAATATGAAGGTACAGCTCCTTGTTTGATTGATTTCTATGCAGATTGGTGTCAACCTTGTAAAATGGTATCACCTATCTTAGAAGAACTTCAAAAAGAGTATGGCGATAAAATTATCATTTACAAGATTGATACGGAAGATCAACAAGAATTGGCTGCTATGTTTGGTATCAAAAGTATTCCTTCATTATTGTTTGTACCTACCGAAGGACAACCGCAAATGGCAGTAGGAGCATTACCAAAAGAAACTTTTATCAAGGCTATCGAAGATGTTTTGGGTGTGAAATATCCCGAAAATGCAAAATCTTAAATAGCGTAAAATGAGACAAAAAAAAGGGCTTCTTGTAGAAGCCCTTTTTTTATTGTGTCTTTAAAAATCTTTTTGAGTAGTTTTGTGAGGAAATATGTATCATTTGCAATTTATATATCCGTGGATACTATGGGGATTATGGGCATTACTCATTCCCATTGTCATTCATTTGTTTAATTTTCGCCGTTATCGAAAAGTATTTTTCAGTAACACTTCATTTTTACAAGATATAAAAAAACGCACGCAGTCATCGTCGCGATTACGACATTTATTAGTCTTGATGGCTCGTTTATTGGCAATAGCTTCATTAGTTTTGGCATTTGCACAGCCTTATTGGGTGGAACGAATTCAAGAAGAAAAAAATAGTATTGCTAAACAAGTCGATTTTTATATCGACAATTCATTTAGTATGAAAGCCCAAGTGCAACAAGGAACTTTGCTCGACCGAGCTGTAACTCAGGTGCTTAGGGTTGCTGAAAGTTTTCCGGACGATTATCATTTTAATATTTGGACCAACGATGATGCATTTAAAAACTTATCGTTGAAGCAATTGACAAGACACTTGCAACATATCTCGTTTTCGTCTACACCGGCCGACGGAGCAATGATTTTGCAAAATATAGCTCAGGATTCTTCGATAAGTGATGCGTATTTATTTTCGGATTTCCAAAAAAACAGTTTTCCTTTGGAATGTTTTGAAAAAGACAGTGTCTTGCCAATTAATCTTGTTGTGTCATCACGGAAAGGAGTCCAAAATATTTCGGTAGATTCGTGTTTTGTGTTACCGATGAATGACAATACATTGAAACTGGTGTATCTTGTTACCAATCATTCTGAAAAATATATTTCCAATTTACCGGTGAAATTATTGATAAATGATAGCGTCAAGACAATGGCAACTATTTCCATTGATTCGGGGAAAACGCTTGTCGATTCATTGACCTTTTCTGTTGCCGATGATTCCTTGTTGAGAGGTCAGATAGTGATAGATGATTATCCGATTACATTTGATAATGTGTTGAATTTTGTGATTCATATTCGCCAAAAACATTCGGTATTGTTTATACAAGAATCCGGTGTGTCGCCGGATTATTTTCAATCGGCTTTTTCGCTACCATCATTTGTTACAAAAACAATATCACCGAGCGAAGTCAATGATGCTGTTTTGCGACATTATAATTTGTTGGTATTAAAAGGCGTGCCCGAATTGACACAAACCTTGTCGGAACAAATAGAACAATATGTTTATCGAGGCGGACAAGTTGTGTTTTTGCCAAGCAAAGATGGTCGTATTGTTTCGTATAATGCTTTTTTGGAAATGTTTCATAGTCTCACATTTTCGAACTTCGATACGACCTCTGTTCAAGTGCAAGCTGTCGAAAAACAAGCGGCGGTTTATAAAAAAGTATTCGCAATGATACCTCCTAATGCTCAAATGCCTGTGGTGAAGACACATCTTCCGATAGCACAAAAAGGATTGAGCTATTCATTGCTGAAAGCCGATAATGGTGATGATTTGGTGACAGGAACAAAAGACGGACAAGGGCGTTTGTTTGTCTTTTCATTTCCGATGACTTCCGACAATGATGCATTTTTTACATCACCGTTATTTTTTCCTTTGGCCTACAATATGGCTACCGGCAATCAGTTTAATACGGCGTTGTATTATTGTGTAGGGCAGTCGGTCGATATTAAGTTACCGGTATCATCGTCGCCACAGCCGGTGAGTGTGCAAAATCTGGAAGACAGTAATCGTTTTATCCCTTATCAACGACTTGAAGGAGAGCAGGTGGTGATGAAGTTGCAACATAATAAAATAGCAAAAGCAGGTTTTTATATTTTCAAACAAGGTGAAAATAATATAGATTATTGTGCTTTTAACAACGATAGAAAGGAATCCAATATGCAGTTTAATACAACAGAAGAGATAACTCATTTTTTAGAAAAAAATAAACTGAAAAATTATACGGTGATTACCAATGTGGAACCGGCAACTATTGTCGATTTGGTGAAACAACAACGCGAGGGTATTGCTTTGTGGCGTTGGTTTGTCATAGTGGCGTTATTGGCATTATTTATAGAGATATTATTGCTTAAAATGAAATTATGATAAGAAAAATAAAACGATTTCTTATTATTATTGGTGTTACCTTGTCGGGTGTATTTTGGATTGCTTGTGGTGTGCAATGTGCCGATGCCAAAACGGGACTTCTTCGCAGTTCGCCATCAATGAAAGCATCGAAAGAAAAAGGCGTATTTTGTTTTGAAATGACACCTTCTCAAAAAAAGTATAACCTGACGGATTCTGTTGTGTTCAAAATAAAATCGGTATGGGTAGAATACCAATGGAAAACAGAGTGTGTGAATAATATACCGGTGCTAAAAAAAACAAATGTTTTACAAATGGTTATAAGTTATGACTATGAAAAAGACAGCTTACGATATTTATTAATGGAAGATAAAGTGTCGGGGAAATATTTGGGTGATGAATTATCGTTTTATTACGAAAATCAAGATACTGTTTGCCTAATGTTGGTTGATGATAAACACAATGATTCCGTATTGGATTCATTGTTGTTTTTTAAGAAATAATTTTTGAAAACGAGTTTTTAAATGAAAAAAAGCAACTCCGAAAATGAAGGAGTTGCTTTTTTATTATTGGGGATAGGTTGTTTTTAGAATAATTTCATTCCGTCTAAAACACCCATTACTTCGCGAACGGCATCGGCAGAATGGTCGAGGAATGCGCGTTCTTCATTGTTCAATTCAATTTCGATAATTTCATCGATACCATCTTTTCCCAATTTAGCAGGCACACCGATGTAAAGGTCTTTCAATCCGTATTGTCCATCTAAATAGGCACAAACGGGGAAGATGCGTTTTTGATCAAGCACAACGGCTTCGGCCATTTGAGCAGCAGCAGCACCCGGAGCATACCAAGCCGAAGTTCCTAATAAGT
This sequence comes from uncultured Bacteroidales bacterium, assembly GCA_964606715.1. Classification (GTDB taxonomy): domain Bacteria; phylum Bacteroidota; class Bacteroidia; order Bacteroidales; family JALTDM01; genus CAZSHT01. The sequence goes on from CAZSHT010000093.1 coordinate 4,400, forward strand.
TTACGATTTCACCGCCACCTTTTTTGGTGCGTTCGATGATAGCATTTAATTTATCTTCTTTAATCAATTGGGTTACAGGAATACCGGCAACGGTTGTGTAGCGAGGTAGCGGAACCATTGTATCACCGTGACCACCCATTAATAATGCTTGGATATCTTTTGGTGAAACATTCAATTCTTCTGCCAAGAAAGCACGATAACGAGCGGTATCCAATACACCGGCTTGTCCGAATACTTTTTCTTTTTTGAAACCAGAAGCAAGATAAGCAGTGTAAGACATTACATCTAACGGATTGGAAACAATGATAATCGTTGCATTAGGTGAGTATTTTGCAACATTTTCGGTTACCGATTTTACGATATTAGCGTTAGTGCCAATCAAATCATCACGGCTCATTCCCGGTTTACGAGGAAGACCGGAGGTGATGACAACAACATCAGAGTCTTTGGTTGCAGCATAATCATTGGTAACACCTTTGACAAAAGTGTTGAAACTTAAAATAGGAGACGACTCCCAAATGTCAAGAGCTTTACCATCGGCAAAGTTTTCTTTGATGTCGAGTAATACAACTTCATTTAAAAAATCGCGTTCGGCTAAAACATTAGCACAGGTAGCACCTACATTTCCTGCACCGATTACAGATACTTTCATAGTTTATTAGTTTTATTTAATGAATAAAAATTAGTTAATCTTTTATGATTGTAAATATAAAAGATTTTGCGACTGAAAACTATATTAAACAACACATCTCTGCTTTTATAATGATGAAAATGCAGTATAGCAAAGAAAACAAAAGGACGATTCTGCTGTTTAACACATATATTCATTATTTTTGTGAACTGAAAAAAAACATAAAAAGACTTATGGGATACAATTTATTAAAAGGGAAAAAGGGAATTATTTTCGGTGCTTTGAATGAGCAATCGATAGCTTGGAAAGTGGCGGAGCTTGCACACGAAGAAGGTGCCGAATTTGTATTGTCGAATGTGGGGACGGCTTTGCGTTTGGGCAATATGGATGCCTTGGTGAAAAAAACAGGCAGTGAGCTGATTATCGCAGATGCTACGAATGTCGATGATTTGGAAATTTTGTTCGATAGAACAATGGAAATTTTCGGTGGACAAATAGATTTTGTCTTGCATTCGATGGGAATGTCGCCGAATGTGCGAAAAGGATTGACTTATGATGAGGTAAACTATGATTATTATCACAAAACATTAGATGTGTCGGCAATGTCGTTGCATAAGATATTGAAAGTGGCATATCAGAAAGATGCTATCAGAGAGTGGGGGTCGGTAGTGGCTCTTACTTATGTGGCGGCACAGCGGATTTTCTACCGTTACAATGATATGGCCGATGCAAAGGCGTTGTTGGAATCGATAGCACGAAGTTTTGGGTATAAATATGGTAATGAGCGAAAGGTGCGTATCAATACGGTTTCGCAGTCGCCTACAAAGACAACAGCAGGAAGTGCAGTCGTAGGGTTCGATGCTTTGATGGAATTTTCGGATAAGATGTCGCCTCTTGGCAATGCCGATGCCGAAGATTGTGCCAATATCTGTATCACATTATTTTCCGATTTGACACGAAAGGTAACATTGCAAAATATCTATAATGATGGCGGTTTCTCATCAATGGGAATGAGTGAGGAGGCTATGAAATTGTTATGTGCTTACGACCCTGAAAATAAATAATGAAAAACCGAAACATTTTTTTTGTTTTTTTGTTATAAGAGTAGTTTATCTGAAATTATTAATCTTAAAAAAAAATAAAATTATGACACTAGTAGGGAAAAAAGCACCATTGTTTAAAGCACCGGCCGTAGTGAATGGCGGGGAAATTGTAAATGATTTTGCATTAGCCGATTATATCGGAAAAAAAGACATTGTATTTTTCTTTTATCCGGCGGATTTTACTTTTGTATGTCCCACGGAAATTTTGGCATTTGAAAAGAAAAAAGAAGAATTCGAAAAACGCGGTGTGATGGTAATAGGTTGTTCTACCGACACCGAATTTTCACATTGGAAATGGTTGCAAACCGAATTGAATGACGGTGGTATCAAAGGCGTGAAATATCCGTTGGTAGCCGACAGTTCAAAAACGATTGCCGAAAACTACGGCGTGTTGGCCGGTGAGTATGATGTAAATGAATCCGGTGAATCCGTATTTACGGGAGCACCTGTTGCTTTTCGCGGATTATTTTTGATTGACAAACAAGGAATTGTTCGCCATCAAGTAGTGAATGATTTGCCGTTAGGACGAAGTATTGATGAAGCATTGCGTGTCGTTGACGCTTGGCAGTTCTACGAAAAGAACGGCGAAGTTTGTCCGGCCGATTGGCATGCAGGAGAAGAAGCTATGAA
>CAZSHT010000094.1:0-6618 GCA_964606715.1 uncultured Bacteroidales bacterium
CCGATATAAAAATAAATAAAATCTTTTGTTCATTAGAAAAATACTTCTAAATTTGCACTCCCTAAAAATAGAAATCATGAAAAAAGATATTCACCCGAAAAATTATCGTTTAGTTGTATTCAAAGACATCTCTAACGACGAAATATTTATCACTCGCTCAACTGCCAAAAGTAAAGAGACCATCAAAGTAGATGGCGTTGAATACCCACTTATCAAAGTAGAAATATCGAACACCTCACATCCTTATTTTACAGGAAAGATGAAATTGGTAGATACCGCAGGTCGTGTCGATAAGTTTAATAGCCGATACAAAAAAGTAGCTAAGAAAAGTTAACTGTTTTCTTCAAAAAAATATTGAAAGCGGTGGTATAGAAATATATCACCGCTTTTTTTATTCTGCTAAGAAAAGGAATAAAGTATTTCGTTTTTGAATATTTGGAGCAACCGATTTTTTCCAATCGGCTACGCGTTTTGTTATAATCGTTTCTTCAACAGTGTTAACCTCAATGGCTAAGGTTAGTAAGGTGGCTGGCGAAAGCGTAGACAACAGGCTGTCCATCAATGCTTTATTTCGATAAGGTGCTTCTATAAACAATTCTGTTTCGTGGTATCGCCGACTGCGTTGTTCGAGCGAACGCAATGTCTTCTGGCGTTCTTGCTTGTCTATTGGAATATAGCCTACAAATGCAAACTGTTGTCCGTTTAGTCCGGAAGCCATCAATGCCAACAAAATAGATGATGGTCCCACCAGCGGTACGACAGATATATTCTTTTCGTGTGCCAAACGCACTACCAAAGCTCCCGGATCGGCTACGGCAGGACTTCCCGATTCGCTCACAACAGCCATATCATTACCATTTGTCAGAGGTTGTATCATTTGGTGCAATTCCGTAGGAGCAGTATGCTTGTTGAGTTCAAAAAAATGACAATCGTCAATGGGAAAAGAGCTATCGAGAAATCGCAGGTAACGCCTGACAGTGCGAATATTTTCGACAATAAAATACCGAATCGGCAAAATCGTTTTTTCTACTCCGGCAGGCAAAAACATTGACTTGTCATGATGCCCGATACTATTGGGCAATAAATACAATTTACCGAAAGCGTTTTGTTTCATAAAGACTTCTTTGTTAATACGAAAATTTTGTCATGTAAACCTGCTTGTTGCCTTTACTGTCAACGGCTTCAAAGCGCAAATCGTGACGACCGCGTTTCACGGTCTTGTCGAAAGTGCAAATCATCCATCCTTTTTTTCCGTCAAAAAATACAGGTTGCCATTGGTTGTCGATGTATAGATCATAATGAGCCAATCCCGACAAGTTGTCGCTAACTTTGAATTTTATTTCGGCACGACCGAAAATATCGGCATGAGGGGTGGTATAGACAGGTTTGATAACAGGAGCTACTGTATCGAGCATAAACACAAAATAACCCAGATTTTTGGTTTTGGCGGTATAAAATCCATTGGCAGAATGTCCGCCGACATATATTATTTTTTCCTTTCTTTTATTGCCATAATGGGCTATTCGCATCAAGCAAAGGTTATTTTGCAAAGCACTATTGGGATAAGTGATTTGAAATTTCAAAGAAGCTTTTTTGTGTAACGGGATAGTATCGCTACCGATTTGATAAACCGGAGATACATATTGAGGATTTGTCGTTGGAATTTCTTTTCGTTCAATGGAAGCATCTTCATACAAACTGTTCTTTGGGAGTGTCAAAGAAAAATGCTTTTGCCAAAGCTTATGATCTTCGTTGTAAGAATATTCTTTCGAAGTGTTTCTTTGTGGTGTGTGCGATGGTTTCGCGTTCTTAATAACAAACGACAAAGTAGAAGTGTTTCCGTATGAATCTTTGGCAATAATTGTAATGTGATGCGACAGTGTATCGGAAAGAGTAATCACGCCGTCATTCTTATTGATAGGATAGATATGTGCAAAATTTCCGGGTTGGCGAAATAAGCGTTGGTAGCGTTTTTTTGTTTTTATATATGTCGGATAATCTATCAAACTGTTGATATAACGCATATCACCGTAAGATACTTCATTGAGCAAGAACCCAAAAACAGGTTTTTCGTCCAAGAGGAGTGTCAGGCTGTTAAGCCCACATTGGTTAGATGAGCCATTCAGATAATCGTAACTCTCCAGTGCAAATTTCACAGGCGAAGAAACCATTAATGTTTTTGAGATTTTATAAACTGCTTTTCCTGTTGTTTTAGATTTCAATCGTATCGGATAAGTAACGCTTTTGTCTGTTTCGGTTACCATCAACGAAAGCATTTGTGGTGGCAAATTGTCGGTAACAGGAAATTTGAATTGCAACGGATTGACAGGGTGTTCTGTCGCTGTCTTTCGTATCTCAAAATGCAAATGAGGACCGCCCGAACTTCCTGAGTTTCCCGACCAGGCAATCTGCTGTCCTCGTTTTACGGGAAATTTATTTTTTGATAAATATAAATTGACCTCATTTTTTTTCAAACGGCGTTGTTCCGAGCGAACATATGCATCAATATCATCACGAAAACGACTCAGATGGCCATACAGCGAAGTATAACCGTTGGTATGTGTGATGTAAACGGCTCTACCAAATCCCCACGGACTTACTGAAATGCGACTGATATATCCATCTTCTACGGCATAAACAGGCTTCCCTATTACACCATCGGTTTTAATATCTATCCCCGAATGGAAATGATTGCTTCGCAATTCGGCAAACGAACCTGCCAAAAACAACGGCGATTGATGCAGAGGATTGTCGAAGGTCGTTTGTGCGGTCAGCGAAATTGACACTAAAAAGAAAACAAAAAAATATAAACTTTTGAGACCTGACATTTAAAAAAATATGTTTCTATAAATAAAACGAAAAAAAATACTAACTTTGTTATTTGAAAAAAAATGGAAGCACAAATTTATTCTTTTTCTAAGCAGATTAAAGAAAAATTGGCGAAATTATTCAAATTATTGGATAATTGCGAGGGGAGGCGAAAGATATTGGAACAAGAAAACGCCACTCTGAAAGAAGAAATAAAACGCCACGAAGCAACAATCGTGCAATTGGAAGCGAATAAATTTGATGATTCTGTTAATTTTTTCAATAAGAAAGTAGGCAACGATGAAGTGAGAAAGGAAATGATAGGAACTATTGATGAAGCGATACGGGCCATCGATAAAACTATCGATTCCTTAACAAGAAAATGAGTATGAACGAGAATAAACTTAATATAACCATTCAACTTGACGGAAAGAAATTTCCGATGCAAATTGCTGATGATGAACAAACAGAGATTGTTTATCGCCAAGCTGCCGAGAAGGTTAATGAGTTGATTCTTAAATACAAAACAAATTATGAGCTCAGCAAAGACGATATTCTGAGTATGGTTGCTTTTCATACAACGGTCAATTATCTATTGTTGAAAAAAGATAGAAAAGAAGACACTGTGGAAATAGCAAAAGACCTGCAAGAAATCAATCATTTGCTGGATGTTTATTTGGCAGACAAAGAAGTTCTTTAACATTTGATACAGCCCGTATCTATATTTTAGGAAGAAGGGGGAAACTCAACATTAATTAAATTGGAGTGATCTCATTGCACCAATGGAAGGCCGTAACCCTTGTGGTTCTCTTTCGGGAGACAACGGAACCCAGAAGTGGGATGGTAACTCCACCAATTCTTTTTAGGGTTTTCTACCCACCTAAAGTAGATACGGGTTTTTTTGTTTAATTTTTTAAATATTATAAATTATGATGGATATTATATTATATGTAGTTTTTTTCTTGGCAGGAAGCGGAATTTCGTATTTCGTATGGGACAAAGCTCTAAAAAAACGAGCCGATAAAGTTTTAGAAGAAGCGAAAGATAAAGGAGAAGTGCTGAAAAAAGATAAAATCTTGCAAGCCAAAGAAAAGTTTTTGCAATTGAAAGCAGAACACGAAGCTTATATCAATGAGCGAAACAGCAAATTGCAACAACGCGAAAATAACTTTAAACAACGCGAAGTTCAATTGTCACAAAAACGCGAATCGGTAGAAAAGAAATCGCGTGAGCTGGATATTCTACGAAAAAACTTGGATACCCAACTCGACTTGGTAGAACGCAAAATAGAGCATTACGAAAAAGCCCAGAAAAAAGCCGTCGAACAACTCGAAAAAAGTGCCTCTCTCTCTGCCAAAGAGGCCAAAGAACAACTGTTGGAATCGTTGAAAGGAGAAGCCAAATCGGAAGCGGCAGCTTATATCAATGAAATCTTGTCGGAAGCACAAATGGAAGCGACCAAAAAAGCAAAGAAAATTGTCTTGCAATCGATTCAACGCGTAGCGATGGAAACAGCCATCGAAAATTCAGTTACGGTATTTCACATTACCAACGACGACATGAAAGGTCGTATCATTGGACGGGAAGGACGAAATATTCGTGCTTTGGAAGCAGCTACGGGCGTTGAGTTAATCATTGACGATACGCCGGAAGCTATTGTATTGTCGGCATTCGATCCTATTCGCCGTGAAATAGCAAGGCTCTCATTACACCGATTGGTAACCGACGGTCGTATTCACCCTGCTCGCATCGAAGAAGTAGTGAAAAAAGTAGAATCGGAAATAGAAGAAGAAATATTGGAAACAGGAAAACGCACAGCCATTGATTTAGGCTTGCATGGCATTCATGTCGATGCATTGCGTTTAATCGGAAAAATGAAATACCGTTCTTCATATGGACAAAACTTGTTGCAACACTCACGCGAAACGGCCAATCTCTGTGCTATCATGGCGGGAGAATTAGGTCTCAATGTGAAGTTGGCAAAACGCGCCGGTCTTTTGCATGATATCGGAAAAGTAGCCGAAGATTATACCGATTTGCCACATGCGTTGGCAGGAGCTAAAATATTGGAATCCCTAAATGAAAATCCGCAAATTGTCAATGCTGTAGGATCGCACCACGACGAAATGGAAATGACCTCAATGATTGCTCCTATTGTGCAAGTGTGTGATGCTATTTCGGGAGCTCGTCCGGGAGCGCGTCGCGATGTTACGGAGTCTTACATTAAGCGACTGAAAGATTTGGAAGATTTGGCATTATCATATGAAGGTGTCATGAAGACTTATGCTATCCAAGCCGGCAGAGAGTTGCGGGTTATCGTAGGAAGTGATATCGTTTCAGACAGTAAAACAGAAACATTGGCTAACGATATTGCTCGAAAGATACAAGAAGATATGACCTATCCGGGACAAATAAAAGTAACGGTGATACGCGAAACAAGAGCTGTTAACTACGCAAAATAAAAAGATTATGGATTTTTCTCAATTTGACAAAAAAGATACCCGTTCGGGCTTTGGTGCCGGACTCGATGAGCTGGGGAAAAAGAATCCCAATGTTGTTGCTCTTTGTGCCGACCTTACCGGTTCATTGAAAATGGATAAGTTTGCTGCCGAATATCCCAATCGCTTTATTCAAGCAGGTATTGCCGAAGCCAATATGATAGGAGTTGCTGCGGGAATGACCATTGGCGGAAAAATACCGTTTGTCGGATCGTTTGCCAATTTTGTAACAGGGCGTGTGTATGATCAGATTCGCCAGTCGGTAGCGTATTCCAACAAAAATGTAAAGATTTGTGCTTCTCATGCGGGGCTGACCTTGGGAGAAGACGGAGCAACTCATCAAATATTGGAAGATATCGGAATGATGACAATGTTGCCCAATATGACCGTTATCAATCCTGCCGATTATAACCAAACAAAAGCGGCGACACTGGCTATTGCCGATTACGAAGGTCCTGTATATTTGCGTTTCGGACGACCGAAAGTTCCTAATTTTACCGATGCCAATCAACCGTTTGAAATAGGAAAAGCCATTTCTTTCAGAGAAGGCAATGATGTTACCATTGTAGCTACGGGACATATGCTTTGGAAATCGCTCGAAGCTGCCGACTTATTGGCACAAGAAGGAATAGATGCCGAAGTTATCAATATACACACCATAAAACCACTTGACGAAGATGCTATCTTAACATCGGCTCGAAAAACAAAATGTGTGGTTACCGCCGAAGAACATATGCTCAACGGAGGATTGGGAAGTTTGGTGGCAAAATTGCTAAGCACTACACAGCCTATGCCACTGGAAATGATAGGGGTAAATGATACTTTTGGAGAAAGCGGAACACCCGATGCGTTGCTCAAAAAATACCATCTCGACACCGATGATATTGTGAATGCGGTGAAACGCGTAACAGCAAGAAAATAAAACCGTTGTTTCGATTAAACTTTTATAAAGTTTTGGCATCATATCAACTTAATAAGAATAACCGTTTTTGATGTCAGTAGAGAAAGACCATGAAATTACTCAATTGCTTGCCACAGGCAAAAAGCAAGAGGCTTTCTCGCTGTTACTCAAAGAATACAAACAACCTGTTTATTGGCTTGTTCGAAAAATGGTAATCATACACGAAGATACCGACGATGTGGTGCAAGAAGTGTTTCTCAAAATTTGGATTAATCTGAAGAAATTTCGTGGCGACAGTAAATTATACACCTGGATTTATCGTATTGCCGTAAACGAAACATTGAATTTTTTGAACAAAAAAAACAAACGATTCTTTGTCCCCATCGACGATTATCGGGAATACCAATCCAA
>CAZSHT010000095.1:0-6357 GCA_964606715.1 uncultured Bacteroidales bacterium
AGATATGATTTAGGTGAAGTAGGGCGTTATAAAATCAATAAAAAATTAAAATTAGATATCCCTGAAACAATTCGTATTCTGACGAATCAAGATATTATCAGTATTATTAAATACCTCATAGAACTTGTTAATTCAAAACGCGATGTTGATGATATTGACCACTTAAGTAATAGACGCGTACGAACCGTTGGAGAACAATTGGCCAATCAATTTCGTGTAGGATTAGCACGAATGGCAAGAACTATTCGTGAACGAATGAATGTGCGTGATAATGAGGTGTTTAAGCCCGATGAGTTAATAGTGTCTCGTTCTTTGTCAGCTGTTATCAATAGTTTTTTTGGAACAAATCAGTTGTCTCAATTTATGGATCAAACGAATCCATTATCAGAAATAACTCATAAACGACGACTTTCTGCTTTAGGACCCGGTGGTTTAACGCGAGAGCATGCCGGATTTGAAGTTCGAGATGTGCATTATACGCATTATGGACGATTATGTCCTATAGAAACGCCGGAAGGTCCCAACATTGGACTTATTTCTTCGTTGTGTGTGTATGCCAAGATAAGTGATTTTGGGTTCATCTCAACACCTTACCGAAAAGTAGAAACAGGATCTATTAAGTTGGATGATATCGTTTATTTAACGGCTGAGGAAGAAGAGGAAAATATCATTGCACAAGCCAATGCTCCATATGACGAAAAAACGGGATTATTCAAAATAGATAAAATTAAATCAAGAGAAAAAGGTGATTTTACAATCGTGAATCCGGAAAATATTTCTTTGATGGATGTCGCACCAAATCAAATAGCATCTATCTCAGCTTCGTTAATTACCTTTTTGGAACATGACGATGCAAACCGTGCTTTGATGGGGTCAAATATGATGCGTCAAGCAGTACCGTTGATTAACCCGGAAGCTCCAATTGTTGGAACGGGATTGGAAGAGCCGGTTATTCGCGATTCTCGTATACATATCATTGCAGAAGGAGATGGCGAAGTAAAATATGTAGATGCAAATGAAATTCATGTGTTATATGAAAAATCAGAAGAAGAATTGTTAGTAAGTTTTGAAGATTCGTTGAAGAAATATAATTTGCCGAAGTTCAAGAAAACTAACCAAAACACAACGATAAACTTAAAGCCAATAGTAAAAGTTGGGCAAAAAGTTAAAAAAGGTGATTTGATGACTGAGGGATTTGCTTCGGAAAAAGGTGAACTTGCTTTAGGTCGAAATCTGAAAGTAGCTTTTATGCCATGGAAAGGATATAATTTTGAAGATGCTATTGTGATTTCAGAGAAAGTTGTTCGAGAAGATTGGTTTACCTCAGTTCATGTGGTTGATTTCTCATTAGAAGTGAGAGATACTAAACTAGGTGAAGAAATTTTAACTTCTGATATCCCAAATATTAGTGAAGAGGCAACAAAAGATTTAGATGCCGATGGTATTATTCGTGTGGGAGCTCATGTGAAACCGGGTGATATCTTGGTGGGTAAGATTACACCAAAAGGAGAATCGGATCCTACTCCCGAAGAAAAATTGCTGCGAGCTATTTTTGGCGATAAAGCAGGTGATGTGAAAGATGCTTCTTTAAAAGCACCATCTTCATTAAGCGGGGTTGTTATAAATACCAGTCTATTTGCACGCTCTACTCGAGATAAGAAGTCTAAAGCTGTTGAAAAAACTTTGGTGGAAAAAATAAAAAAAGAAACAGAACAACGCATTGCCAAACTTAATGAATTATTAGTGAAGAAGATGTATTCTGTTTTAAATGGAAAAACATCGCAAGGGGTAAAGAATAATTTAGGTGAAGAAATTATTAAAAAAGGCACTAAATATTCATTGACAAATCTGCAAAGAATAGATTTTGCAGATATGCCTCCTGTTCGTCGTTGGGTAGCTGACAAGAAGATAAATGACCTTATCATTCGTTTGCTAGCCAATTACATCTTGAAGTATAAAGAAATAAAATCAGAAGAAAAACGAGAAATCTTCAATGTAACAATTGGAGATGAGTTACCTTCCGGAATATTAAAGCTGGCAAAAGTCTATGTCGCACAAAAACGCGTTCTTAAAGTAGGAGACAAGATGGCTGGTCGTCATGGAAATAAGGGTATTGTAACTCGAATTGTTCGTGAAGAAGATATGCCTTATTTGGAAGACGGAACACCGGTTGATATTGTTTTGAATCCGTTAGGAGTGCCTTCACGGATGAACTTAGGACAAATTTACGAAACTGTATTAGGTTGGGCAGGTCAAGTTTTGGGAGTGAAATTTGCAACGCCTATTTTTGACGGAGCTTCTTTGGAAGATATTACAGAATATACTGAAAAAGCAGGATTGCCTGCATATGGTATGAGTTATCTGTATAATGGAGAAACAGGGGAACGCTTCGAACAAAAAATTACAGTTGGCGTCATTTATATGATGAAACTAAATCACTTGATTGATGACAAAATGCATGCTCGTTCCATAGGTCCTTATTCGTTGATAACACAACAACCATTGGGTGGTAAATCTCAATTTGGAGGACAACGATTTGGTGAAATGGAAGTTTGGGCATTAGAGGGTTTTGGTGCTTCACATATCTTACAAGAGATTTTGACAGTAAAATCAGATGATATCAATGGTAGAGCCAAAACCTATGAGGCAATTGTAAAAGGCGATCCAATGCCGAAACCGGAGATTCCGGAATCTTTCAATGTGTTGGTAAACGAATTGAAAGGCTTGGCAATTAATTTAGATTTTGAATAAAACATAAATTGAAATAATTTATAATATGGCATTTAAAAAAGCACCGGCAATAAGAAATGATTTTTCGAAAATCATAATAAGTATAACTTCTCCAGATAAGATTTTAGCTGAATCAAGAGGTGAAGTCGTAAAAGCTGAAACGATAAATTACCGTTCATACAAACCGGAACGAGATGGGTTGTTTTGTGAACGCATCTTTGGTCCTGTAAAAGACTATGAGTGTAATTGTGGAAAATACAAGCGAATTCGTTACAAAGGAATTGTGTGTGACCGATGTGGTGTGGAGGTAACAGAAAAGAAAGTGCGTCGTGAACGCATGGGACATATTCAGTTGGTTGTCCCGGTAGCACATATCTGGTTTTTCCGATCATTACCAAGTAAAATAGGATATTTATTGGGCATCTCAACAAAGAAATTGGAACAGATTGTTTATTATGAACGCTATTTGGTTATCCAACCGGGGTTAGCAAAATTAGAAGACGGAACACCTTTACAACCAATAGATTTCTTAGATGATGAACAATATTCACAGATATTAGAAACATTACCGGAAGATAATGCTCGTTTGGATGATTCGGACCCAAATAAGTTTATAGCCAAAATGGGTGGCGAAGCCCTTATGATGATGTTAGAGCGGGTTAACTTAGATGAATTATCTTATAATTTGAGACATCAGGCTGATAATGAAACTTCTATGCAACGGAAAAATGAAGCCTTGAAACGCTTGAATGTAGTAGAAGCATTTAGAGCTTCCAATGGAAGAAGTTTGCCCGAATGGATGATTTTAAAAGTCATTCCGGTTATTCCGCCGGATTTAAGACCATTAGTACCATTAGATGGAGGTCGTTTTGCCTCATCAGATTTAAACGATTTATATCGTCGAGTTATTATTCGAAACAATCGCTTGAAACGATTGCTTGAGATAAAAGCTCCCGAAGTTATTTTGAGAAATGAAAAACGAATGCTTCAAGAAGCAGTTGACTCATTACTCGATAACAGTAGAAAATCAAATGCTGTTACAACCGATTCAAATCGTCCGTTGAAATCATTAACAGACAGTTTAAAAGGGAAACGCGGTCGATTTCGTCAAAATTTATTAGGGAAACGGGTAGACTATTCTGCACGATCGGTTATTGTCGCTGGACCTGAATTGAAAATGCACGAATGTGGTATCCCGAAAGAAATGGCTGCAGAATTGTATAAGCCATTTATTATCAGGAAATTGCTCGATAGAGGTATTGTGAAAACAGTAAAGTCGGCTAAGAAAATAATAGATAAACGAGAACCGATAATTTGGGATATCTTAGAAAATTTGATTAAAGGGCATCCCGTTCTGCTTAATCGTGCTCCAACACTTCACCGTTTAGGAATTCAAGCATTTCAACCTAAGTTGATAGAAGGGAAAGCCATGCAATTGCATCCGTTAGCATGTACGGCATTTAATGCTGACTTTGATGGTGACCAAATGGCAGTGCATTTGCCTCTTGGAAATGAAGCAATTTTAGAAGCACAAGTCTTGATGTTGGGCTCGCACAATATCCTAAATCCTGCCAATGGAGCTCCTATTACAGTTCCCTCACAAGATATGGTATTGGGATTGTATTATATCACTAAAGAACGAAAAGGAGTAAAAGGAGAGGGGCTTATTTTTTATGGAGCAGAAGAAGCTGTCGTTGCATACAATGAAGATAAAGTAGACTTGCATGCCAAAGTAAAAGTACGATTGAATAAAGATTCAAATGAATTGCTAGAAACAACAGTTGGTCGGATTATCTTGAATCAATATGTGCCGGAAGGAATAGGTTTTATAAATGAGTTGTTGACAAAGAAATCGTTACGAAGTATTATAGGTCATATTTTTAAAGAAAAAGGAAATGCCGTAACAGCCAACTTCTTAGATGATATTAAGCATTTAGGATATTTGAGTGCTTTTAAAGCAGGTTTATCATTCAATTTAGGTGATGTTATCATTCCTAAAGAAAAACCGGCATTGATAGAAAAAGCAAACGAAGAAGTTGATGAAGTGATGATGAGTTATAATATGGGAGCCATTACAAATAATGAACGCTATAACCATATTATTGATATTTGGACGCATACCAATACTGAGTTGACAAATATATTGATGAAGACGCTGAGCACAGATAACGAAGGATTTAACTCAATCTATATGATGATTGATTCAGGAGCTCGGGGTTCAAAAGAACAAATTCGTCAGTTGTCGGGAATGCGGGGTTTGATGGCAAAACCACAAAAATCAGGAGCTACGGGTGGTCAAATTATTGAAAATCCGATTATTGCGAACTTTAAAGAAGGACTGTCGGTATTGGAATATTTTGTCTCTACTCACGGAGCTCGTAAAGGATTAGCCGATACGGCGTTAAAAACAGCCGATGCCGGTTATCTGACGCGTCGTTTGGTAGATGTCTCACAAGATGTTATCATTAGAGATGAAGATTGTGGAACTTTGAGAGGTCTTGAAGTAGAAGCTATTAAAAATAATGAGGATATTGTAGAATCGTTGTATGATCGTATTTTAGGACGAACAGGTGTTCACGATATTTATCATCCTACAACAGGTGATTTAATTGTAAAATCAGGAGAAGAAATAACCGAAGAAATAGCAAAAGCAATAGAAGATGCCGGAATAGAAAAAGTGGAGATTCGTTCGGTATTGACCTGTGAATCTAGACATGGGGTATGTGCCAAATGTTATGGTCGTAACTTGGCTACCGGTTTTATGGTTCAGAAAGGAGAAGCTGTGGGTGTTGTTGCTGCTCAGTCGATTGGTGAACCGGGAACACAGCTTACTTTGAGAACATTCCATGTGGGAGGTACTGCCGGTAATGTGGGTATTGATTCTACCATTACGGCAAAACATGATGGAACGCTGAAGATTGATGATTTAAGAACTGTTCATTCAACCGATTCGGAAGGAAAGAAAATAGAAATTGTGGTCAGTCGTCAAGCAGAATTAAATATTATTGATCCGAAAACAAAACTTTCGGTGATGACAAGCAATATTCCATATGGTGCTAAATTATATATTGGTGATGGCAAGAAGGTGAAAAAAGGTGATGTCGTTTGTGAATGGGATCCATACAATGCTGTTATCATTTCGGAAGTTAGCGGTAAAGTAAAATTTGATTCGTTGATAGAAAATGTAAACTATTTGGTAGAGGTTGATGAACAAACAAACTTCAAAGAAAAGATTGTTATTGAATCGAGAGATAAAACAAAAATCCCAACATTATACATCGTTGATAAAAATAACGAAGTCATTAAAACATATACGATTCCTGTAGCTTCGCGTCTGTCATTGAAAGATGGTGATAAGATAAGTGAAGGCGATATTTTAGTGAAAATGCCTCGTTCTTCATCGAAAGCAGGTGATATCACAGGTGGTTTGCCACGAGTTACGGAATTGTTTGAAGCTCGAAATCCATCAAATCCTGCTGTTGTTGCAGAAATTGACGGTGTTGTTAGTTTTGGTAAGATAAAACGCGGAAATCGTGAGTTGATAATAACTTCAAAGATTACCGGTGAAACAAAAAAATATATGGTCGCCTTATCAAAACAAATATTGGTACAAGAAAATGATTTTGT